>JAXEXP010000070.1:0-22607 GCA_034113365.1 Candidatus Spyradocola sp.
TTCCACTACGGCAAGGCCGCAAACCTCGCCGCTGACGACTGGACGGAGATCAGCATGGACATCCCCGCGGGCAAGGGCGAGCTGGTGTGCCAGGTGGGCGTGGAGTTCATCCCCGCAAAGGGCGCGCAGCTGACGGCCTACATCGACGATTTCAGCATCGAGGGCGGCACTGATTACCTCGTCGACTTCAAGCAGGAGCGCATCGAGCACTGGAACAACCTCCACGAGGAGATCAGCCAGTTCATGTACAACGTCGGCTCGTGGACGCTGGAGCAGGGCAGGCTGCACGGTCACGGCGCGCAGCTTGCCGAGACCTTCACTGGCTCCTCCCATTGGAAGGACGTGCGCGTGTCCACCGTGCTCACGCCCGTCACGGGCAAGGGCCATAACCTCGAGTTCCGCGTGCAGGGCGCCGCGCGCTGCTACGCCGCGGGCCTGTACGAGGGCGGCAAGCTGCGGCTCTACAAGAAGAACCTGAACTATCAGGTCGTCGCAGAAACCGACTTCGGTTGGGAATTTGGCAAGAGTTACGAAATCAAAGCGACCGCGGTCGGAAATCGTATCGAGATCGCGGTGGACGGCAAGGTGCTGCTGACCTGGACGGACGAGGATCATCCCTACCTGACCGGCGCGGTGGGCGTGTCCACCATGAACTTGGGCCACTGCATCTGGGATGAGATCTGCGTAAAGGAGGGAACCTTATGCTGACCTTCCCTGGCGGCAAGACCCGCGCGCTCACCTTTTCCTACGACGACGGCATTTCCCAGGACATGCGCCTGGTGCAGCTGTTCAACCTCTACGGCCTCAAAGGCACGTTCAACCTCAACTCCGGCATCCAGACCAAGGAACACACCTGGCAGAACAAGGATGTGCTCGTGCGCCGCATGCAGCCCGACGTGCTCCCCGCGCTCTATCGCGGCCACGAGGTCGCCGTGCACACGCTGACGCATCCCGGCCTGTTCAAGCTCTCCGACGAGGAGCTCGCGCAGGAACTGGCTGCCGACAAGCACAACCTTGAGGAACAGTTCAAACAGACCATGGTCGGTATGGCCTATCCCTTCGGCGACTGCGATGCACGCATCATGCAGGCGGTAAAAGATCAGGGTCTGTTTTACGGCCGCACCACCATTTCCACGGAAACCTTCGCGCTGCCCAAGAATCCGCTGGCCTGGGAGGCCACCTGTCACCACAACAATCCGCGCCTGATGCAGCTTGCGGACGACTTCCTCGCTCCCGGGGACGACCTGCGCCTCTTCTACGTCTGGGGGCACAGCTACGAGTTCGACGTGAACCGCAACTGGGAGGTCATCGAGGACTTCTGCGAAAAGCTCGCCCGCCGCGACGACGTCTGGTACGCCACCAACGGCGAAATCGTGCTGTGGATGCAGCAGAACGGACTCGCATAAAAACACCGGCGCCCGGTTCAGGCAGAAATGCCAAGAAACCGGGCGCCGTTTCCTTTACATAAAAGCGCAAAACAACTGAAAATCAGCAGGAATTTATCAGATACGCAACGAATACTTAACATAAAGAAGGGGGTGTTTTGATGTCTAAGTATAGGATCATCACCATCGAACGGCAGTATGCCAGCGGCGGACGCGCCGTGGGCAAGCAGGTGGCCGCGCAGCTGGGCGTGCCCTGCTATGGCCGCGAAATACTGGAAATGGCGGCCGAGCGCAACGGACAGACCGCCGAATACATCGAGCATTTGGAGGAGACGGCCTCGGGCAGCATGTTCTACTCCTTCATTGCCGCCTACAACCGCACGCTGCGCGGCGAGGGCGATCTGCTTTCCCCGGAGGACATGCTGCTCTACACCGAGGCGGAGATCATCCGGGAGCTGGCGGGCGAGGGCCCGTGCGTGTTCGTGGGCCGCAGCGCGGGCTGCATTCTGCAGGACCGCTCCGACGTGCTGCGCGTGTTCATCCACGCCGACGACGACGCGCGCCTGCGCCGTGCGGTAGAGGAATATGGCCACGACCCCAAGGAGGCCGCGGCCGTGCTGCGCCGCTACGACAAGCGCCGCGCCAATTTCTACAACGTCAATTACAACCTCAAGTGGGGCGACAAGGCAGGCTATCACATCTGCCTGGACAGCGGCAAGCTGGGCGTCGACGCCTGCGCGCGCCTGCTGCTTGGGCTGGTTCAGGGCTAGAGCGGGGCGGGATACCGCTCCAGCTGGGTCTCGGATACAAAGGCGCTGATCAGATGCAGCGCCTTTTTTGATTCCGGAAGGCCGAAGAGCACATAAACGTGCCACATGTCCGGCTCCACGATGATCATGGAGGGCACGCCCGCGGCCTTCATGCGCGCGTCCAGGGAAATGGCGTCGTCCAGCAGCACCTCGTCGCCGCCCGAGAAAATCAGCGAGCGCGGCATGCCGGAAAAATCGCCGAAGATGGGGGAGGCGTAGGGCTCCCGCTCGTGCCCGCCCGCGTACAGGCGCGCATAGAAGCGCGCAGCCTCCTCGGGCAGCGCCGGGTCGCGCTTGGCGTTGCGCAGGTAGGATGCCCCCGAGCAGCTCATGTCCGCCCAGGGCGAGATGCCCACCACGCCGCCGGGCATGGGCAGCCCCTTGTCCCGGAGCTTCAGGCACAGCGAGTAGACCAGCCCGCCGCCCGCCGATTCCCCGACGACGGTGATGTCCCGCGCAGCAATGCCGCAGTTGAGCAGGTGCAGGTAGGCGGAAAACACGTCGTCCAGCGCGGCGGGGTAGGGGTTTTCGGGCGCGAGACGGTAGTCCACCGCGTACACGCTCTGCCCCGTCTGCGCGGCCAGCACGCCGCCGAATGCGCGCGTGTAGCGCAGATTTCCGCTGATGAATCCGCCGCCGTGCAGGTAGAGGATCGCGCGGTGGCTGGGCGGCGCGTCCGCCGCGTCGATGCGCTCCACCGGCACGCCGCCCGCGTCCAGCAGCGTGCAGCGCAGATAGGCCGGGTTCAGCATGCGCTGCATCTGACCGATCTTTTCCTGCAAAAGCCGCGCAGAGGGCACGTCCACATGCGCAATGAGCGGCTTGGCCACCACGCGCAGCGCTCTGCGGGTCAGATAGGCAAGGGGAGAGGGCATCGCGGGTCACCTCCTGATCTTTGAATACCAGTATAATGAAAAAGACCGGGAGTTGCAACTCCCGGTCCAATTTTTTGATGCGATCAGGACCACAGGCGGTCGTGGGAATCCCAGTCGTTCCACTCGTCGGTGGACTGCCAGATGTCCTTGGGGTGAGCGGGGTTCATCTCGCGGATGAGGTCCTCGTTCAGGCCGTCGAAGCCCAGGCCGGGCTTGTAGGGCACGTCGATGTAGCCCTTGTCGATCAGCGGCATGGGCAGGCCGGTGACCAGCTGCGACCACTTGTCCACGATCTTCTGGCTGTGGAACTCCAGCGCCAGGAAGTTCTCGGTGGCCGCGGCGCACTGCACGCACGCCATCGCGGCAACGGGGGTCTCCGCCATGTGCATGGCCATCGCAACACCCTTCTTCTGCGCGTAATCGCCGATCTTCTTGGTCTCCAGAATGCCGCCGGAGGTCAGGATGTCGGGATGGATGACGCCGACCGCACGCGCGTCGAGCAGGGGCTTGAAGTCGTCGAGCAGGTAGCAGTCCTCGCCGGTGGCGATGGGCGTCTTGCAGCTCTGCGACAGGCGCACATACTGGTCGGTGTACTGCCAGGGCACCATGTCCTCCAGCCAGGCCAGGCCGTAGCCGTCCAGGCGCTGAGCGATGGCGATGCAGTCCTCCAGGCCGATGTGGCCGTAGTGGTCGGTAGCCAGCGGCACGTCATAGCCGATGATGTCGCGGATGATGCGCACGCGCTCCTCCAGCACGTCCAGGCCCTTCTTGGTGACGTGGATGCCGGTGAAGGGATGCGCGACGTTCTGGTAGTAGTACATGTCGGCCTTGGCCTGACGCAGCGCCATGTCGTCGCCCTCTTCCTGCGCCTTGGCGATGCGCGCGGAGATGGCACGGCCTTCCTCGACCCAGCCCAGCGGCGCGGTCAGCGTGCCGTCGATGCCGATCAGGTTGCCGATGCCCACGTCCATCTTGAGGAACGTGTAGCCGTTCTTGTGCTGACGCTCGATCAGCGCGGCGGCCATCGCTTCGGGCGTGTCCTTGCCCTCGACGTCGGTGTCGCAGTAGATGCGGATCCTGTCGCGGAACTGACCGCCCAGCATCTGCCAGATCGGAATGCCGTAGATGCGGCCCACCAGATCCCACAGCGCGATCTCCACTGCGCACACGCCGCCGCCCTGACGGGCACGGCCGCCGAACTGCTGGATGCGGCGGAAGATCTTGTCGATGTTGCAGGGGTTCTCGCCGATGAGCACGCGCTTGAGCATCTTGACGTACATCGCAGAGCCGCCGTCGCGCACCTCGCCGTAGCCGTACACGCCCTGGTTGGTATCGATGCGGATGACGGGGTTGCACGCCCAAACGCCTCCGCCGGGACGCTGATACACCTCACAGATCTTCAGATCCGTGATGCGCAGGTCTTTGGGGCTGGAACAGGTATTTTTGATATTGACGTCCATTTGAGTCGCCCTCCTAAGTTTTTTGGCCTATTCATTTTAGCACACCGCTTCTTGAATTTCCATATAAAGCCTTAATTATTCAACAGAAATTGCACACTGCGGAACAGTATTGACGAACCCCTCGTCGAGTGGTAAAATCTTTAATATGCCGAAGTGGTGGAATGGCAGACACACGGGACTTAAAATCCCGAGGGGGCAACTCCGTGCGGGTTCGAGCCCCGCCTTCGGCACCACGCCGCCGTGGACAGCATACCGTTCGCGTCGGCGTTTTCCTTTATTATAGACATCATGGGAGTGACTGGACATGAAAAAAACGCTTTCTCTGCTGCTGGCGCTGGTGCTGTGCCTGACGCTTACCGCCTGCAGCAGCGGCACCGGCAACGCGGACTATGACTATATCCTCTCGCTGCTGGACAGGGGCGAGTACGACATGGCCATTCAGGTGATCGAAATGCTGCGCCAAGACGCCGCCCCTGCGGAAGATCAGCAGAGAGAAGAGCAGCGGCCGCAGCAGCAGGATGAAGTACCTCAGCAGAGTGAAGTGCCGCAGCAGAGCGACGCACAGCCGCAGGAAGCCCCAGCGGATTACCAGGAAGGCATCAGCGCGCCCGGTGAAGTCACCTATCCCTTGCAGGTCGTACTGGTCAACGGCACGGACTACCACTTCCATGCAGACCTGATCAATTACACCGATAAACAGCTGCGTTTGGTTCAATTTGACATCGTGAGTACTGAGGCAGGCAGTCCGATCGGCGAGCGCGTTCTCGATGAAGAAGAATGTAAATCCATGGATCTCTATCTGCTGGAGCCGAGCACCGGGGTCGCTTACGACGACTGGCACCCGAATCCCGCGCCTTTCGATCAGCGGACGTATCGCTTCACCTACGAGGACGATGCCGGGCAGCGCTATACGGTCAGCTGTGTGTATG
Organism: Candidatus Spyradocola sp.; assembly: GCA_034113365.1. Classification (GTDB taxonomy): domain Bacteria; phylum Bacillota; class Clostridia; order Christensenellales; family UBA1750; genus Spyradocola. The sequence continues at coordinate 5,459 of JAXEXP010000070.1, forward strand.
ATCTAAATGAAGCCACTACGGACGCTGCTGCGCCCGCCGTGGATTATGCGCAGGATCAAGGCAAGGATCTGGCAACGCTGCGCCATGATGCGGCGTTTGAGGTGGAGGTGAACCCCGGCGTCTACTGGGTGCCCGCACGCGCGCTGGGCGAGAGCCGCTACACCAACGCGCAGATCGCGCAGATGGCGCAGAACACCCCTGAGGAGAAGCGCAGCGCGATCTCCACGCTCTACGAGGCGCTGCAGCTCTATCAGGTGGGCGGCTTCCTCTCTGCTGACGACAACGTTCGCATCGGCGAAAACGGCTTGAACTGGGAGCATCACAAGCCCGGCTATTACGCGGTGCTGACCAACTGCGGCTGCTGCGCCACCGACTCCAACTGGCTGCACTACATACTGGACGGCGACTATGACGAGGTCGGCTACGTCGCGTACTCCCAACGGGACGGCAACGGCCATGTGTTCAACTACATACTGCAGAACGGCTGGTACTATGTGATCGACCTGACGCACTATCATGCCGTAGGGAGCAGCATAGACACAGCGCCTGAGAGCGGCAACCTGATTGACTATTCCGCCACCGACTATATTCTGGGAAACATCCACAAGACGCTGTCACTGGAAGCCTATGCGGCTTACATACAGGAGTGCTTCAACGACCCACCCGGACTGATCGTGCGCTATACCGCCGCCGAGGTGCCTGCGGTCGACAGTCCGATGCGTCAGGATGGCAGCGTGGAGATCGTGTATGCCGAAATGAACGCCCCCGACCTGCAGATACTCTACGACGACCCGAATGACAGACTGACCTTCCGCTTTGAATCCGCGCCCGAAAGGCAGCCGGATTGGGCTGCACTGGTCAACTGATTTCCATACAGAAAAAGCACGTTTTCGCGTGCTTTTTTGTTTATGCGAGGGGAAGGGCGCCTATTTGAGCACCAGACGGATCGCCCACAGCTGGAGCCGCTTGGGCAGCGCGTTCAGCAGGAGCAGCAACGGATTGCGGTTGATGGGGTAGGCAAAGCCGGGGTTCCTTTTGCGCAGTATGCGGAGCGCCTTTTGCGCGATCCTTTCCGGCGGTATGCGCCGCGCCTCCACGCCTTCCACGATGGCCTTGAACCGCGCCGCGTTGCAGGCGTACAGCTTCGTTTCCGCGCAAAACCGGTCCAGCGCGCGCGTGGACACGCCCAGCATGTCCGTATCCACCGCGCCAGCACGGATCACGGAGACGGAGATGCCCAGCAGCTGCAGCTCCATGCGCAGCGAGTAGGCGTATTTGTCCAGCGCCCCCTTGGTCACGGCGTAGAGGCCCGTAAAGGGCAGCGGATCGAGCGGCGCCAGCTCGCTGGTGGTGATCACGATGCGGCTTCCGCTGTGCAGCAGAGGAAGAAACGCCTTGTTGACGTGAAACACCCCGAGCAGGTTGACCTGAAAGGCCTGCCGGAACCGTTCGGTGTCGATCTCGACCAGCGAATCGAGCAGATAGATGCCCGCAAAGTGCACGATGGCAAAGAGCGTGTCGGTGACCGCGCGCACCTGCTCCAGCGCAGCCTGCACGCTCTGCACGTCGGTCACGTCGGCCTGCAGCGGGATCACGCCCGGCTCCGCATCGCCCACTGTGCGGTCCAGCGCGAAAACGCAGAAGCCCTGCGCCTTCAGAAGCTCCACCGTCTTTCGTCCCATCCCGCCATAAGCGCCTGTCACCAGTACATATTCCATAAGCTTCTCCCCAAATCTTACTTATCAATACCATCTGATTATACCATGCCGCGATCCGGTTGCAAATAAAAACAGAAGAATTTCCTCTATAGCGCCGCAAAGGTTGACAAAACATGCAGGGTATGATATGGTAAAGCCAATCAAATAAAAAAAGAACCGTCGATGCGCATGGCATGGAAGGGCTTTTGGTTCATTACTGTGAGGTAAGCGTATGAAGAAAGCCGCTTCTGTTTTTTTGCGCGCGCAGATCACGGCACAGGATGTAGACTTGTTGATTCAATGGCTGGAAGATCCCCAGGTGACGCGGTATTTGAATGAAGAAAGCTGCGCCGCTGATGAACTGCGCTCTCTGCTGCGCTCCGTACCCGAGCCGCTGTACGGCATGCGCCTGAGTCGGGAGGGCAGGTTCTGCATCGCCTGCGGGGAGGACGGGTCGGCTGTGGGCTTTGTGCGCCTGGTGAGCTGTGGGGCGGCAGGGGAGTATAAGATCGTGTTCGCGGTGGGGCGGACGCAGCTGTGGGGCAACGGCTACGGCAGCGCCGCGGTGCGGGCGGCGGTCAACATCGCGTTTTTCGAGCTGCGCGCCAGCAGGATCATCGCCAACATCTACGCCGAAAACCTGCGCTCCATGGCCGTGGTGCGCGCCTGCGGCTTCGTCTGCGAGCGCGGCGACGGCCCGCTGCACCGCTATGTGCTCACCGACCGCATGATGCTCGACGCGCTGCTGCACAGGTAGCGCGTTTTTGCGTTGCACACGCTGCCTGCGCGGTGTATAATCGCAGGCAGGGACCAGCATAACGGGAGGAGAACGAGAAATATGAGCATCAAGAACGAGCCGAGCATCAAAAACCCGCTGATCGTGGCCATCCGCGAGCAGCTGGAGCACCGCGCGCTGTGGATGTACCTGCTGTGCGACGAAGCGCGCAAAAAGGGACTGGAGCCGCAGGAGTACGCGCCTCCCGCCATCCGGCGCTGCGGACTGTATCAGGGTGCGGGTCTGCGGCAGAAGGCGGGCGGCGGGGACTCGCTCAAGGGCCTGAAAAAGACGCTGTTCACCAAGCCCGCGCAGTGGGTGTTCGAGATGAAGGTGCTGCGCTGCACCGACGACAACCTGGACATCGACTTCCACTACTGCCCGCTGGTCAAGGCGTGGCAGAAGCAGGGCTGCTCCGACGAGGAGATCCGCACGCTGTGCGACCACGCGATGTGCGGCGACCGCGGCATCGCCGAGAGCTTCGGCTGCACGCTGGAGCTGCCCGCCACCATCGCCCGCGGCGACGACGTGTGCCGCATCCGCTTCGTGCGAAAGTGATTTTTTGCCGCATAGGGCGGAAGTGTTTGACAAGGGTGGCTCTGTGCTTCTATAATATAAACTGCGGGCAAACCGTGTATGGATGGGTTGCCCGTATTTCCTTGAACGGGGAGGCGGCAGGATTTGGCACAGACGGTCCTGGAACTGGGAAAGCGCGCGCGGAAGGCTGCGCTGGATATGGCGGTGTGCGGCATTGAGACGCGCAACTGCGCGCTGGAATACATGGCGGCAGAACTCATCAATCAGATGGACAGGATCCTTGCTGCAAACGAGACGGACATCCGCCTTGCGCAGCAGAAGGGCCAGAAGGCCGCCTTTGTCGAGCGCCTGACGCTCACTGCGCGCCGCGTCAAGGACATGGCGCAGGGCCTGCGCGATGTGGCGGCGCTGCCCGACCCCATCGGCACCGCGGACCGCATGTGGACGCGCCCCAACGGCCTACGCATCCTGCAAAAGCGCGTGCCGCTGGGCGTGGTGGGCATCATCTATGAATCCCGGCCCAACGTCACCAGCGACGCGGCGGGCATCTGCATCAAGTCGGGCAATGCGTGCATACTGCGCGGCGGCTCGGAGGCCATCATCACCAACAGCGCCATCATGGACGCGCTGGAGCAGGGCGCGCGCCTAGCGGGGCTGCCTGAGGGCGCGGTGAGCCTGGTGCGCGATCCCTCCCGCGAGGCCGCAAACGAGCTGATGCGCCTGAACGGCTGCCTCGACGTGCTCATCCCGCGCGGCGGCGCAGGGCTCATCCGCGCCGTTGCGCAGAACGCCACCGTGCCGGTCATCGAGACGGGCACCGGCAACTGCCACGTATACATCGACAAGGCCTGCCGCGACCTTGCCCTGGCCGAGCGCGTGGTGTGGAACGCCAAACTGCGCCGCGTGTCCGTCTGCAACGCGATGGAAACGCTGCTCATCCACAAGGACGTCGACCCCGCCTTTGTCACCGCGCTGCTGGACAAGCTGCACGGCGAGGGCAACGTGGAGATTCGCGGCTGCGAGCGCGTCCGTGAGCTCTGCCCATGGGCGGGGGAAGCCACTGCCGAGGACTGGGATACCGAGTACAACGACTACATCCTCGCGGTCAGGATCGTGGACGGCCTTAATGAGGCCATCGACCACATCAACGCGCACGGCACGCGCCACAGCGAGTCCATACTCACCGACGACGTCAGCCGCGCCCAGCGCTTCCTCGACCGCGTGGACGCTGCGGCGGTCTACCTCAACGCGCCCACCAGCTTCACCGACGGCGGCGAGTTCGGCTTCGGCGCGGAGATCGGCATCAGCAACCAGAAGCTGCACGCCCGCGGCCCCATGGGCCCCGAGCACCTGACCACCATCAAGTATCAGATCTTCGGCAGCGGCCAGGTGCGCCCCTGAATCAGCCATTAAGAAATTGTAAACGCGTTTTTTCCAAATTGTTGCAGAAAAGCTGGAACTTGTTTCCCATACATTTCGTTTGAAAGGTGGTGAGGAGATGCAGGAGCAGAACAACATCGACATCGACCGCCTGGTTCGCCAGTACGGCTCCCTCGTCCTGCGGCAGGCCTATTTCTATCTCAAGGATCGCCACAAGGCCGAGGATGTGTGTCAGGAAGTCTTTCTCCGCATGTACAAAAAGCAGCCTCAACTGCCGGATGAGCAAAGTGAAAAGGCGTACCTGCTGCGCGTGACCATCAACCTGTGCAAGGATGTGCTCAAGAGCGCATGGCACCGGCGGGTTTCGCCCATGATAGAAGGGTACGACGCCCCGCACCCGCAGAACGGGCCCGAGGCGGAGGCGGTGGAAAATGAGGAAAAGCAGATGCTCTACGAAGCGGTGCTGGACCTTCCGCCCATCTACAAGGACGTCGTACTGCTGTTCTACTATCACGACATGCCCACCGGCGAAATCGCAAAGGTACTGCAAATCCCGGAGGTGACGGTGCGCACACGCCTGATGCGCGCCCGCACGCGGCTGGGGAACGCCTTGAAGGGAAGATTGAAGGATGAGACTTGAGCAATTCAAAGAAATTGCGGACGAAAACCTGAAAGACCTGAACGTGGACGAGCGCATGGTGCAGCGCATCCATCAGCGGCTGTGCACCGACAAGGCGCCGCGCAGCAGGCCCCGCGTGCCAAGGGGCGCCTACGTATTGGCTGCGGCCTGCCTGGTGGTGATGCTCGTCTCCGGCGGCGTGCTGATGCGCACGCTCCCGCAGTCTGCGGCCCGTGCAAGCGACGCGCAGGACGGCCCCGACACCTCTGCCATGCAGCTCCTGCCCGAAGCCAGCGCGGCCAGCACGCTCTCCTCGAGCCTGTCCACCTCGCAGTTTATCGACGGCAGCACGCTCTCCTACGGCATCGCGCAGGTGGGCGCCTTCAACGAGGGCTACGCTCCCGCCATGGCCACCAACGGCCTGTACGGCTACGTGAACGAGAGCGGCGTCTGGGTCGTGCGCGCGATGTATGACGAGGCCGACGAGGTTTTTGACGGCAAGGCCACGGTCGTGGTGCAGGGCGCAACACAAATAATTGAAATTCCATAGCCAGAGGGCTTGTATTTCTCGAAACAATATTGTAAAATATGGGTAAGAAATCTTTGTGGGAGGTAAGGAAAGTGAAAAAGACTACCAAGATCGTTTCCGCGCTGCTCGTGCTCGTGCTCATGATGGCGCAGATCGTCTGTGTGAACGCCGCGGGTACTCCTAGTTTTTCGTACAGCACCAAGCAGGTCGACCATTTCGAGAAGCAGGTGACTGTCAGCGTTACCAATGGTTCTTCCGTTGATAACGTTTGGATCGCTGCATATGAGACGAAGGAAGGCACTAAGGTTGGCGAGGCTGTCAACTATAAGCTGTCCGGAACCTCGACGTTCTCCGTTTCCATGAATGTGCGTCCGAACGACGTCGGCTATGTCCATTTCGTTGCATATGACAAGGATGGCAAGGAATTGAAGGACGAGTGGTATGCTGTGGGCGGAAACGGCTACTACGACATCAACGCCGGTTCCGGTTCCTCTTCTTCCAACGGTGTTTATGACGGCCTGATCAACTCCGGTTCTTCCGGCAGCTCCTGGAACGGCTCTTCCAACAGCGGCTCCAACGTGTGGGAATACTATGATCCCAACGCCTGGCACGGCTACTACGAGGAGACCCGCAAGGACACCACCACCTACTTTGTCACCTGCCGCACGCTGAACGTCCGCAAGGGCGCCGGCACCTCCTACGGCAAGGTGGGCACGCTGTCCCGCAACACCGCTGTTGAGGTTTACAGCATCGAAAAGGGCTGGGCGGTCATCGAGTTCAACGGCCACCTGCGCTACGTCAGCGCCAAGTATCTGAGCAAGTAAAGCTGCATCGCATTCAAAAGGAACCGAGCGATCGGTTCCTTTTTGTCTGTTCACGAACAGGCTCTGTTTATTCTCAGAATAGCAGACCTAATTGAGTAAGAAACAAGCGCATATTTGCCTTAGGTGAAATACAAAATTCCATGCGCAAACGAAATTCGTGAAAAGAAGATTATATGCGGAGTAAACGCTGAATCAGAACATAAAGTTAACATGACAACGGATACAGGCAGGCTTGTATGCCGGCATGATTTGTGTTAACGTACTAATGATAATTGAATGCAGTATTTCGAGGGGATCATCTCAATACGAGCGGTTATTCGCCCGCTGTGCAGACATCTTATTTACGCAGCTGGAACACAAATGCGACGACACAGACCTGGAGGATTGCGGCATGACGGATAAAGAGCTGAAAAAGCTGAGCAGGGAGGAATTACTGGAGCTGCTCATAGAGCAGGGGCGCGAGCTGGAATCCTGCAGGCAAAAGCTGGCCGAGGCAGAGGAAGAACTCGCAAGCCGGCGCATCGCCATCGACAACGCCGGATCCATCGCCGAGGCCTCCCTCCAGCTCAACGGCGTGTTCGAAGCTGCACAGCGAGCATGCGCCCAGTACACCGACAACATTCGTTTGCTCAGCCAACGTCAGCAGAGTATTTGCCATGAAATAGAGGAAGCAGCCCGCATTCGTGCCGAGCAGATGATCTCTGACACGCAAAAAGAATGCGACGCCATGCGCAGAAATGTGCAGGTGGAATGTGCAGAAATGCTTCGGCAGGCGAAGAACTCACAGGCTGCCGCTGCCCGAAAGCAGGAAGCAGCCCAAAGTGCCTATTATGCACTGCGTGAGCTGCTCACCATCGCCTCTCCGGATCAGAACGTCTAGTTGTATCTGAGATGATGTTCCGGTTAAGGCTCCATCGTGGGCTCCATGAATTGGGATCGGATAAGAAACAAAACGCTATCATACATCAAACCAGGCATTACTGCAGCGATATGAACAGCGTAGCTGAAAAAAGACCCGGTTGCGGAAGAAACTTTCCCGCAATCAAGCCTTTTTCGATGCTGCGCATCCGTTTTTCGGATGAGCTTCAGGTCACACGCGCTGTGGCCTTACTTGCCGCTCATCTGCTTTTCGTAGTCCTCGATCATCTTCTTGACCATGTAGCCGCCGATGTAGCCGGCCTCACGGGAGGACAGGTCACCGTTGTAACCCTGCTTGAGGTTCACGCCCAGCTCGTTGGCGATCTCGTACTTCATGTTGTTCAGGGCAGCCTTCGCTTCAGGCACGGAGATCTTGCTCTTGCTGGTGTTGGAATTCTGCTGATTCATCATGCTTGTTTCACCTCCTTGCTTGTTCTGGTACTATTGTTGCCCGATCGGAGCGCATTACACTGGAAGTTTCCGCATAAAAAAGAGAATTCTGCTTGCAACACCGTGCGCCGTGCGCTACACTTAGGGGAGCAAAATATACCGGGGAGGTCGATGAAATCATGCTCAAAACCGTACCCATTTCACAGGAAAAAAACATCGCCGTGCACGGGCGCACCACGCCCTGCCGCGAGCCGCTGACGCTTTTTTGGTCCGCGAGCAGCGTGGAGCTGAGCTTCCGCGGCACCGAGCTTTGGCTCGAATGCGAAACCGATTATTCGCTCTATGAACAGTGGCTCAGCGTGGTGCTCAACGGCGCGCATGTGGCGCGCATCCCGCTGCCCAAGGGCCGCGCGTGGATCCCGTTGCTGCGCGGGCTCAATCCCGAAAAGACGCAGCACATCGATCTCGTGCGCGACGTGCAGGCCATGCCCACCGACCCCGACTGCTCGCTGAAAATCCATGCGCTGCGCTACGACGGCGAGCTGCTGCCCGTACCCGAAAAGAAACTGCGCCTGGAGATCATTGGCGACAGCCTGACCAGCAGCGAGGGCGCGATCGGCGCCAAAGCGGAGGAGGACTGGATCTCTACGTTCTTCTGCGCCGCAAGGGGCTACGCCTTCCGCACCGCGCAGCTGCTCGACGCCGACCTGCGCGTGCTCTCCCAGAGCGGCTGGGGCGTGCTCTCCAGCTGGGACAACGACCCCGCCTGCGCGCTGCCCAAGTATTACGATCAGGTCTGCGGCGTGCTAAAAGGGGAGAAAAACGCGGCGCTGGGCGCGTTTGAGCCCAACAACTTTGCCGCCTGGCAGCCCGACGTGGTGGTCGTCGCGCTGGGACACAACGATTCCAGCGCCTTCAACACCCCTGCGCACACCGACCCCGCCACGGGCGAGACCTTCAAGCAGCGCACCGACCCCGACGGCAAGCGCAACGCGCAGGACGTGCAGCGTCTGGAACAGGCTGTCGTGGCCTTCCTGCACAAGCTGCGCGCCCGCAACCCGCAGGCGCACATCCTCTGGGCGCACGGCCTGCTGGGCGACCCGCTGCGCGAGGAGCTGACATACGCGGTCAATGCCTATTGTGCCGAAACGGGCGACGCCAAATGCGAATATTTTGCGCTGCCCTACGGCCCCGAGGACGGCATGGGCGCGCGCAACCACCCCGGTCAGCCCATGCACGAGGCCTCTGCGCAGGCGCTGGCGCAGAAGATCCGCTCACTGGCCTAGGCGCTTCATCTTGGAGAAAATGCAGCCGCAGTAGTTCTGCCGGTACAGCCCGTACTGGCCGGACAGCTCAATGGAGCGGTTGTAACCATCATGCTTTTTGAAATCGGAGTGGAGATATGGTACGCCCGTCTCCGCTTCGATTTTTGTTCCCAGCTCGTTGAGCAGCTTTGCGTCCTTCTTGGAGCCCACCGTCAGCGTCGTGGTGAACCAGTCCGCGCCGATCTCTTTCGCCGCCCGCGCAGCCTCGCGCAGGCGCATTTCAAAGCAGATGCGGCAACGCGCGCCGCCCTCGGGCGCATCTTCCAGCCCGCGCACGGCGGCAAAATAATCCTCCGGGCGGTATGTCCCTTCCAGCAAATGCACGGGATGGACGTGGGGCTGCTCCTCTATGAGCCGCTTCTGCTCCGCAAGCCGCGCCTCGTACTCCTCCCGCGGGGAGATGTTGGGGTTATAATACAGCACCGTGATCTCAAAATAGGGCGAGAGGTATTCCAGCACATAGGAAGAGCAGGGCGCGCAGCAGCTGTGCAGCAGCAGCTTAGGCGTGCCCTGCAGCCCCGCAAGCGTGCGCTCCAGCACCTTCTGATAGTTGATCGCGTTCATTTCACACCTCCTGCAACGGGGTACAGTATAGCACAATTTCTCACACTTGCCAAATAGGGGAAAATATCGTAAAATAACTAACAAGGAGTGTGTTGCGGCATGCGTAAAAAGCTATTCAGGGTATTTTCTCTCCTGCTCGTGTTTTTGATGCTCTTGGGCGCGTCGTCCGTCGCGCTGGCAGACGCGGGCAGCTTCGCAGGCGATTCCGATTACGGCGGAGGCTGGGACAGCGGCTCCGACTGGGGCAGCTCAGATTGGGGCAGCGATTCCGACTGGGACTCCGATTGGGGCTCTGACAGCTCCACATACTATTACAGCGACAGCGATTCGGGCTCCGATCTGGACTTCGGCAGCCTAAAGTTCATATTCATCGTTGTGGCGGTGATCATTGTGTACTTTATCATCCGCAATAAGAATAATAAGAACGGTGGCGGTTCGGGCGGCAGCAGCGGCAATGGCGGCACAGCGTCCACCGGCCCCAGGCCGCAGGGCGGTGCGCCCACCAACAAACCCACCGTTGATCCCAAGGAGCTTAAGGCAAAGGACCCCAATTTCTCCGAGCAGGAGCTGCTGGAAAAGGTATCCAACGCCTATGTGCAGATGCAGAACTGCTGGCAGGACAAGAAGTGGGAGCCCATGCGCCCGCTGATGACCGACGCGCTCTACAGCCAGTTCGATCGTCAGCTCGAGGCACTCAAGCGCAACGGCCAGACCAACTACGTCGAGCGCATCTCCGTGCTGGGCGCGCGCATCGTGGGCTACTACCAGGATCAGGTCAACGACAACCTCGTGGTGGAGCTGCGCACCCGCATCGTGGACTACACCGTCAACGACGCCACCGGCGCGGTGGTCTCGGGCAGCAAGACGGCCGAGAAATTCATGACCTACGAGTGGACGCTGATCCGCAGCCTGGAGCACGGCACCAAGGAGAAGGATGACGTGACCGACCTGCACTGCCCCAACTGCGGTGCACCGCTCGACGTCAACCACAGCGCCAAGTGCGAATACTGCGGCCAGGTCATCACGGTGGATGACTACGATTGGGTCATCTCCCAGATCAAGGGCATTTCGCAGGTGACCAAAGGATAAGAGCCAAAGCATCAAGCCGGATGGCCGTCTTTGAGGCGGTCATCCTGTTTTGTGTAAAAACAGAAAACCAGGGGAGTGGAACACACATGAAGTTTTTGAGCCGGGACAAGCAGTTTTACAAAACGCTGCTGACCCTGACGTGCACCATCGCGCTGCAGAACATCGTGGTCAACGCCGTCGGCCTTGCGGACAACGTGATGCTGGGCGGTTACAGTGAAAACGCACTTTCGGGCGTGTCGCTGGCCAACCAGATCCAGTTCGTGCTGCAGATGGTGGTGCTGGGTCTGGGCGAAGGCCTCATCATCATCGGCTCGCAATACTGGGGCAAGCGCGAGACGCTGCCCATCAAAAAGATCATCAACATCGGCCTGGTGTTTGCGGTGGTCACGGCGCTGCTGTTCTTTGTGGTGGTGTTCAGCTTCCCCAACTGGGCCATGTCTCTGTTCACCAATGACCAGGCCGTCATCGAGCAGGGCGCGATCTATCTGAAGATCGTCTGCTTCTCCTACCTGTTCTTCTGCGTGACCAACACGCTGCTCAATGGGCTGAAGGCCGTGGAGACCGTCAAGGTGGGCCTGCTGATCTCCGTGGTGGCGCTGGTGGTCAACGTCTGCCTGAACTATTGCCTGATCTACGGCAGACTCGGCTTCCCGCGCATGGGCACGGCGGGCGCCGCGATCGCCACGCTCGCCTCGCGCATCGTCGAGACGCTCATCGTCGTGGCCTATTACATCTGGTTTGACAAGAAGCTGCGCTATAAGCTGCGCGAGCTGCTGCTGCTGGACGGCACGCTGGTGCGCGACTACATCCGCGTGGGCACGCCCGTGGTGCTCTCCAACGCCATGTGGGGCGTCGCGATGGGCATTCAGTCCTCGATCCTCGGCCATCTGGGCGGCCCCATCATCGCGGCAAACGCCATCGCCTCCAACATATTCGGCGTCATCTCCGTCGCGGCCTACGGCTGCTCGGGCGCGTCATCCGTGGTCATCGGCAAGACCATCGGCTCGGGCGCGTCCATGGACAAGCTCAAGGAGTACGTCCGCTCCATGCAGGTCATCTTCCTGTGCATCGGCGTGCTGTCGGGCACGGCGCTGTTCGTGGCGCGGGACGCCATCATCGCGCTGTTTTCGGTCTCCGGTCAGACGCTTGTGCTGGCGCGGCAGTTTGCCACAGTGCTCAGCGTCACGCTCGTGGGCACCTCGTATCAGGTCGCCTGCCTGACGGGCATCGTGCGCGGCGGCGGAGACACCAAATTCGTGCTCTACAACGACTTCATCTTCATGTGGTGCATCGTGCTGCCGCTGTCCGCCATGGCGGCCTACTGGTGGAACTGGCCGCCGGTCGCGGTGTTCATCTGCCTAAAGTGCGATCAGGTGCTCAAGTGCTTCGTGGCCATTTTCAAGCTCAACAGCTACAACTGGGTGCGAAATCTCACGCGCTGACGGTTTGCGCTTGACAAGAATTAAACCAAACTTTACAATATAGGTGTAAACATCCCATGGAGGTGGTCACATGTTCAAGGCGACGAACATGGGCGCAGTTGAGGGAATGCGGGGGTTCGTGCTCACGGGCACGAGCGGCCTGCGGCGCTTTCTCATCGATCATCTGGATACCGTGCAGCTGGCCGCGGCGTCCGGCATGCCCACGTGTGACGTGATGGTCAGCGAGGATGCGCGCGGCGCGCACCTGCAGGCGCTTGTGCGCGTGCCCAACCGTTATTGCCGCGAGGAGCGCATCGAAAAAGCGCTGTCCTATGAGCAGTGGAGCAGCGCGATGAACGGCAATTTTACCTTTCTGTACGAGGAGCTGACCCAAGCGGCGCTCAGGCTGCTGACGGGCGTTCCCAACTTCTACCACACGCGCATCACGCAGTATAAAAAGCTGTACCTGTACACCTTCACCAAGGAGGTGCGTTCCGTGCTGCGCGACTGCTACTCCGCCTACCGCGGGCGCCCGCAGGAGGGTCTGCCCGAGATGGAGGAGCTGTTCCGCAGCGACGACCTGTGCCTGATGCTGCGGCGCAGGGGAGAGGAATACGTGCTCTCCATCGTCAGCGACGACCAGGAGAAGCTGCTGGGCTCCTATCCGGAGGAGCAGCTGTTCGGCCAGCCGGGCCACACGCTCGAGGAGCTGCTGTGGCGCATCTTCAATGAGTACATGCGCGATACCTACCGCGTCAAGGTCTCCTCGGTGATGGTGCTCAAGTTCGGCAGCAAGCTGCGCGTCACGAAATAAACAGGTATTTGGCAGTCAGGGAATGTATACGGCACACCTCGCCGTATACATTCCTGTGTCATGGGGGAAATGCGATGAAGATCACGCTGGGCATACTCGCGCACGTGGACGCGGGCAAGACCACGCTGTCCGAGGCGATGCTCTATCATGCGGGCAGCCTGCGCGCCATGGGCCGCGTCGACCACCAGGACGCCTTTTTGGATGCGCATCCGCTGGAACGCGCGCGCGGCATCACCATATTCTCCGATCAGGCGATGTTCCGCATGGGGGAGCACGAGGTCTTTCTCGTCGACACCCCTGGCCACGCGGACTTCTCCGCCGAGATGGAGCGCGCGATGGCCGTGATGGACTATGCCGTGCTCGTCGTCTCCTGCGCCGAGGGCGTGCAGGGGCACACCGGCACGGTCTGGCAGCTGCTGCGCCGCAGCCATGTGCCCACGTTCTTCTTCCTCAACAAAACCGACCGCGTGGGCGCAGACCCCGACCGCGTGCTTGACGAGCTGCGCCGCAAGCTATCGCCCGATTGTGTGCCCTACGAGGAGCTGACCGAGGCTGCCGCCGAGCGCGACGAAGCGCTGCTCGACGCCTACCTGAGCGGCACGGCCAACCAGCAGCAGACGGACGTGACCGCCCGCAGGCTCATCCGCGAGGAAAAGCTGTTCCCTGTGTTTCGCGGCTCGGCGCTGCAGGACACGGGCGTTGCGGAGTTTCTGGACGCCCTCTCCCGCCTGATGGAGACGCATTACGACGCGGACGCGCCCTTTGGCGCGCGGGTGTTCCGCATCCGCCACGACGCGCAAGGCAGCCGCCTGACCTTCCTCAAGCTCGTCAGCGGCCGCCTGTCCGTGCGCAACGCGGTGACGGTGGGCGAGGAGACCTTCCGCATCAACGAGCTGCGCCTGTACAATGGAAGCCGGTTCACCTCCGTGCAGACGGCGCAGGCCGGTCAGCTCGTCGCAGCCACGGGCTTGCCTTCCTGCCGCATCGGCGAAGCGCTGGGCGACTGTGCTCCCGCCCCGCAGCCCGTCACACAGCCGCTGCTGTCGGCCAAAGCAGTGTTCCCGCCCGAGGTCCCCATCCAGACGGCGCTGGCCGCGCTGCGCAAGCTCGAGGCGGAGGACCCTGCGCTGGGCGTGCAGTGGAACGAGGCCCTGCGCGAGATCCACCTGCGCGTGATGGGCGTCATCCAGCTGGAAGTGCTGCGCGAGCTCATTCGCGAGCGCTTCGGACTGGAGGCGACGTTTGAAAAGCCGGAGATCATGTACCGCGAAACCATCGCCGCCCCGGTGCGCGGCGCGGGGCACTATGAGCCGCTGCGCCACTATGCCGAGGTACACCTGCTGCTCAGCCCCGCCCCGCGCGGCACGGGCATCAACTTTTCCAGCCGCTGCCATGTGGACGAGCTATCGCTGCAATACCAGAACCTCATCCGCACGCACGTGTTTGAAAAGGAGCATCTAGGCGTGCTGACGGGCTCTCCGCTGACCGACGTGCACATCGAGCTGCTGGCCGGGCGCGCGCATCTCAAGCACACCGAGGGCGGCGACTTCCGCCAGGCCACCTACCGCGCCATCCGCCAGGGCCTGATGAAGGCGCAGTCCGTGCTGCTGGAGCCCTATTATGCCTTCTCCATCGACGCCCCGCAGGAGCATCTGGGGCGCATCCTGAGCGACATCCAGCGCCTGCACGGCGAATTCGACGCGCCGGAGAGCGATGCGGGCGGCCTGCACGTGCGCGGACGCGGTCCTGTCGCCACCTTCATGGACTATGCGCAGGAGCTGACGGTATTTACGCGCGGCAAGGGCCGACTCTCCGTTCATTTCGATGGCTACGAGCCCTGCCACAACGCCGACGAGGTCATTGCGCGCCGTGCCTACGACGTCGGCGCCGACCGTGAAAACTCCCCTGATTCCGTGTTCTGCGCCAAGGGCGCGGGCTTTGTCGTGCACTGGGACAAGGCCGACGACTGGATGCATTGTGAGGTGCCTGCCGATGAATGAAGCTTTCTGGAATGCCTTGGATGAACTGGTTGCCTCGTCAAGGGTGGTGATCGACCGGCCCAGGGGCAGCGCCCACCCGCGCTATCCCAGCTGCATCTACCCGCTGGACTACGGCTATTTGCAAAACACCGCCTCCATGGATGGCGGCGGTATCGACGTGTGGCTGGGCAGCGATCCCGCCCGCCGCCTCGACGCGCTGATCTGCACCGTGGACCTGCTCAAGCGCGATTCCGAGATCAAGCTGCTGCTGGGCTGCACGGAGGAGGAAAAATGCGCCGCGCTGCGCCACCACAACGATTCCGAATCCATGAAGGGCCTTCTGATCCGCAGATAAACGCAGGCGCGCTGTGTGATGTTGTTTCACACAGCGCGCCTGCGTTTTCAGATCCACAGTTCCATTTCTCCGGAGGGCTGAAAGCCCAGCTTTTCATACATGCGTTGACCCGCTCCGGAGGGTTTTAGCTTGATGTTGTGAACGCCCCTCTCGCGGAGCCACGCAATAACCTGCTGTACGAGCTGCGTGGCATAGCCCCTTCGACGCGACGCAGGTTCGCAATAGACGTCCATGATATAGCCGTAGCACGGCGTCTTAAAGAAGCAAAATGGCACGTCATCCTTGATGACCGCGCCGCCGCAGGCCACTGCAACCCCCTCATCCTCGACGAGATAATGGCAGCACTTCTGTTGCTGGTACAGGTCTCTGTATGCTGCAGCGATGCGTTCTTCAGCGCCGTCCTGCAGAAGCCGGATCGATCCGGCTTCGCGGAACATGGCCATTTTCATCTCCACGATCGTCGGTATATCCTGAAGGTTAGCCTGTCGGATCTGCATTGCGTTTTCCCTCCGTAATGGAATGTTTGTGCGTCGGAATTACGGCACGATGTGCTCCTCGCCCTCTTCCCAGAGCATGTCCTCGTTGAAGCCGGCGCACACCATGGGGCCGCGGGCGTTCTCGTGGGGATACTGCACCTCGGGGCCGTAGAGCACCACCTTGTGCGGCGGGCGGTCGGGGAAGAGCTGCATGCGCTTCCAGCCGATCTGCGGATTGCCGTTCAGAAGCGAGCGGTATGCAGCGATGAGGTTGCGCACCACCTCAATGTCGTTGGCCTTGACGTCCAGCGTGCCGCAGTAGGTGCTGTGCCCGGTGAACATGCGGTCGTAGAGCACGCCGTACTGGCTCTCGATGCGGATCAGGCCGCGCAGCACGGTGCTCACCGCCACCTCGCGCGAGCCCAGGTTGTAGTTGCAGCAGTCGCCGGTGAACGCGATGCGGCACATGTCGTCGATGAAGTACATGCAGCCCTGCGTGTGGCCGGGCAGCGCCCAGGCGCTGATCTTGCGGTTGCCCAGGTCGAACACGTCGCCCTCGTGCAGCGGCAGCACCTTGGTGTCCTTGTGGCCGCGGTTGATCATGTCCTCCGTGACCTCCCAGACCTGCCAGTCGCCCACATGCAGCCGGTTGTTCCAGATGAATTCATCCAGATTGAAGTCGGTCTTGGCCGCCCAGGGCAGCAGCGGCAGGTCGGCCTCGTTCATGTACACCTCGTCAAACTGGTGCATCATGCCCGCGTGGTCGGGGTGACCGTGGGTGATGATCACGTCGTAGGGCTTGTCGGTGATGGTGGCGATCAGCGCGACCATGTCATAGTAGCCCATGCCGCAGTCGATGACCAGCGCGCGCTCGCTGCCCACCAGCACGTAGTGGTTGCACAGGCCGAATTCGTTGATCAGATAGGTATCCTTGGCGATCTCGTGCACGAGAGGATGGCGAATGCCCATAAGCAGTTCCTCCTGTTGATATGGAATAGGTAATCGTTTACATACAGTATAGCACTGCGCCATGCACATTTGCAAGTACAAATTAAAGGTACCTAAAGAAGCTCCTCGCCGCCCACCAGCAGCCGCAGCGCAGTACAGCGTCCCGCGTTGCATTGGCTCTCGCTGACGCTGCACGCTTCCACCGCCACGCGCACCTCCATCAGCGCGCGCAGCACAAGCCGGTCGCCGGGGCGGGAGAGAGGCGCCAGCACGGCGATGCTGCCGTCAACGTTGATGCGCGTGTGCATGAACACGTTGAGCGGGTGGAGGATGGCGTACCGCCTGCTTAGGCTGCGGTTGAGGTTGTCCAGGCAGTTGGGGTGGCCCTCTCCGTTGTGGTAGAAGAAGTCGAACATCTCCGTCCGGCAGCTAGGGTGGAGCAGGTCGTGCTCGCCCACGTCGTCGCGCACCACCTCGAACATGGGGCGGTAGCGGTTGGTGTAGAGCAC
>JAXEXP010000071.1:0-15680 GCA_034113365.1 Candidatus Spyradocola sp.
AACATAGAAAAAATAGAGAAGAACGGTACTATCTGCGCGGTTGTCCGTAGTGATGAGGTTGTGGTTACAGATCCGCAGTCTGCTCTTGACTTGCTAATGACAGCAAAGTACGATGTTGGGACAAAGAATATAGTGATTGATGCCCAGGATTTGAGCAATATCGTCAACCGTACGCTGCGGCGTGTGAGGGGATTCAATTTGCTGCGTATCCCGCCTGTTCGGATGGCAAATCGGATCAACACAGGCGGCTTGCATAAATAAGCTGTCCGTCATCCAGCTCATGCGTGCATCAGGAACGCTCCAGCACGCTGCTCAGCATCGAGACGATCTCGTTTACGTCGATGGGCTTGGAGATGAAGCCGTTCATGCCGCTCTCCGCCGCCGCCCTGCGGTCCTCGTCGAATGCGTTTGCTGTCATCGCGATGATCGGCACGCCCGCCTGCACCGCATCCCCCAGCTGGCGGATGCGCCTTGTCGCCTCGTAGCCGTCCATCACCGGCATCTGGATGTCCATCAGCACCACGTCGTATCCGCCGGGTGCGGACGCAGCCACCGTCTCGACCGCCTCCGCGCCATTTTCCGCCGTGTCGATGCGGAACCCGTACTCCCCAAGGATCTCCAGCGCGATCTCGCGGTTCAGCTCGTTGTCCTCCACCAGCAGCAGCCGCTTGCCCCTGAAGCCCTCGGGCGCCTGCACGCCCGCCGCGTCCTCTTCCGCCTCGACCTCCTGCTGTCCAAGCACAGCCATCAGTGCTTTCTTCAGGTCGGACGGGAACAGCGGCTTCGCGCAGAACGCCGTCACACCGGCGGCTTTCGCCTCGTCCTCGATCTCGTCCCAGTCGTAGGCGCTCAGCAGTATGATGGGCGCGCCGTCCCCGAATGCGCGCATCCGCCGTGCGACCTCAATGCCGTCCCCATCCGGCAGCCGCCAGTCGAGCAGGTACGCGCGGAACGGGTCGTTTTCCGCCTTTGCCTGCCTCGCGCGCAGCACCGCGTCCTCGCCGGACGTCGTCCATTCCGCCCGCAGCCCCGCCTGCCCAAGCATCCTGACGACGCTGTCGCAGGTCTCCCGGTCGCCGTCCGCCGCCAGCACCCGCAGCCCTTCCAGCGCCCGCAGCTTCTCCGCGCCGCGCTGCTCTTTCTGCAGCCGCAGCGCCAGCCGGATGGTGAATTCGGTGCCCTTGCCCTGCGCCGTCTCCACCGTGATCGTGCCGCCCATCATGTCGATGATGTTCTTGGAGATGGACATGCCCAGCCCCGTGCCCTGGATCCGGCTCACCGTGGAGCTGCGCTCGCGCTCAAACGGCAGGAAGATCTTCTGCGCAAACTTCGGGCTCATGCCAATGCCGGTGTCCTTCACCCGGATCTCGTACAGCCCCTTGCCCTCGGGCGCGCCCGGCAGCTGCTTTACGCGTATGGACACCGTGCCGCCCGCGGGCGTGAATTTGACCGCGTTGGACAGCAGGTTCAGCATCACCTGATTGAGCCGCGTCCTGTCGCAGTATACGTCCTCGTCCGTCACGTCCATCGCGTCCATGTGCAGCGCCAGCTGCTTGGCCTGCATCTGCCCGCCGATGATGGTGCGGATGTCGTGCAGCACGTCCGATAGGTTGACTTCCTGCTCCTCCAGCTGGATCTTGCCGCTCTCGATGCGGCTCATGTCCAGTATGTCGTTGATCAGGCTCAGCAGATGGTTGCTCGAGGCGAGGATCTTGGTCAGATAATCCCGCACCCTCTCCGGGTTGTCCGCGTTGGCCAGCGCCAGCGTCGTAAAGCCGATCACCGCGTTCATCGGCGTGCGGATGTCGTGGGACATGTTGGACAGGAACGTGCTCTTGGCCCGGTTCGCCCGCTCGGCAACGTGGTAGGATTCCTCCGCCAGATGCCTTGCTTCCTCCAGCTTCGCGCTGTTCTCCTGCTCCTTGCGGTACAGCTGCTCCTGCTGCTGCATCCGCATGAAAATCACCAGTACGACGACGAAAACCACCGCCAGCGCGATCCCTGCAAAGACCAGCGTCTTTACAACGGAGTCCACCAGCGCCTGCGTGTTGGTCGCGACGTATTGCGCGGGGATCGCAAGCAGCAGCACCCGCATGCAGGCCTCGTAGCTGTTGCCGTGCGTGTAGTCCATGCCCTCCAGTATGCTGTAGATGTTCCGGCCCACGAACACCGGATTGTTCTGCGCCTCGTCCGTGGCGTACAGCTTGGTGCCGCTGCCGTTCATCACATAGACAATGCTCTGCCCCCCGAACGCGTCCGTGTGGTAGCGGTCGATGACGATGGAAAAGTCCTTCAGGTATCCGCAGAAGCGGATCACGGCGTCGCCCAGCGGGATGGGCTCCTCCAGCTTGTAGAGGAACAGTATGTCCGTCCTGTCCGTGCCGAATATGTTCGCAACGCTGCTGATGCGCTCGTCGCAGTCCACCAGCTCCTCAATGTTGCAGATCACGCCCTTCTTGCCTGAGGCGGTGTAGTACCTGCCGCTTTCGTCGATCGCAATGGGCGTCAGCACGTTGTTCCCCGCCTGATAGACGCGCTGCAGCCGGCTTAAGTACGCGGCCAGCTGCTCCGCCGTCGCGGGATGCTCATCGAGGATGCCTTCCTGGATGAACCGCGCCGTGTCCCATTCGTTGCCCATCAGCATGTCCATGCTGGAATACAGCTCTTTTGTGACCACGGTCATCTGGCTCAGCCGCTCCTGATAGATCAGCTCCCCCAGATACTCCTGATAGGGCAGAAACGCCGCGACAGCGCCAATCTCGATCACGATCATCAGCAGAATCGGCAGCAGGATTCTGTTTTTATTCTTTGCTCTCTTCTTCATGCAATCTCCAGACAATGTCCCCAGGCCCAGCGATGGCCACGCGGTCCAGATATTCCTCCATCGCCGCAAGCCCCACGATCCCGCTGTCCCGCTTCACGCTCTCCGCAGCGACCTCCTCCGTGATGCCCGCAAAATACACGCTGTATTCCGCGCCATCCTCCAGCTCAAATCCCTCCGGCGCGACCAGCACATAGGGGTAGGGGTTGCCGTTCCCGTTCTGATCATACCCGGCCGCCGCCAGCTCCCGGATCCGCGCGCCTGTGAAGGTGTACGTCTCGATCGTGCCGTACCAGCCGGTGGGCAGCAAGCAGACGATGTCCATCTCCGTCATGTCCAGCGGCATCATCGCCCCGCCGATGCCGCTGGCGTTCTCCTGCCTCGAGCTTACGCCTTCCTTCCACTCGTTGAGCGAGATCAGCGCCAGATCCGCGCCTGCCGCCTCGCAGAACACCCTGCCGGTCAGCTTCGCAAGATCCTCCACCTCCAGCGTCTCTTCTATCTCGGCGTAAACATGCGCGCCGGAGGAGAGCGCCTCCGCCTGCCGCGCGTCCATCAGCTCCAGTACGTCCTGCCCGGTGCATTCCCCGCGCAGGTACGCAAAGAACGCGTTGCCCGTGTCCGCCATGATGTTCTCCCAGCCCGCGTAGAGCAGCGGCGCGACGTGTCCCTCGGCGATGAAGTCCCTGTAGTCGTAGTGCGGGCTGGTCTCGGGCATCACCCAGTCCTTCAGCGAGCAGATCTTGGCCGAGGGCGACTCGTAGCGCTCCATGATGCGCGTCATGCCCTCGTCGGTGGAGAGCAGCTCCATCACCTTGAGCGCGTCCTCCAGCTTCTGCTCGTTGCCCGGCTCCTCCAGCCGCTTGCTCAGACCGTAGGCGCGCACGGTGTTGGAGATGAACATGTTCTGCGTGCCGTCCTCGGACAGATAGGGGAGGGGCTTGATCACGTCGCCCGTGCCGTCGTCCTTCGTGTTCCACGCGTAAAGATTGCCCACAAAGAACGCCGTGTTGCCCTCCCGGAAGTGCTCGTTTGGGGACGTGTCCGGCGAGCTGTAGTGCAGAAGTCCCACGTCCACCCACCGCTGGATGTAGTCAAACGTACCAGCCAACCCCTCCACAGCCGTTGCCTTGCCCGCCAGGAAGTCGCGCTGCCACTTGATGCCGTCGATGGTGCGCAGAAACTAGGTGTCCGCGATGTTGCACAGGTACTGGAAGCCAAAGCCCGGCAGGTGCGTCGCGCAGTCGGACAGCGTGTAGCCCGTCTCCTCAATGACCGGCGTCAGCTCCTCCAGCTCTGCAAAGGACTCGGGGACCTTCCAGCCCTCGCGCTCGAACAGCGACGCGTTGTACGCAAGGGAGATGATGTCGTAGTCCGTCGGCAGCAGATAGATCTTTCCGTCCAGCTCGTACTGCGCGATGCGCGCCTCGTTGTAGCGGCTGGTGAAGCCGTACTTGCTCAGGTCGATCAGGTTCTCCCCGTACTTGTCGTAGCAGGTGAACATCTGCGTGGTGCTGTAGATGTCCGGCATGTGGCCGGTGCAGAGCTGGTCGTACATGTACTGGGTCGTGTTCGCGCCGCGGTAGGGGACGATCTGTATGCTGATCTCCGGGTACACCGACTGCACATACTCAATGAACCCCGTGTAGTCCTTGTTCGCGGACATGATGGTAATGGGTTTGTGCGCTCCATCTTCGCGCGCCGCGGGCTCGTCCGTGCCAACCTTCGCGCACCCGGCCAGCACCGCCGCCATCACCACAGCCAGCAAAACACAGAACAGCCTCTTCATACACACATTCTCCTTCAATTTGAACCCGCAGCAGCATTTGTCGTATTTCCCGGGAAAGCCCCGAAAGCAGCACTTCATGCAAAAATACAGTGTATTCTATCGTGAAATGCCGTTTTTTTCAAGCTCTGCGGAAATCCCTCCGATCATTTTGTCCACATCTCCCTACCCGTTCAGGTTCCGCGCGATGGTGCCTGTGACCTCCTCCATCACGATGGGCTTGGCCAGATGCGCGTTCATGCCCGCGTCCAGCGACGCCTGTATGTCCTCTGCAAACGCGTTGGCCGTCATTGCGATGATGGGGATCGTGCGCCCGTCGGGGCGTCCCGGCAGGCTGCGGATCGCACGCGCGGCTTCGTAGCCGTTTTTCCTCGGCATCATGATGTCCATCAGGATCACGTCAAACGTGTCCGGCGCATGGTCCGCAAAGAGCCGGACGGCCTCCTCGCCGTCGGCGGCGCGCGTCACCTGCATGCCCGCTTCCGTCAGCTGCACCATCGCGATCTCCGCGTTCAGCTCGTTGTCCTCCGCCAGCAGCACGCGCACGCCCATCAGATCCGCCCGCCGGGCGCTCATGTCCTGCAGCACCACTCTGTCCGCACCGATCCGCTCCATCGGCAGCTCCACGGTGAATACCGAACCCACGCCCTTCGTGCTCTCCACGGCGATGCTGCCGCCCATCATCTCCACATAGCGCTTGGTGATCGCCATGCCCAGCCCGGTGCCCTTGTACTGCGTCCGCGCGCTGGACTCCTCCTGCGAGAACTCGTCGAATATGTGCTCCAGAAACTCCGGGCTCATGCCGATGCCCGTGTCCGACACCCGGTAGGTGATGACGATCCAGTTCTCGCCCGCGCCCTTGCGGCAGTTTGTCTCAAACGTGATGCTGCCGCCGTCCTCGGTGAATTTTACTGCGTTGCTCAGTATATTCACCAGCACCTCGCGGATGCGCACCGCGTCCGCCAGCACGTACGGGTGATCCAGATTGACCCGCCGCACGCGGAAGTCGATGTCCCGGTTGGACAGGAACCCGTGCGTGATGTCCAGCACCACGTCCGCGATCGCGGTCAGGTCGACCGGCGCCGGGTTGAACCGCGTCTTGCCGCTCTCGACGCGGCTGATGTCCAGCACGTCGTTGATCAGCGTCAGCAGATGGTCGGAGCTCTCGCGGATCTTGCCCAGACAGTCCCGCACCTCCGGCGAGATGTCCTGCTTGAGCGCGATGTTCGTAAAGCCTATGATGGCGTTCATCGGCGTGCGGATGTCGTGCGACATGTTGTTTAGGAAGGTGGTCTTGGCGCGGCTGGCGCGCTCGGCCTGTGCCAGCGCGTCCATCAGCGCGCGCTGCTGCTCCTGCTCGGCGCGGATCGCGTCGTCCACGATCGCAAAGCCCAGCACGATGTGCCGGAAGTTCGGCTCGTCCTCCACGCGCGCGATGCGCAGCTGCGCGTAGATCTCCCTGCCGTTCCGGTGGATCCGGTACAGATGGGTGAGGATCTCATCATCCTTCAGCGTCTGCCGCAGATACGCCGGATCGCAGAAGCGCAGCAGTTCCTCCGCCTGCTCCGGCGACGCGGAGCTGCGGACGTACTCCCTGAACACCTTGCCAAAGGGATAGGTCTGCTCCGGCCGGAGACCGTACAGCGCATACGACTCCTCCGAGAGCCGCAGCGCAAGCCCCGCGTCCTCCTCCAGATCGATGTAGAACACCGAGGAGTATTCCTTGCTCAGGATCTGCAGCACCGACGCCTGCCGGCTCGCCGCCTTTTCCTCCTCCAGCAGCTTCTCCTGCAGCTTCAGCTTCTCCTCGCTCGCCCGCGCCTCCTGACGCAGCAGCGCCTCTTCCCGCTGCCGCGCAAACTGCTCGGACTGCGTGCGGCGCACCTGCCGCACGATCAGCAGCGACACGCCCAGCATCACCGCGATCACGATCGCCATCTGCACGCGGCTGCCCCGCATCGTACTGCCGCTGGACTCCTGGATCACCGTGCCGATCGCGCTCTCGCGCAGCCGCACGGACACCATCCAGTCCGTACCCGGCACAGGCTTGTAGTACAGATACGTGCTGCCCTCCGGCGCGGTGTAGCGCGCGTAGCCCTCCCGGTGCGCGTTCCAGTCGGCGATCATCCCGTCGCAGGAGCATTCGCCGCTAAAGACGCAGTCGTTCCGCCAGACGTCGAACACGCTGCTGCCGTCCGCGTACCGCCCCTCCGACTCCACGATGCAGGTGCCGTCGTCCCCGTCGAACAGGCGGCAGAGCACCTGATTGTTCTCGCCCTGGATCTGCTGGGCGGAGATGATCTTGTCCACGTCCACGCCGGTCAGGCAGCTGACGATGCGCTTGCCCGCGAGCGTGAACCCCTCGGTGGGCATTGCAATCAGCAGCGTCGCGCGGGAGCGGCCGCTCCTCGCGGTGAAAAACCGCGTCTCAGTCACCGGCTCGGACAGGAACCCGAACCGCGATATGCCCGAGAACGTGTTCTCCGACGTGTACACCATGCCCTCCTCGTCCACCGCCGCGAACATGTCCAGCCCGTTCAGGTTCTGGATCATCGCCAGATACCTGCGCAGCTGCGCCTCCGTCTGCAGATCCGCGCTGCGCATCTCTTCCACGGCGCGCTGCAGCTGCCCGGCGTTCTTCTCCAGCGCTGAGCTGATCTCATACACGTTTCGGTCCGCGATCTCCTCCAGATAGAACCTGCCCAGCGAGATCGTCGCCTCGTCCGCCGCCTTCTCAGCGGTCTGGCTGAAGAGGAGGGTGGAGGCAATGATGAGCAGCGCGGCCAGCAAAAGCCCGCCCAGCAGCCCCAGATAGGACGCAAAATGCCCCTTTTTCCGCATCCGCATACCGCTCATGCTCCGCCCCTCCCTTCAAAAAACCTAACGTCCCGCCGCCTGCGCGGCCTCGTCGATCACGCTCTGCAGTCCCTGCCGCTTGAGCGCCTCGTATTCCTCATAGAATTCCGCCACCGTCAGCTCGCCCTTGATCGCCCGGTCGCGCAGTTTGCATACCCCCTGCGTGATCAGCGCGTTGCGGTACTGCGTGTAGGCCGGCGTCTCGTTCGTCTTGGTCAGCGCGTAGAAATAGCCGTTGTTCACCACGCTGATGCCCTCGAGCCCGTAGCTGTACAGATAAGACCCCTCCTGCGAGTAATACCAGTTGAAGA
The DNA here is from genome assembly GCA_034113365.1 of Candidatus Spyradocola sp. Taxonomy (GTDB): domain Bacteria; phylum Bacillota; class Clostridia; order Christensenellales; family UBA1750; genus Spyradocola. The sequence goes on from JAXEXP010000071.1 coordinate 7,775, forward strand.
ACCGCAGTATGTCCTCCACCTTGCCCCGGCCCTCCGCCGCAGAGGTGATGCACCACATCGGCATCACCATCAGCTGCTCCGGGGTCATGCGCGCGCCGTCCGGCCCCGCGATCGGCGCAACCGCCGCCCATAACGCGTCCGTCACACCCGCCTCCCGCAGCGCCTGCGCGGAGGTGCGGCACCGCTCCGCCCAGTTGAACGCCGTCCCCAGCCGGTTCTCGTCCATCGCCGCGTCCATGTCCGCCGCGTACATCGCGTCAAATTCGCCGGAAATCAGCCCTTCGGCATACAGCCCCTGCAGCGCCGCCAGAAACTCCGGGTACTTCGGGTGCTCGTAGACCATCGTGGTGCTTCCGTCGTCCAGCAGGCAGAACTGCGTGTCGCCCGAGGTGCGGATGCCAAACGCGTTGAGCAGGGGAAGAAAGCACCGCTCCCCGTCCGCGCCGTACTGCGACGCAAAGGGGATCTCGTCGCTCGGATCGCCGTTGCCGTTGAGATCGTTGTCCCGGATCGCGCGCCACAGGTTCACCCACTCGTCCCACGTCTGCGGCTCGGCGAGCCCCAACTTGTCCAGCCAGTCCCTGCGCACCATCATGCTCTGCGCGCCGGGCACGTTGATGACGCTGGGGATGGTGTAGATGTGCCCGTCCGCCTGCCGCCAGTAGCTCATCCTGTCCTCGCCCACGGCCTCCACGATGTTCGGGATCAGGTGCAGATAGTCGTCCAGCGGCACCACCGCGCCGTCGTCTGCCAGATCCATCACGCCAAAGTCCGACGCGTTGATGATGTCCGGCATCTCGTCCATGCTGGTCAGCGACATCGTGGACAGACTGGTGATGTAGCTCTCCTTTTCCTCCCAGAAGATGTCCAGATCCACGCCCGTCAGGCTGCGGATCGACGGCCAGAAGTAGTTGTCCGTCTTTTTCGTGACGTCGCCGGAGAAGTTCACGCCCATGCCGGTGATGACCAGCCCGTCCTCAAAGTACAGCAGCTCGCTCTTTTCCAACTGTCCTGACTCCGCCAGCAGCCGCTCCTTGATCGTCAGCGCCTCCGCCTCGGGCTGCTTTGCGCATCCAACCAGCCCGAACAGCAGACACACCGCCGCCATCAGGCTGATGATCCGCCTGCTCATGCCAACTCCTCCTCGCCCACGCAAGTGCAAAAACGCATTGCTCTATGAGCCAACGGTCGATAGGGCAATGCGTCTTTGCACTATATACACTTTATGTACCTATTATATCATGGTTTTGCCCGTTCACAAGGCATTTTGCCGTATCCGCGCCAGCAGAAAGCACGCCACGCCGACCAGCACCACCTCCCGCGCGCTCACGCATCCGCCGACCAGCACCACCTCCAGTTTGAAAACATGCACCAGCCCGGAGCTCCTCTTACAAGACATTCTGCCGCATCCGCTCCAGCAGGAAGCGCGCGGCGCCGATGAGGCCGGCGTCGTTGCCCAGCTGCGCGCGCTCGATACGCAGGCCCTCGGCAAAGCGGGGCATCACCTGGGTCAGCACCCGCTCGCGCAGAGGATCGATGAGCAGCCGCTCCTGCGCGCTGACGCCGCCGCCGATGAGCACCAGCTCCGGGTTGAAGATGTGCACCAGGCCGGACAGGCCCGCCGCGATGTCGCCGATCCAGCCGTCCAGCAGGGACTGCATGGCGGGGTCGCCCGCGGCGGCGCGCGCAAAGATGGCGCGGCCGTCCAGCGCGGGGGCGGAAAAGCGCTCCTGCGCGGCGCGCACCAGCGCGGTGGTGGAGGCGTAGCTTTCAAAGCAGCCGCGCTTGCCGCAGGGGCAGGGCGCGCCGTCCTGATAGAGCGTAAAGTGCCCCAGCTCGCCCGCGATGCCACGCGCGCCGCCCAGCACGCGCCCGTGCTCCACGATGCCGCCGCCCACGCCCGTGCCCAGCGTCACCATCAGCAGGTGGTCGCAGCCGCGGCCGCGTCCGGCGAACCACTCGCCCAGCGCCGCCGCGTTGGCGTCGTTGAGCGCCGCCGCCGGCACGCCGAACCGCTCCCGCGCCTCGCCGCACAGCCGCGCGCCCTCGTAGCCCGGGATCTTGCCGTTGGTGCCGATCACCACGCCCTTCCGGTCGTCGATCTGCCCCGTCGCCGAGATGCCCACGCCGCACAGCTGCGCCCCCTCCCGCGCGACAAACGCCTCCGCCTCGCGCATCACCGTTTCCAGCAGCGGCGTCATGTACCCGTCAAAGCATACGCTCGCCTCGTGCCGCGCCAATATCCGCCCGTCCCGCGTCACCAAGCCGAACTTCGCCGCCGTGCCGCCGATGTCGATGGATAGAATCATGCCCATAGCCCCTCACCTGATGCCTTCAAAGAATCTCTGCGCGATCTCCAGCGGCCGGGTGATCGCGCCGCCCACTACGACCGCCCACGCGCCCAGCTCCAGCATTTTCTTCGCCTGCTCGGGCGTGTGCACGCGCCCCTCGGCGATCACGGGGCAGGGCAGCGCGCGCACCATCTGCTCCACCAGCGCGTAGTTGGGGCCCTGGGCCTTGCAGGCGGACGTGGCGGCGGTGTAGCCGTTCATGGTGCTGCCCACCAGGTCCGCGCCCGCCTCGTAGGCCGCCTCCGCCTCGGGCAGCGTGGCGCAGTCCGCCATCAGGATGATGTTGGGGTACTTTTCCTTTACCTGGCGGAGGAACTGCGGCGCGGTCAGCCCGTCGCCGCGCGGCGTGTCCGTGCAGTCGATGGACACGATGTCGGAAAGCGCGCCCATGCACTCGTCCACCTCGCGCATGGTCATGGTGATGCGGCCGGAGTAGCCCGGATATTCCCGCTTGATCAGCCCGATCACGGGCAGGCCCGTCTCCTCCTTGATGGCCACGATGTCGCGCACCGAGCTGGTGCGGATCATCTTCGCGCCCGCCATTTTGGCTGCGCGCGCCATCAGGTACATGATGGAATCGTCCTTGAGATACAGCGGCTCGCCCGGCGTCGCCTGGCAGGAGACGATGATGGTGCCCTTGATCTGCGCAAAGAGCTCCTCTTTGGTCACGGCGTCCACCTCCTGAAAGTGTTTTTTTCACATAACAGTATAGAAAGCCCGCCGGGGAAAGTCAATCGGAAAAACGTATTGCCATTTCGGAGATTGTGTGCCATAATTTGGATAGACCGGCGGGTGAAGAGCCCGTACAACAGAACAGACAAAAAGGAGCGAACCGCTATGTCGATCCCGATGAAGACCATCCCCGGCTATGTCAACAGCCGCCCGGGCATCCAGGTGGGCACCAAGATGGAGGGCCCCATCTACAAGGACGAGCGCGGCAGGATCCATGTGGACATGCAGGGCGTGCACTTCCTGCAGCAGATGGGCGTCGAGTGGGTGATGATCGGCGCGCAGCAGGTGCCCGAGCACTCCGCCGCCTGCTACAAGGCCATCCGCGACGCGCTGGGCGAGCACGGCCTGAAGATCTACCGCCTGGCCAGCGACGAGCTGCACAACATGCCCGACGTCACGCTGGGCCTGGAAAACCGCGACCGCATGATCGACAAGTACCTCAAGTACATCTCCGACCTGGGCGAGGCGGGCATCCATTACGCCACCTACGCCCACATGGGCAACGGCATCTGGCGCAGCGAAATGCGCCGTCCCGTGCGCGGCGGCGCGACGGCGGGCGGCCTGGACCTGGGCGCGCCCCATCAGGGCCACTGGATGGGCGACACCTTCAGCGAGCCGCTGAGCCACGGCCGCGCCTTCTCCGAGGACGAGCTGTGGGAGAACTACGAGTATTTCATCAAAAAGGTGGTGCCCGTGGCCGAGAGCGCAGGCGTTTACATCGGCATCCACCCCGACGATCCGCCCGTCTACACGCTGGGCGGCGTGCCGCGCTGCATCTTCGGCAACTTTGAGGGCTACAAAAAGGCGCTCAAGATCGCGGATTCCGACCACATCGGCGTGTGCCTGTGCGTGGGCTGCTGGCTGGAGGGCGGCAAGGCCGTGGGCTGCACGCCCGTGGAGTTCATCCGCTACCTGCTGGCGGAAAAGAAGCTCTTCAAGCTCCACGTGCGCAACGTCACCGCGCCGCTGGACCAGGAGGGCGGCTTCAACGAGACCTTCCCCGACGCTGGCTACGCCAACCTCATCGACGTCATCGAGGCGCTGGACGCCGGCGGCTTCGACGGCGCCATCATGAACGACCACCTGATCGACATGGTGGGCGGCCACTACACCTGCGAGGCCTACTTCACCTCCTACCTCAAGGGCGTCGTGGACGCCGTCCAGAACCACAAGCTGTAATTCCAACTCCGCATTGCCGTCCACTGCGATTCTCCAACGCAGCGGGCGGCTTTTTGCATGCATCCCGCCTGGAAAATGTGGACAAACTGTAAAGAATGACGGAGCTTCACGCAAAATGACTTGATTTCCTATGAGAATCTGCATATACTGGAAATGTTCAAAAACGAACGGTTCGGCAACGGACCGTTCCGGGAGGGTTTGCAATGGATGCTTCGGCGGACAGCCTGGATGTACTGATCGACGGGCTTTACGTCAACCGGGAGCTGTTCTCGGCTCTTTTTTATCCGCTTTGCGCAAAATACAGGCTGACGATGACGGAAATGGTGATCCTGCTCTACCTGGACAAGCACGGCCCGGGCGGCACGGCGGCGGACATCGTGGAGCGGCTCAAGATCACCAAGTCGCACATCTCCACGTCGGTGCGGGACCTGACGCAGCGGGGCTACCTGCGCGGCAGCCACGCGGGCAACGACCACCGCGCCATCCACCTGAGGCTGTGCGGCGAGGCCGGGCAGGTCGCGCGCGAGGGCAGGCGCGTGCAGGAGGAGTTCCTGCGCGTGCTGCTGGACGGCTTTGACGGCGCGGAGCGGGAGGCCCTGCGCAGCTACATGAAGCGAATCAACCACAACGCCGCCGCGTACCTGCGCGGCAAGGGCAACGCGAAAGGAGAGAATGCACAATCATGTCAGAATTCAGAAACATAGAGGAGCTGGCCCACGAGCTGACCTATCACCGCTACCTGCTCAACCAGAGCCAGGCGCGCGGGCTGATCCGGGAGCTGAGCATCCCCCAGTACATCGCGCTGCAGTACGTGTCGCGCGCGGTGCAGGGCGGGGACGCCGGCCGGGTGTACCTGCGGGACGTCGCCCGGGAGCTGCGGCTGTCCATCCCGCAGGCCTCGCGCATGGTGGGCAGCCTGCGCGACAAGGGGCTGGTCACCTGGTCGCACGACGGCGACGGCAGCGAGGGCACCTATCTGTCCGTCACGCCCACGGGCCTTGCGCTGATGGAGCGGCAGGACGCCAGCCTCAAGGAGTTCTACGGCCGGGTGGTGGAGAAATTCGGCCGGGAGAACATGGCGCAGCTGCTGCGGCTGATGGTGCAGCTGGAGCAGGTGATGGACGGGGAGCTGAAGGAGGAAGGAGAGGATGCCGATGAATGAGGAGCGCGTGCTGGATTTTGCGCAAAAGAGCGAGGCGACGTGCCGGCAGTACGACGGCATCGCGCCGCGGCTGTACGACGAGTACGGCGTGAACAAGGGCCTGCGCGACGAAAACGGCAACGGCGTGCTGGCGGGCCTGACCAACATCTCCAAGATCGTGTCCTCCCGCGTGGTGGACGGCAAAAAGACGCCCTGCGACGGCGAGCTGTGGTACCGCGGCTACCGCGTCGAGCAGCTGATCGGGGAGCTGGGCGAGCACGAGCTGGGCTTTGAGCGCATCGCCTACCTGCTGCTGATGGGCGAGCTGCCCAACGAGGCGGAGCAGCGCGAGTTTGCCCAGCTGATCGGCGAGTGCCGCACGCTGCCCACCAATTTTACCCGCGACGTCATCATGAAGGCGCCCAGCGACGATATCATGAACTCCATGACGCGCAGCATACTGACGCTGGCCTCCTACGACCGGGACGCCAAGGACCCCTCCGTGGCCAACTCGCTGCGCCAGTGTATCCAGTTGATCGGCGAATTCCCGCTGCTGGCGGTGTACGGCTACCACGCCTACAACTACTACGAGCGCATGGAGAGCATGGTCATCCACCGCCCCGACCCCGCGCTGTCCACCGCCGAAAACCTGCTGATGATGCTGCGCCCCGACAAGCGCTACACCGCCACCGAGGCCAAGGTGCTGGACACCGCGCTCATCCTGCACATGGAGCACGGCGGCGGCAACAACTCCACCTTCACCACGCGCGTGGTCACCTCCTCGGGCTCGGACACCTATTCCACCATCGCCGCGGCGATGTCCTCGCTCAAGGGGCCCAAGCACGGCGGCGCCAACATCAAGGTGATGGAGATGATGGAGGACATCCGCGCCCACGTGCGCGACTGGGAGGACCGGGACGAGGTGGAGGCCTACCTTGAAAAGATCGTGGACCGCGAGGCCTTCGACCGCAAGGGCCTCATCTACGGCATGGGCCACGCGGTCTATTCGCTGTCCGACCCGCGCGAGCGCGTGTTCAAGGGCTACGTCCAGCAGCTGGCCGCCGAAAAGGGCCGCCAGCGCGACCTCGCGCTCTACGAGAGCATCGAGGAGCTGGCGCCCAGGGTCATCGCGCGCAAGCGCCGCATCTTCAAGGGCGTCAGCCCCAACGTGGACTTTTACAGCGGCTTCGTCTACGAGATGCTGGGCATCCCGCTGGAGCTGTACACCGCGATGTTCGCCGTGGCGCGCATCGTGGGCTGGAGCGCCCACCGCATCGAGGAGCTGATCTGCATGGACAAGATCATCCGCCCCGCCTACATGAGCGTCATGGAGGAGAGGCTGCCCGGTTAGCAAAACGCAAATGCCGCACAAACAAAATGAAGCAAAAAAACGCGCATCCGCGGGAAGGGAACCGATTTTGATGTTCATGGCGCTGCAGTATTTCCTGATCATCGAGCAGGAGGGGAGCTTCTCGGCGGCCGCGCGCAGGCTGTTCGTGTCGCAGCAGTCGCTCAGCGAGAGCATGAAGAAGCTGGAGGCCGAGGTGGGTGCGGAGCTGTTCGAGCGCAGACGGCCGCTGCAGCTGACGGAGGCGGGACACAGGTTTGCGGCGGGCGCGCGGCAGATATTGGCGGCGCGCGACGAGATGATGCGCGACATCGAGGCGCTGTCCGTGCGCCAGCGCGACCATTTGACGCTGGCCGTCTCCACCTTTCAGGCGCCGCCCTTCCTGCCCGAGCTGCTGCAGAGCTTCCTGGCCGAGCATCCGCAGATCGAGGTATCCGTCATCAAGCGGCAGGTGCGGGGCATCGCGCGGCACCTGGACGACGTGGACCTCTACTTCAGCTTCCTGCCGCTGGACCCCGAGCTGGAGCACATCCCGCTCATCGAGCAGGACAAGCTGGTGCTGGCGGTGCGGCGCGGACTGCTGGCGCAGCACTGTCCGCTGCCCCTGGAGGAGCTGGCGCAGCGCCTGTCGCGCAGCGGCGGGCTCAGGGAGCTGGAGACGCTGCCCTTCATCCTGCTGCACGACCGCAACGGCGACGAGATCGAGCTGACCAGCCAGCTGTTCCGGCTGGCGGGGTTCGCGCCGCAGGTGGGCTTTCGCTCGGACAACGGCGAGCTGAACCTGTCCATGTGCGTGCGCGGGCTGGGCGCGTGCATCGCGCCGGAGGACTGCCTGCGCCGCAGGCTGCACAAGCCGCTGCAGGAGGGCTACATGCTGCTGCTGCCCATCTGGACGCAGGAGCGCGTCTGCCTTGCGCTGAGCTATCCCAAGGGCCGCGAGCTGGGCGAAAAGGAGCGCTGCTTCATCCGGGCCGCGCGCAGGTTCCTCAATCCATAAAATCTGTTGAATCGTCAAACCACAGGCAAAACCTGTGGTTTTCAGCCTGTCAAAAAACAGGCATGTGCTCCCCGGGGATGCATGAAGGGGCCGCAGCCCCTTCATCTTCAATCCGCAGGCGGGGGCGTGTACCCCGCCGAGGAGCGATTTTCTGTACG
>JAXEXP010000072.1:0-4320 GCA_034113365.1 Candidatus Spyradocola sp.
AGGATGAAGCGGATTCGTACCGCCGCAGACCGGCGCGCCACAGCAGCAGCGCGAACGCGAGGAACGCGGCCATAAGCCCGGCGGCGTACAGCCACCAAAGCGGACTGGTCTGCCCGGCCATCGCGGCGCGGTTGATCTCACGGGGGATTTCATGTTGAACTCCTTTTAGGAGGAGGCGGATTCGTACCGCCGCAGACCGGCGCGCCACAGCAGCAGCGCAAACGCCAGGAACGCGGCCGTAAGCCCCGCGGCGTACAGCCACCAAAGCGGACTCGTCTGCCCGGCCATCGCGGCGCGCTTGATCTCACGGGGGGATTTCATGCAAAAAGCTCCTTTGTGCTGCGAAAAATGGGTCAGGATGAAGCGGATTCGTACCGCCGCAGACCGGCGCGCCACAGCAGCAGCGCAAGCGCGAGGAACGCGGCCGTAAGCCCCGCGGCGTACAGCCACCAGAGGGGGCTGGTCTGCCCGGCCAGCGCGCAGGCGGGGAAGTTGGCCGCCAGGCCATAGGGCAGCGCGAGCAGCAGTATGTATTTCCACGCGCCGGTGATGGCGGGCAGCGGCAGCCGGAACGAGCAGCTGACCAGCTGCTCCTCCAGCGAGACCAGCGCGTTGGTGTTGGTCATCCAGAAGGCCGCCTCGCGCACCAGCAGAGACAGCGCGTACATCAGCACATACATCACCGCCAGCGCCAGCAGCCACAGCAGTACATTCGGCAGCGTCAGGCACCCCGCCTGCGCCGCGCCCGACAGCGCCATCGCCATCCCCAGCAGCACCAGCGGCGCGGAGCCGCCGTCCATGCGGGAGAAGGACAGGTAGACCAGCGTGTCCAGCGGCCGCACGCGGTACAGATCCAGCTCGCCCGTGCGGATGAGCCGCGGCAGGTCGATCACGCCGAAGAACCACGTGGCCATGTACGCGCCGTCCAGCGTCAGGAAGGAGCCCACGAACATGGTGTACATCTCAGGCGACCAGCCCTCCACCGCGCTGCGCGTCAGCAGGCGGAAGAACAGCAGCTGCACGATAAACAGCGTGCCGTCCGCGATCAGCGCGGTAAAAAACGACAGCCGGTAGGCCATCAGCCCGGAAAAGCGGATGCGCAGCAGCGCGTACAGCGTCCGCAGCGTGCGTTTCATGCGCCCACCCCCTCAAAATACACCCGGCTGCGGCGCGACACCACCGCGCACACAGCGCCCAAACCCAGCGACCAGACCAGCAGCACCAGCGCGGCCTGCGAAGGCGGCACCGCGGCGCAGTCCATCAGCAGCAGCGCGGGATAGCCCGCCAGGTAGCTCAGCGGCGACCAGCGCAGCGCCGCGCCGAACAGCAGCTCCACCGGCGCTAAGAATCCGCAGAAGAACTCCATCAGCGTGCCGCGCACCAGCACCACGCCGTACACTTCTGTGAACCGGAACGCAAGGCACGCGATCAGGTAGTTGAGCAGCAGCGTGAACACGCACCCCAGCGCCAGCACCCCCAGCGCGGGCAGCAGCATCGCGGCGTCCAGCGGGCACAGCATCCCGCGGAAGCACAGCGCCCAGACGCAGCAGCAGCCCGCCGTCATCACAAACGGCGGCACGCCCGAGGCCGCGGAGGAGGCGAGGAACACGAAGAACGGCTGCACCGGCGCGGTCAGGTGCCGCACGAACTTGCCCGTGCGGATGTCGTCCGCGAACGCGTTGATGGGGTCGCCGCTCATGTTCAGCGGGATCAGCGCGGTGGTCATCACCGAGTAGGTCACCATCTGCGGCAGCGTAAAGCCGTCCAGCGTGCCGCCCTCCGGGATCAGCATGCGCCACAGCAGGTAGCAGATCAGCACGCGGAAGAAGGAGAACACCGCCGAAAGCAGCGTGTCCGCCCGGTACGCCATCGCAGCCTTCAGGTGCGTTAAGAACATCATCAGGTATTTCATGCGCCCGCGCTCCCTTCCTGGTAGAGCCGTTCCACCAGCTCCGTCACATCCTCGTCCTCCACGCGGATGTCGCGCACCACGCCCGCCGCAAAGATCGCCGAGAGCACTTCGGGCGCGTCCGCTGCGGGGAGCTTGAGCTCGGCGTGCTCGGGCGTGCGGGACAGCACCTGCTCCTCCGGCAGATTCAGCGTCAGCGGCGCGGCAAGGTCCAGGTGCACCAGCCGCGACTGGCTGTGCGCGTGCAGCAGGTCGGTGAGATTGCCGTCGTACACCTTCTCGCCCGAGCGGATCACCATCACGCGCGGCGTCAGGTCCATCAGGTCCTGCGTGTAGTGGCTCGTCAGCAGCAGCGACACGCCGCGCTCCTGCCCCGCGCGCCGCAGCAGGCGGCGGATCTGCAGCTGCGCCGTCGCGTCCAACCCCAGCGTCGGCTCGTCCAGAAACAGCAGCTCCGGGTCGTGCAGCAGCGCGCAGATCAGCTCGAACTTCATGCGCTCGCCCAGCGACAGCTGCCGCACCGGCACGTGCAGCAGCCGCTGTACGTCGAACAGCTCCGTAAGCTCCCCAAGATTGCGCCGGTAGCGCGCCTCGTCCAGCTCGTAGATGCTCTTCTGCAGCAGCAGCGTGTCCGCCGCCGGCAGATCCCACCACAGCTGGCTCTTCTGCCCCATCACCACCGCAAAGCGCTTCTTGAACGCCGCGCCCGCGGTGAAGGGCTGCTCGCCCAGCACCGTCAGTTCCCCCTCCGTGGGGCGGATGATGCCCGTCAGCACCTTGATCAGCGTGGATTTCCCCGCGCCGTTGGGGCCCATCAGGCCCAGAAACTCGCCCTTTTCCATCTCGAAGGAGAAGGGCTTGAGCGCCTGCCGCCACAGCGTCCTGCGGTGGAACAGCGCCTTGACCGAGGCGGACAGCCCCTCGGGCTTTTCATAGGTACGGTAGGCCTTGCCTACGCCGCTGCAATGGATCATGGTTCTCGCTCCTTTTCCGGCGCGGAGCGGGCTGAAAACAACAAAAGGACTGTGACATAAAAATGCCACAGTCCAGCTTTTTGCACACAACGAAGGTGGGGACGCAGAGGTCCCGGCTGCACGATGTACTTTTGTGTCCATAACCCGCACCCGCGCCTGTCGTTTTTTACGTACAACAAACACACCTGCCGGGGCGCATCCCCCGCAGACCTTCGGGTGGGAAACCTATTCGGTTCCTTTAGTTATGAGACACCGCCGACAACATCCTGCAATTACCTCCGGAATGCTCCAGTGAATTTCAACAACAGTATACGGCGCGCTTAACGTTTTGTCAACACTTTTGACCAAACCCGGCAAACCCTCTGCAAACTTAGGTACCTTGACAATGCCGGAGGGCGTGCTATAATGAAACCATACGAAATTTCTACACAGGGAGCGTGGATCAACATGCAGAAACTCATCATCCGCGCCGACGACGTCGGCTACACCGATGTGTGCAACATCGGCACCTTCGAGACCTTCCATCACGGCTACGCCACCACCGCGGACGTGATGCTGGACGCCCCCGGCATCGAGGACGCATTAAAGCGCCTGCGCGACATGCCCTGGATCTCCGTGGGCTGGCACACGCACTTCTGGGGCAGCTGCGTGCTGGAGCCCAGCCAGGTCAAGACCCTGGTCATCCCCGGCACCAACCGCTTCCGCCACGACCTGCGAAACGCGCAGGACGTGGATGAGGACGAGATCATGGCCGAGTGCAGCGCCCAGGTGGACCGCTGCGTGGAGATCCTCGGCCGCGCGCCCGACGTGGGCGTGGACCAAGGCGAGGGCTCGCCCTTTGCCCGCGCGCTCAAGGCCACCTCGCTCAAGTACGGCATGGCCGTCAACTACGGCGTGCGCCTGCACCGCGACCCCGCCACCGGCGATGTCACCTACGACCCGCTCGAGGGCCGCTTTAAGGACAAGCTGTTCATCGCGGACAACAGGAACCTGGGCGGGCTGGACCTGCAGGAGACCTTCCGCGGCGTGCACGACCTCTACGACGGCGTGGACTGGCTGCTCAAGGACACCATGAAGATCCACGAGCTGCCCGAGGGCGCGGCGCTGATGCACGGCTTCCACCCCGGCTACGTGGACTACTACGTGGCGCACCAGGGCGACTACGGCCCCATGGCACCGCTGGTCACCGTCACCCGCGCCTACGACGTCGAGGCCCTCTGCTCGCAGCGCCTGCACGACTGGATCAAGGAAAACAACATCGAGCTGTGCAACATCCGCGACGCGCTCTACGGCACCCACGAGTACCAGAACCACCTGCGCGCCATCGGCAGCGACCTTTGCGTGTACTAAAAAAATACAACACCCTCGGACGGACGTACTCCGCCGGGGGTGTTCAGCCCGTCAAAAAACAGGCATGTGCTCCCCGGGGATGCATGA
>JAXEXP010000073.1:0-8736 GCA_034113365.1 Candidatus Spyradocola sp.
AGCAGATCCCCGTCATCAAGAAGCAGGGCGGCGATCTGTCCGAGCTGATGGCCAAGACCAAGGAGATGGGCGAGCAGGTCAAGCGCCTGGACGAGGAGCAGAAGGCGCTGGAGGCCCAGATCGAGGAGTTCGTCGCGGCGCTGCCCAACCTGCCGGCAGAGGACGTGCAGGCGGGCGGCAAGGAGAATAACCAGGTGGTCAGCGTCTACGGCGAGAAGCCCACGTTCCCCTTTGAGCCCAAGAACCACGTCGATCTGTGCCAGGATCTGGGGCTGATCGACTACGAGCGCGGCGTCAAGCTCGCCGGCAACGGCTACTGGCTGTACACCGGCGTGGGCGCGCAGCTGGAGTGGGCGCTGCTGAACTACTTCATCTCCACGCACATCAAGGACGGCTACACCATGATGCTGCCGCCCCACATCCTCACCTACGACTGCGGCTTCACCGCGGGCCAGTTCCCCAAGTTCAAGGACGATGTCTACCGCGTCAGCACCGGCGACGATTCCTTCCACTTCCTGCTGCCCACCGCCGAGACCGCGCTGATCAACCTCTACCGCGGCGAGATCCTTGAGGAAAAGGACCTGCCCAAGCGCATGTTTGCCTACACGCCCTGCTACCGCAGCGAGGCGGGCACCTATCGCGCCTCCGAGCGCGGCATGATCCGCGGCCACCAGTTCAATAAGGTGGAGATGTTCGGCTATACCCGCCCCGAGGACTCCGACGCCATGCTCAAGGAGCTGATCGGCAAGGCGTGCGCGCGGGTCGAGGGCCTCGGCCTGCACTACCGCCTGAGCAAGCTCGCCGCCGGCGACTGCTCCGCGTCCATGGCCACCACCTACGACATCGAGCTGTGGATCCCCAGCATGAACGAGTACAAGGAGTGCTCGTCCGTGTCCAACGCGCACGACTATCAGGCGCGCCGCGGCAACATCCGCTTCCGCCGTGCCGATACCAAGAAGATCGAGTACCTCCACACCCTCAATGGCTCCGGCCTTGCCACCTCCCGCCTGATCCCCGCCATCGTCGAGCAGTTCCAGCAGGACGACGGCTCCGTGGTCATCCCCGAGGTGCTGCGTCCCTGGATGGGCGGCATGGAGGTCATCCGCAAGAAGTAATGCTTGCATAAGCAAAAAGAGAAAACGGGCGTCCGTCGTGACAGGCGGACGCCCGTTTTGTATGATTGGGAGGCTTTCCGTTGCGGGGAATGTGAAGCTTTGGTAAATTGTGGGCGAAAGGAGGCGAAAGCCATGAAAAAACGAACTGTGCTCATCGGCGTGCTGCTGATCGCACTGCTGCTCACGGGCTGCGCGGGCAGCGGCGCGGCTGCGGAGGGCGACTTTGTGTGCACGAGCGGGTTGGGGAACCATACGCTGACCGCGATCGGGGAGACGATGTACGCGCTGACGCAGGAGGAGTCGGGCGAAGTGAGCCTGCACGCCTTTGACCGCGCAAAGGGCGCGCATACCGTCACCGCGGTGGAGGTGAATTCCGACGAGCTGTTCGCCACGATGCAGGGACAGACCTACAACCTCGCCGCGGACGGCAAAAAGCTGTACGCCATGGGCGCGCGCGGCTCCGGCGGCATCTACTGCATCGACCCCGGAACGGCCGAGGCCGCAAGGGTGGGCTTCTACCCGAGCCTGGAGATCACCGCATGGGCGCTCGCGGACGGAACGGCCTACGTCGGCGCAAAGGATGCGAAGGGCATCGGCGTGTACGCGATCCGCACGGACAAATTCGAGCTCTTCGCGGAGCCGGGAGAGCCTGTGCTGCACTTTGACGACCCTGCGCACCACGGCGAGATCAGCAGCATCGATAAAGCGCCCGAGGGACTGCTGGTAACGCTGCAAGTAGGCGAGGAGCCATGGCGCACGCTGCTGTTTGACCTCAAAACCGCACAAACGATCCCGGTGGCGGATGACGTGTACAGCGACCGCACGGTGCAGAACGGCGATCTGCGGCTGGCATGTGAGCGCACGGCGGACGGCGCACAGGCCGTGCTGCTGGACGGCAGCGCGCAGCGGCGCGTCGTGGCGGAGCTGGATTGGCTCTATCGCCCCATCGCCGCCGGAAAGGGCTTTGTGCTGGAGCGCATGGGCGAGGACGCGGCGCGGACGGTGCTGGTCGTGGACGAGACGGGCGAGGTGCGCAGCGCTCAGCTCCCCGAGGGCGCGGGCCCGCTGCTGGGCGGCGATGCGCGGTACGCCTACCTGTGGGACACCGCCGAGCCGGACGCCGCGGGCACCCTGCTGGCGCTGGACCTGGAGACGCTTGAGATCGTGAACCGCTTTGAATGAGTGTTTTGAATGAAACAGAGCCTGCGCACCCAACCCGGATGCGCAGGCTCCGCCTGTCTGTGGTCAGTAGATGACGTCGATGAATGTGAACATGGGAATGCCCAGCCGGGCGGAGTATTTCCACATGCCGAAGGTGAACAGCGCGGCGGCCAGCAGCACGAGGCCGACTGTGGAGAGCAGCTGGTGCCAGCGGAGCCTTTCGCGGTAGAGGCCGGTGCAGTAGGCGGTCAGGAAGCCGCCGATCAGGCCGCCGATGTGGCCGAAGTTGTCCACGCCGCTGCCCATGAAGCCGATGATGAGGTTGAGGCCGATGAACACCACGACCTGCATGCCAAACACCCGGTCAAACACCTGCTTGTGGCGCGTGCGGAAGTAGAGCAGCGCGCCGAAGATGCCGAACAGCGCGCCCGACGCGCCCACGGAGAAGCCATCCGAGCAGACGTAGGAGAGCAGCGAGCCAAAGACGCCGGAGGTGAGGTAGACGATCAGGAACTTGACGCGCCCCAGCAGCACCTCGGCGTGGGGGCCCCAGAAGTAGAGGCCGATGAGGTTGGAGAGTATGTGCGTAAGGTTGGCGTGGAGAAAGCAGGCCGTCAGCAGCCGCCAGTATTGGCCGCAGGTGATCAGCGTGTTCTCCTTCGCGCCCAGCGTGAGCAGCATGGTGCTCGTGCCCATGCCCGTAATGCGCAGGATCTGCTCGACCAGAAACACCGCCACGTTGATGCCGATGAGCGCATAGGTGACGTAGGGGCGCGTGCGGTTGATGTAGATGCGGTCGCTCTGCATGGCGTCAGCCCTCCCGATGAGCTTCCACAAAGCGCGCGATGCGGCGCAGCGCCTCGGCCACCTTGTCGGTGGCGGTGGCGTAGGAGCAGCGGATGTAGCCCTCGCCGCTGGAGCCGAACGCGGTGCCGGGCACGGCCGCGACCTTCTGCTCGCGCAGCAGCCTTTCGCAGAATTCCTCGCTGGTCATGCCGGTGGAGCGGATGCAGGGGAACACGTAGAACGCGCCCAGCGGCTCGAAGCAGGTAAGCCCCATGTCGTTGAACGCCTTGAGCATCATGCGGCGGCGGCGGTCGTAGACGTCGCGCATGCGGGCGACGGAGGCGTAGTTGTTCTCGAAGCCCGAGCGCAGTGCCTCGGTCGCGGCGGCCTGTCCCTGCACGGGCGCGCAGAGCATGGTGTATTGGTGGATCTTGCACATCAGCTTTGCGATGGGCGCGGGAGCGCAGGCATAGCCCATGCGCCAGCCCGTCATCGCAAACGCCTTGGAAAAGCCGTTGAGCGTGATGGTACGCTCGAACATGCCGGGCACGGAGGCAAAGGATGCGTGCGTGCGGCCGCCGTAGGTCAGCTCGGAGTAGATCTCGTCGGAGATGACCATGATATTGGTGCCCTCGAGCACCCTTGCGATGGCCTCCAGGTCGGCGCGCTCCATGATGCCGCCGGTGGGGTTGTTGGGGTAGGGCAGGATCAGCGCCTTGGTGCGCGGGGTGATGGCCGCGGTCAGCTGCTCGGGCAGCACGCGGAAGGCGACCGACGCGTCGGTGGGGATGCCCACGGGCACGCCGCCGGCCAGCTTTACGCACGGCGAGTAGGAGACGTAGGAGGGCTCGGGGATGAGCACCTCGTCGCCCGGCTCGATCAGCGTGCGCAGCGCAAGGTCGATGCCCTCGGACGCGCCCACGGTGACGATGATCTCCTTCTCGGGGTCATAGGTCAGGCCGCAGCGGTGGAACAGGTAGCGCGCGATCTCGCGGCGCAGCTCCAGCGTGCCCCAGTTGGAGGTGTAGTGCGTCTGCCCCTGCTCGATGGAGTAGATGGCGGACTCGCAGATGTTCCAGGGCGTGACAAAGTCCGGCTCGCCCACGCCCAGGGAGATGGCGTCCTTCATCGTGGCCACGATGTCAAAGAACTTGCGGATGCCGCTGGGTGGGATGTCCGCCACCGTGCGGTTGACGATGGAATCGTAATTCACGGGGACACCGCCAGTCTGCCGTCCGCATGATCCTCTTCAAGGATCACGCCGTCCACCTTGTATTTCTTGAGCACAAAGTGCGTCGCGGTGGACTGCACGTTGTCGATGGTGGCCAGCTTCTGGGACACGAAGGTGGCCAGCGTGCGCAGGTTGTCGGCCTGCACCTCCAGCATCAGGTCATACGCGCCGCTCATCAGATACACCGCCTTGACCTCGTCAAAGCGGTAGATGCGCGCAGCGATGGCGTCAAAGCCCATGTCGCGCTGCGGCGTCACCTTGACCTCGATGACGGCCTTGACCTTCTCAACGGGCGTCTTGTCCCAGTTGATGAGCGCGGGATAGCCCACGATCACCTTCTCACCTTCCAGCTTCTCTATGGCGGCGCGCACGGCCTCCTCGGTCATGCCCAGCATGACGGCGGCGTCCGCGGGCCGGATGCGGCTGTCCTCCCAGACCAGCTGCAGTACCTTCATTTCCTCCTGTGTAAGAGACATAACGGGTTTTCCCTCCTTCTGACGGGATGATTATGGTCTAGTTTAGCATCTGCCCGGGCTTCCGTCAATGCGTGCGCGGCATTCGTTTTGTATGTTTTCGGTCACCTCGTGGCCCCATTCCTCCGGCCAGTGCGCGCCCTCGAACTCCAGCAGCGCGCGCTTCATCCACAGCGCGCCGCCAAAGTAGCCGCCCGGGCCGCTTAAGCCCACCACGCGGTGACAGGGGATCAGGATGGCCACGGGGTTGCGCCGGTTGGCCTGTCCCACCGCCTGAAAGCCGCGCGTGCCGATGGACAGCCCCTCCTGCGCGTAGGTGATCATTTCGCCGTAGGGAATGCGCCGCACCGCCTCCCAGCAGCGGACCTGAAAGGGCGTGCCCACAAGATCGACGGGCGAGGTGAATTGCTGTAGCTTTCCCGCGAAATACGCCTCGAATTCCGCGGCGCTCTCGGGAACGCCGGGGATGCGGGTCAGCTGCCCGGCCGCCTCCCGCGCAAACTGGCGCGCGCCGTCGTCCAGCTCGGCGTGGCGCACGCCCTTTGCGGTCTGCACGATGGTCAGCGGCCCCAGCCAGGTGTCCAGCGTGGTCACTTTGCATTCTGTCATGTGTGTCTCTCCTGTATTTACGTTATGTATGATGCCCCGCAAGCTCGGGATAAAGAGGAAGGTTGAAAAACGGCGAGCAGTCGGGCGCGCAGGACGCGGCGAGCACGGGCAGCTGCACGGGCTGCAGCACCGCCGCGTGGATGCTGGCCGTCAGGTCGAACACGGCGCACAGGCAGCCGTCCTGCAGCTGTACGTCCAGCATGCACAGCTCGGCCTGCGGCAGAAACTGCATCCCCGGGCAGAAGGGCGTGCGCAGCAGCGCCTCCACCTGCGTGCGGAGAACGCCTTCAACCGTGAAAAACTCGCAGTCCCGGCACAGGCGCAGGCACACGGGCAGGCAGAGCGTGCCGCGCAGGCAGCAGCCGCAGCCCTTTTTGAGCGGCTCGGTGCAGACGTCCTGCAGCACCGGCGCGCCCGATAGCTGACCGGAGTCGAACTGGAAGCAGCGCGGCGCGGGGCAGTCCAGGCACACGGCGGCGCACTGACGGCACAGCCGCAGCCGCACCGTGTCGCACACGCGCAGCAGCAGATAGCATTGCAGGCTTTGGGCAGGCGGATTCTTCATCGCAAAGGCCCCCTTTCTTATTATACAGTATGCCGCGCGATGCGAAAAGTGAGTTTTGCAATGCGGAGGGCTTGCATTTTGCGCGCAAAGTGTGTACCATGATAGAGGAGAAATCGTTTTTTTCACGGGAGGATTGGCAATGGCAGACCATCAGTTTTCTGACCGCGAGGCGCTGCACATCGCCGCGCAGATCGAGCGCAAGGGCGAGCGCTTCTACCGCATGGCGCAGGGCGTGGCGGGCAAGGGCCCGGCGGGCCCCCTGCTGGAGATGCTGCGCCGTCAGGAGCTGGCGCACGCGCAGCGCTTTGAGTCCATGCTCGACAAAATCGAGGACGGCAGCGAGGACGAGCCCTACGACCTGGAGACGAGCAGCTACCTGTCCGCCATCGCGGCCGAGGTCGTGTTCCCCGGCGGCGTGCTGGCCTCGATGATGAACCGCAGGCTGGAGACCGTGCGCGACGTGCTGCTGTGCGCCATCGGCTCGGAAAAGGACAGCCTGCTGTTCTACATGGAGCTGCTGCTGAACACCCGGGACGAGCAGACCGCACAGGTGCTGCGCGCCATCATCGCCGAGGAAAAGCGCCATCTGGTCGATTTGCAGCAGCTGCTGGAAAAGACCCGCTGAGGCGCGGTGACCACGCGACCATTTTCACATTTATAATATGGAGGAATCCACGATGGATGCACGACAGATGTACAACAAGTGGCTGAAGGACTTTGCGGATGACCAGGCGCTGGTTGAGGAGCTCAACGCCATCGCCGGGGACGAGAAGGAGATCGAGGACCGCTTCTACCGCGGCCTTGAGTTCGGCACCGCCGGCATGCGCGGCGTCATCGGCTACGGCACCAACCGCATGAACGTCTACAACGTCCGCCGGGCCACGCAGGGCCTTGCGCAGTTCATCCATAAGGTGGAGGGCGGCGCCGAGCGCGGCGTTGCCATCGCCTACGACAGCCGCCGCTTCTCGCCCGAGTTCGCGCTGGAGGCCGCAAAGGTGCTGTGCGCCAACGGCGTCAAGGTCTACCTCTACGAGAGCCTGCGCCCCGTGCCCGTGCTGTCCTTCACGCTGCGCCACCTCGGCTGCATCGCGGGCATCGTCATCACCGCCTCGCATAACCCCAAGCAGTACAACGGCTACAAGGTCTACTGGCAGGACGGCGGCCAGCTGCCGCCCGACCGCGCCGCGCAGGTGCTGGAGTGCATCAACGCGCTGGACTACACCGACGCCAAGGTCATGTGCCCCGAGGAGGCCAAGAAGGCCGGGCTGCTGACCATGATCGGCAAGGAAGTGGACGACGTCTACATCTCCCGCGTGCGCTCGCTGTGCGTTCAGCCCGAGCTGTGCGCCGAGATGGGCAAGACCATGAAGATCGTCTACTCGCCCCTCAACGGCTCCGGCAACGTGCCTGTGCGCCGCATCCTGAAGGAAGTGGGCTTTGAAAACGTCTACGTCGTATCCGAGCAGGAGCTGCCCGATCCCAACTTCACCACCGTGGGCGCCGCACCCAACCCTGAGAATTACTCCGCGTTCGACCTGGCCCGCGAGCTGGCTGTCAAGGTCGACGCCGACGTGATCTTTGCCACCGACCCCGACTGCGACCGCCTCGGCTGCCTCGTGCGCGCCGCCGACGGCAGCTTCATCGTGCTCACCGGCAACCAGATCGGCTGCCTGCTGATGCACTACGTGCTCTCGGGCCGCAAGGCCGCCGGCACCCTGCCCGCCAACGGCGCGGTGGTCAAGTCCATCGTCTCCACCGACATGGCGCGTGCCATTGCCTCCTCCTTCGGCGTCACCACCTTCAACGTGCTCACCGGCTTTAAGTTCATCGCCGAAAAGATCCAGCAGTTTGAGGACACCGGCTCGAACGAGTTCCTGTTCGGCTTTGAGGAGAGCTACGGCTTCCTCGCGGGCACCTTTGTGCGCGATAAGGATGCCGTCATCGCCTCCATGCTGCTGGCCGAGGCCGCCGCGTGGTATAAGAAGCAGGGCATGACGCTCTACGAGGGCCTGATGAACCTCTACAAGACCTACGGCTATTACAGCGAGAAGGTCACCTCCTTCGCGCTCGAGGGCAAGGACGGCCTGGCCAAGATGGTCGAGCTGATGGCCAACCTGCGCGCCAACACCCCCGCCGACTTCGCCGGCGTCGCCGTCAGGGCCGTGCTGGACTACAAGAAGGGCACCCGCACCGAGGGCGATGCCGTCACCAAGCTGGACTACCCCGCCTCCGACGTGCTGTTCTACGAGCTGGACGGCGGCGCATGGGTGTGCATCCGTCCCTCCGGCACCGAGCCCAAGGTCAAGGTCTACGTCAACGCCGTCACCGAGGATAAGGAGAAATCCGCCGCGCTCACTCAGAGCCTGCTGGACGCCGCCGTCGCGATCATGAACAAAAACATGTAAGCACCCGGATGATTCGGTTATAATGTGCGAATGATTTTTGAGAGGTTCTCGGTCCCGTTCGGGATTCGGGAACCTCTCAAATTTCTTTCAAAAAAATTGAAAAAAGGTGTTGACATGCGAACGGATGCGTGCTATTATATACAAGCTGTCAGCGAGGAAAGCTGCTGAGAGCGAGACGAACCTTGAAAACGATACATAAGAGAAGCAAAGACAAGGCAAGAAGCGAGGATCTGCGAAAGCAGATGCTTGGAAAATGCGAAGTCGATTCCAATACGGACAAGAGAACGCAAAGCGAGAGATCGCTGAGCATAGAATCAAATTTGAGAGTTTGATCCTGGCTCAGGACGAACGCTGGCGGCGTGCCTAACACATGCAAGTCGAGCGGAGATCA
>JAXEXP010000074.1:0-18884 GCA_034113365.1 Candidatus Spyradocola sp.
GGCGCGGTGGGTGCAGCCGGTGTCCACCTCCTTCCGCGGGCACGAGATCTGGGAGCTGCCGCCCAACGGGCAGGGCATGACGGCGCTGATCGCGCTGAACATATTCGAGGCGCTGGACGCGAAGGGCGCCGATGCGGTGGAGAAGCTGCACCTGGAGATGGAGGCCATCAAGCTGGCGTTCGCGGACGCGCTGCACTACATCGCGGACCCCAAGTTCATGCGTTTGCCGGTGGAGGCGCTGCTGAGCAAGGAATACGCGGCGCAGCGCGCGGCGCTGGTGACGGACCGGGCGGAAGTGTACGCGCCGGGAAAGCCCATGCACGGCGACACGGTGTATTTCTGCTGCGCGGACGGGCAGGGCAACAGCATCTCCATGATCCAGAGCCTGTACCAGGGCTTTGGGTCGGGGGTGTACGTCCCGGGCACGGGCATCTGCCTGCAGGACCGCGGCGCGTGCTTTTCGATGCAGGCGGGGCACGCCAACGAGGTGGGGCCGCGCAAGTACCCGTACCACACCATCATACCGGGGTTCCTGACGCGCGGCGGCGAGCCGGTAGGGCCGTTTGGCATCATGGGCGGGTACATGCAGCCGCAGGCGCACATGCAGGCCATGATCCGGCTGCTGGACGAGGGTGTCAACCCGCAGGCCGCGCTGGACGCGCCGCGCTTCTGCTGGACGGAGGGGCTGAAGTTTGACGTGGAGCCCACGTTCAACCCGGCGGTGCTGGACGCGCTGCGCCGCAGGGGGCACGAGCTGAACATCGTCTCCGGCGGGCAGTACGGCCGCGGGCAGATGATCCTGCGCGACGGCGACAGCTGGGTCGGCGCGACGGAGCCGCGTGCGGATGGGTCGGCTATTGGGTACTGAGGAGGTGTGCAGGAGATGAAGGAGAATCGTTACGACGATCCGGTGTTTTTTGAGAAGTATGCCCGCATGGCGCGCTCGCGGAAGGGGCTTGCGGGCGCGGGGGAGTGGCAGACGCTGAAGGCGCTGCTGCCCGACTTTGCGGGCAGGCGGGTGGTGGATCTGGGCTGCGGCTATGGTTGGCACTGCGCGTGGGCGGCAGAGCACGGCGCGAGGAGCGTGCTGGGCGTGGACGTTTCCGCGCGGATGCTGGAGGTGGCGCAGGAGCGGAACGCAGCGCCCTGCATTGAATACCGCCGGTGCGCAATGGAGGATCTGGAGCTGCCGGAGGGGTGCGCGGACGTAGTGCTCAGCTCGCTGGCGCTGCACTATGTGCGCGATTACGAGGCGTTGATGGCGCGCATCGCGAAGTGGCTGGCGCCGGGCGGGGTGCTGGTGTTCTCGGTGGAGCATCCGGTGTTCACGGCGCAGGGGCCGCAGGACTGGGTGTACCGGGAGGATGGTTCCATTGCGCACTTTCCGGTGGACGACTACTTCATCGAGGGGCCGCGCGACGCGGTGTTTCTGGGCGAGCACGTCGTGAAATACCATCGGACGCTGACGACCTGTCTTGCGGCGGTCACGCGCGCGGGGCTTGTGCTGCGTGAGGTCAGGGAACCGCAGCCGCCGGAGGAGATGATGAGCATGGAAGGCATGCGCGACGAGCTGCGGCGGCCCATGATGCTGATCGTGCGTGCGGAAAAACCGTTGTAAAGAAACAGAGCCCCTTCCCTGAGAGGTGGGAAGGGGCTGCGGTATACGGTTGGGGGGCAGCGGGACGTTATAGCCCCGGATGCTGCGCTTTATGAGGAAGTCGAGGACATGGACTGGTGGAGACGCCCTTCCGGTTGGCCTCGAAGAAGCAGATTCAATTCTGCATTATTCACCAGCGAAGCGACTTCATTATTCACTGCTTACTTGGGGCTCTGGTGTGTGGGTTGAGGGTCAGCGGTAGAGGTTGAGGGGGACGATGTAGCCCTTGACGCTGCGCTTCTTGAGGAAGTCGGTATAGGACATGGACTGGAGGATGCCGTCCCAAGGGTCGAGGCTGGAGGGGACGCCCTTCCAGTTGGCCTCAGAGTAGTAGACGGTGACGGGCTCGCCGTCGACGTACTCGACGTCCTCGATGTAGAGCACGTGACCGGCGGTCTGGCTGCTGGTACACACGGCGATGGAATGGGGATAGATGTGCTCCGCGCCGTCGGAGACGAAGATGCCTGCGGCGAGGCAGCCGTCGATCTCGCGATAGGAGGAAGCGTCGGCGGTGGGGTTCTGCTCCTTCCAGACGGTGCGCAGCCAGTCGCGGGTGCCGCCCAGCCAGGTGACGGCGTTGCCCATGCCGCCCAGCGCGATGCCGTTGTCCTCGTAGAAGCGGCCGAATGCGTACCAGGTACACTGGCCGGTGGTGTAGGGGTTGAGGCCGCCGTCGTCGGTGTGCAGATAGGGATAGGTCAGCGCGCCGGAGGCGTCGGTGATGGTGCACAGGCGGTGGGCGCGGGCCTCGTCGTAGGCGTCGTTCCAGATGGTCTGGCCGTCCCAGGCCTGGGAGGCGAGCGCCTCGTAGGGCGAGGGGATGCGCGTGGCGCTGTAAAGCGAGGCAAAGGCGCGATAGGCCTCGTCGCTGCCCGCCGCAAGGTCGGCAAGCTCGTCCGTCAGGTCGCGCGCCTGCTGGGTGAGCTCGTCTGCAAGGTCGTCCATTTCGCGGTTGACCTGCTCCTCCAGCTCGTCCATGGACTGCTGGTAGGCCTCGTCGAGCTCGTCCAGCTCGCTCTGGGACAGGCCTGCGTCGCGCAGGATGCCGCCAAAGAGTTTACTGGGCTTGAAGGAACAGCCCGACGTCAGGATGAGGGCGAGCAGCAGCAGGAGCGCAAGTGCGATTTTGAGCGTGCGTCGCATGGGATCATCTCCATTTCATGGGTATTGCATTCGTTTTTGAGTATAGCGCAGGCGGCGCGGAATGGCAATGCTTTGTTACGATTTGGAAAATTTAGTGATTTAGCATGATAAAGCGTTGACAGGGAGAAGCGGATGTGGTATGATAGCTGCATCGATCGGGGGAACCGGTCAGAAACGATGGAAATGAGGTAGGAGTTATGAAAAGGATACTGGTCGCACTGCTGGCTGTTGTGATGATCCTGAGCTGCACCGCCTGCTCGGGCGGACAGACGAAGGATCGCCTGGCGCAGATCAAGGAAAAGGGCTACATTGAGATGGTGACGGAGCCCTACTTCGCACCCAACGAGTTCATCGACCCCACCAAGACGGGCGACGACAAGTACGTGGGCCTGGACATTGAGCTGGGCAAGTACATCGCCGAGAAGATCGGCGTGGAGCTGAAGATCGTGCCGCTGGAGTTCAACGCCGTGCAGGCGGGCATCGTGGACGGCAAGTACGACATGGCGATCTCGGCCATGGCCTACTCGCCCACCCGCGCCGAGGCCATGAAGATGAGCAACGTCTATCAGGCCAGCAGCGACGGCTACGGCTTCCTGTGCCGCAAGGAGGACACGGAGAAGTACACTTCCATTGAGTCGCTCAAGGACGCGGTAGTCATCACGCAGTCGGGCTCCGTGCAGGAATCGCTGTTCAATGACCAGATCGGCAAGGACAACGTCAAGGAGTTCAAGCTGGTGTCCTCCATGACCGACGGCTACCTGGCCGTGGCGGAGAACAAGGCGGATGTGTGCATCTGCGCGATCGGCTCGGCCGATCTGTACGCCGAGGCCAACGGCGGCCTGGACACCCCCGACTTCCTGCTGGAGGTGGACCCCAACATGAACGGCACCGTGGTCGCCATGCCCAAGGAGGGCAGCGACAGCCTGTGCGAGGTCGTCAACCAGTGCATCGCGGAGCTCAACGCCGAGGGCAAGATCGAGCAGTGGGACGCGGAGTACAAGGCCTACGCCAAGCAGCTGGGCATCGAGTAAGCGGCGCATAGAGAAAAGAATCAGGGTAGGAGTATTGAGCGACAATGGATAAGATCATCGGACTGCTGGAAAAGTATTTTCCAATGTATCTGGAAGGTCTGTGGGGGACGCTGTGGCTCTCCGCCGTGACCGTGGTGCTGGGCACGGTGCTGGGCATGTTCGTGGCGCTGCTGCGCATGGGCAAGATCAAGGTGTTCAAATGGATCGCGGATGCGTACATTGAGGTGCTCAGAGGCACTCCTACCCTGCTTCAGCTGTACTTTTTCTGGATCGGGCTGCCCAAGCTGCTGCCCTTCCTGAACCTGAGCGACACGATGTGCATACTGGTGGCCATGACGGTCAACGCGTCGGCCTACATCAGCGAGATCATCCGCGCGGGCATTGGCGCGGTGGATCGTGGGCAGTGGGAGGCTGCGCGCAGCATCGGGCTTAGCGAGGTGCACGTGATGACGCACGTGATCCTGCCGCAGGCGGTCAAGAACATACTGCCCGCGCTGTGCAACGAGTTCATCTCCACCATCAAGGGCACGTCGCTGGCGTCGGTGTTCTTCGTGGGCGAGCTGATGACATCCTACAAGACGGTTGCCTCGGCGACCTTCCTGCAGATGCAGTCGCTGCTGATCGCCGGCGTGATCTACTTTACCATCACCTTTACGCTGTCCAAGCTGCTGAAGATTCTGGAAAGGAGGCTGACCGTCAGTGACTGACAACATCATTCTTCGCACGGAGGACCTCCACAAGAGCTTTGGCAAGCTGGAGGTATTGAAGGGCATTTCCACCACCATCCGCAAGGGCGAGGTGGTGTCCATCATCGGGCCGTCGGGCGGCGGCAAGTCCACATTCCTGCGGTGCCTGAACCTGCTGGAGGAGCCCACCAGCGGCAAGGTGTACTTCAAGGAGGAGGACATCACCGACAAGAAGGTGAGCAACGCCAAGTTCCGCCAGTCCATCGGCATGGTGTTCCAGAACTTCAACGTGTTCCCCAACATGACGGTGCTGGAGAACGTGACGCTGGCGCCCACGCTGGAGAAGAAGATCCCCAGGGCGCAGGCGAGGGAAGAGGCGATGGCGCTGCTGACGCGCGTGGGGCTGGCCGACAAGGCGGACGAGTATCCGCGCAAGCTGTCCGGCGGCCAGAAGCAGAGGCTGGCCATCGTGCGCGCGATGGCGATGCACCCTGAGGTGATGCTGTTTGACGAGCCGACCTCGGCGCTGGACCCTGAGATGGTCAAGGAGGTGCTCAGCGTCATCGAGGATCTGACGCGCAGCGGCATGACGGTGCTGATCGTGACGCACGAGATGGGCTTTGCCCGCGAGGTGTCCGACCGCGTGCTGTTCATCTGCGACGGCATCATCAAGGAGGAGGGCAGCCCCGATCAGATCTTTACCTGCCCGCACGACCCGGCGACCATCAAATTCCTGAGCATGGTATTGTAAATGCGGCCGCGTGTGTGGTATTGTAGTAGGTGAGGAGCGATCGGCGCGGAAAGCCGTGAAAAAGGAGGGTGCACATGACGCAGATCGAACAGATCAAGAAACTCATCGCGGACAAGGCGGACGTGACCAAGCGTCTGGCCAGCGAGATTTGGAGCTACGCGGAGCTCTCTTATGAGGAGACGAAATCAGCAGGGGCGCTGATGGAGGCGCTGGGGGCCGAGGGCTTTGCCATTCAGGACAACATCGCGGACATCCCCACGGCGTTTACCGCCACCTACTCGGTGGGCTCGGGCAAGCCCGTGGTGGGCCTGCTGGCCGAGTACGACGCGCTGGACGGGCTGTCGCAGAAGGCGGCCAGCGCCACCGAGGAGCCGGTGGTGGCCGGCGGTGCGGGGCATGGCTGCGGCCACAACCTGATCGGCGCGGGCGCGTTTGCGGCGGCCGTGGCGCTGAAGGACTACATGGCCGAGCACAAGGTGGACGGCACGGTGATCTTCTTTGGCTGCCCGGCCGAGGAGGGCGCGGGCTCCAAGCAGTTCATCGCGCGCGCGGGCTGCTTTGACGACGTGGACTTTGCCTACACCTGGCATCCGGGCACCATCAACGAGGTGGGCTCGAATGGCGATGTGGCCATCATGGGCGCGAACTTCGTGTTCGACGGCGTGGCCTCGCACGCGGGCGGCGCGCCGCACCTGGGCCGCAGCGCGCTGGACGCCTGCGAGCTGATGAACATCGGCTGCAACTACCTGCGCGAGCACATGATCGACGAGGCGCGCATCCACTACGCGTACTCCGATCCGGGCGGCACAGCGCCCAACGTGGTGCAGAGCCACGCGGTGATCAAGTACGAGGTGCGCGCGCCGAAGGTCAGCCAGGTGCAGGAGCTGTTCACCCGCGTGGTGGACGTGGCCAAGGGCGCCGCGCTGATGACGGGCACCAAGATGCACTACGAGATCACGATGGCGTTCTCCGACTACTACGCCAACCGCACGCTGGGCGTGCTGGTGGACGAGTGCATGCGCGAGCTGGGCGCGCCGGAGTGGACGGA
The DNA here is from genome assembly GCA_034113365.1 of Candidatus Spyradocola sp. Classification (GTDB taxonomy): domain Bacteria; phylum Bacillota; class Clostridia; order Christensenellales; family UBA1750; genus Spyradocola. The sequence continues at coordinate 6,317 of JAXEXP010000074.1, forward strand.
GGAGGATTACCAGCTGGCGGCGCAGTTCCTGCGCACCTACCCGCGCTCGACGCTGGTGGGCATCAAGGAGAACCTGACGGAATACTTTGACGCCGACCAGGTGGAGAAGGAGCTGGAGAAGCCGCTGGACAAGATCATTCACCCCTTCAACCCCAAGGAGACGCGCTACCACTCCGGTTCCACGGACGTGGGCGACGTGGGCTATGCGACGCCGACGGTGTCGCTCAACATCGCCACGGCGTGCCTGGGCAACGTGGGGCACTCCTGGCAGAACACCGCGTTCTCCTGCTCGGCCGTCGGCATGAAGGGCATGCTGCGCGCCGCGGAGGTGCTGACGCTGGCTTCGCTGCGCACCATGGAGCGGCCGGAGCTGATCGAGAAGGCCAAGGAGGAGCTCAAGCGCAAGAACGGCGGCAAGTACACCTGCCCGCTGCCCGATTACGTGGTGCCGCCCATCGGCAGATATTGATCTAACAAGTGAATTGAGCGAAAAATGCCGCCCTGTCCGGGAAAATCTACCGGATGGGGCGGCTTTTTGTGCTATGGCGGACACCTCATCAGTCGCCTGCGGCGACAGCTTCCCCTCAAGGGGAAGCCAAAGGAGGGGATGCTGTATCAGTGAGAGGACATGTGCTCGGCGCGGGCGCGGGTGATCTCGTGGCGGAGGGGTTCGTTGTGGTCGAGGTAGGCGGCGGATTCCAGCAGCAGGTCGTGGGTGATGCGGCTGCGCAGGTCGACGGTGGGGCCGCCCATGTGTGGCATCATCAGCACGTTGTCCATGGCATAGAGGGGGCAGTCGTCGGCGGGGGGCTCCTGCTCGTAGACGTCGAGCACTGCGCGGAAGCGGCCGGTGGCAAGCTCCTGCTCCAGTGCGGACTGGTCGACGACGGCGCCGCGCGAGGTGTTGAGGAACAGCGAACCGGGGCGCAGCAGGCGGAGCAGGTCGCGGCCGATGAGGTGGTAGGTGGCGTCGTAGAGGGGCGTGTGCAGGCTGACGACGTCGCAGGTGGAGAAGATCTCCTCGAGGGAGGCGGCTTGCAGGCCGTAGGCGGCGACGTCGTCTGCGGGGAGGGGTGCGACGTCGTAGACCTTGATGCGCACGCGGAAGGGGGCGAGCAGGCGCACGAGGTGGCGGGCGATCTCGCCGTAGCTGACCAGGCCCACGGTGCGGCCCAGCAGCCCGCGCGGGAAGTCCTCGGGGCGCTTCCAGACGTGCTCGCGCTTGAGGCGGTCGGAATAGAAGGGGATGTCGCGCAGGGCGGCGAGCATGTAGCCCACGGCGCCCTCGGCGACGGACTCGGCAAAGTAGGAATTGCCCGAGATGACGCGGATGCCGCGGTCCCACATCGCGTCGCTGACGAAGGGCACGACGGTGCCGGCAAGGTGGGTCAGCAGCCGGAGCCTGGGGGCGTGGGCGAGTATGTCGGCGTCGAGGCGGGGAGAGCCCCAGAGGGTGACGTAGCAGTCACAGTCGGCGATGCGGTCGATGACCTCGGCCTTGGTCATGGGCTGGGGAGCGGCGTTCCAGAGCATGTCGCCCAGGGAGGATGCGAGCTGCTCGTTTTCCGCGGTGAAGAAGGTTTCGTACTGTTTGTCGCGCGCGAGGGAGATGAGTGCCTTCATAAGAGCTGCCTCCTGATTGTCTGTGTGTGCGTACAGTATAGCAGAAGTGAACGGGAAATTAAATGAAATTTTGCGTCCGGCGGCGCGGGAGGTGAATTGCCCTTGACGGGGCTTGGTGGTATAATAGGCGTAAGAGGCGGCAAGGTACGCCGTTTACACAGACAGGAGGGTATTTCACAATGGCAAAAACCGGCGATGAAGTATTGAGCGCATTTCAGCAGACCATCGTAGAGGAAGAGGTCGAGGTGCGCGACGAGGACAAGCTGCGCGTCGGCATCATCGGCACGGGCTGGATCGCGGAGGCGCACATCGAGTCCTACAAGCGCATGAAGGACGTCAAGGTCGTCGCGATGGCAGACCTGATCCCTGGCAAGGCGGAGAAGTTCGCCAAGCGCTACGGCATCGAGAACTGCAACTTCTACCCCGACCACAAGTCCATGCTGGACAACGAGCAGCTGGACGCGGTCAGCGTGTGCACGTACAACACCCAGCACGCGCCCTGCACCATCTACGCGCTGGAAAAGGGCGTAAACGTGTTGCTGGAGAAGCCCATGTGCGTGACCACCGAGGAAGCGGTGGAGATCATGCGCGCCGAGAAGAAGAGCGGCAAGGTGCTGTCCATCGGCTTCCAGCCGCGCTTTGACGAGAACATGAAGATGATCAAGAAGATCGTCGACTCGGGCGTGTTGGGCAAGATCTACTACGTGCAGACCGGCGGCGGCCGCAGAAGGGGCATCCCGAACTCTACGTTCATCGAAAAGTCCACCGGCGGCATCGGCGCGATGGGCGACATCGGCTGCTACTCGCTGGACTGCGTGCTCAACGCCATCGGCTACCCCAAGCCCCTGACCGTTACGGGCTACACCTCCAACTTCTTTGGCACCAGCACCGACTACCAGAGCGAGAAGGACGCCAAGCGCTTCAACGTGGACGACTTTGCGGCGGCGTTCGTGCGCCTGGAGGGCGGCATCATCCTCGACTTCCGCATCGCGTGGGCGATGCATCTGGACACTCCCGGTGACTCCATCATCATGGGCACCAAGGGCAGCCTGCGCATCCCCTCCACCGACTGCTGGAACGGCTCCGTCGGCGGCCCCATGACCATCTACCACGACGTGGCGGGCGCGATGACCGAGACCAAGATCCCCGTCATCGAGAGCAAGGGCCCCGGCCTGTTCGACCGCAAGATCCGCTCCTTCCTGGATGCGGTCAAGGAGGGCGGCCCCGCGCCCATCCCCTCCTCGCAGATCCTGTACAACCAGGCCATCATCGACCACATCGTCAAGTCCGCCGAGGTGGGCCACGAGGTCGAGGTCGTCATTCCCGAGATCTAAGGCTTTAGCGTAAAAAACAGGCCGTCGGATGCGCTCCGGCGGCCTGTTTTTGTGCGTTTTGGGGGTGATTCGGGCTGGACTTAGGAGGTTATTTGCTGCGGGTGACCTGGTCAAGGTAGGCCTGCTCGCGCACGGCGAAGTTTTCCTCCTCGGTGCCGATGAGGCCGAAGTTCATCTTGTGCAGGCTCCAGACCGCGCGGCCGATGTTGTGGGCGAGGAACCAGTCGGTGATGTCGCGCGCCCAGCGCGTGCGGGAGTCGGCGGGGGCGACGTCGATGACGCCGTATTCGCCGCAGTAGAGGGGCTTGCCCGTCTTTTCGATGAAGTCCACGGCGGGCTGCAGCATCTCGTAGAGCAGGGCCTTGTCGTTCATGCGGCCGATGAGGGGCGCGATGGACTGCGGCTCGTCCGCAGGGCGCGGCGCGCAGAACTCCGCGATGCGCGTGAAGGGACCGGGGTAGAACAGCTCCAGATCGCGGGTGTACTCGGAGAGCATCGCGTTCCAGCCGGCCTTCTGGTGGGTGAAGGGCAGCGGTTCGTAGAAGTGGAAGTTGTAGAGGATGTGGTCGTCGTTTTCGATCAGGTCGATGTTTTTCAGCTCCGAGACGGCGTTGTAGTTGTTGCCGCCGAACACGATCCAGCGGGTGGGGTCGATGGCGCGGATGGCCGCGACGGTGCGGTGCGCCAGCGCGTTCCAGCGGGTGGAGTCGGGCTCCACCATCTCGTTGACCAGCTCCATGGCGAGGTTGTCGCGCTCGGCGAGGTAGCGCTTGGCAAACATCTCCCAGATCCACACGAAGCGGTCCATCTTGACGGGGTCGTCAAAGAGCGAGTTTTCGCTCAGCGTGCTGAAGGAGTAGCCCGGGGCGGCGTGCAGGTCGAGAATCATGTTCAGGCCGTATTTTTTGCACCAGGCGATGCAGTTGTCGATAAAAGACAGGCCTTCTTCGTAGGGGACGAAGGGCGCGGACTCGATCAGCGCGTCGTCCACGGGCACGCGCACGTGGTCAAAGCCCAGCGAGGCAACCTTCTCAATTGTGCGCTCGGTGACAAAGGTGCGGAAGTGATCCATGCCCTTTTTGCCGTACTGCGAGATCCATCCGCCCAGGTTTACGCCGGTGAGGTATCCTTTGGGTCCGTTCATGGACTGTCCCTCCTGTTGAAACTGGATTTTCAGCTTCAGTATAGCAGGGCGGGAGGGGCGGGGCAATGTGAAATTCCTGCGCCGGGGACGGCGTGGAAATCCGACAGGTCAGCGCAGGAAGGCGGCGAGACGGGCGTCCAGTAAGCGCTGCGCGCGGGGGATGAGCAGGTCGTAGAGCACGAAGGTCAGGTTGCCCAGCGCCAGCAGGAGCAGCAGCATGCCGGCGCCCAGCGTCTCAGGCACGAGCACGAGCAGCACGAGGGCCTCCAGGGCGATGGCCACGGCGTTGAAGAACAGCAGCTTGCACAGCAGGCGCGGGACGCGGGGCAGGCGCTCCAGCGCGGGGCGCAGGATGGGGTAGCAGCCGAACAGGCACAGGAACATCAGGTCTTGCTCGACGTCGGGCACGAGAAAGAAGCTCAGCGCCGACACGGCGAGCCAGAGCAGCAGGTGGTATTTGAGCCCGAGATGGCGTCCGGCGGGCAGCAGGCACAGGCCGGCGAGCATGGGGGCGGCGTACAGGCCGACGCCCAGCAGGCCGCCCACGGCCATCAGCACCACGGCAAGGGCCGCGGTGACGCCGCACAGCGCCACGGCGCGGGTGTGTTTCATGGCAGGGCCTCCTTTTGCAGAGAAATATATCTCATATTATAGTGTTTTTTCAAGGAAAAACAACAGGAATGTGGGATGTGGACGTGGAATTTTATATATCGGTAATTGTCAGGTTCGGGCGCGCCCGGACGGAAAGGTGTTGTGAAGTATGAACGATGATAACGAGCTGAAGCTGATGCGCACGGGTCTGGAACAGGATCTCAACGCGGTGATCACGGTGTCGGGCAAGCTGACGGTGCCGCAGATCGTGCCGGTGGCGCGGCAGATGGCCGCCGACGGCATCGTGCTGCTCAAGAACCAGGGCGGCCTGCTGCCCCTGCGCGCAGAGCAGACCGTGGCGGTGTTTGGCCGCTGCGCGGTGAACACGTTCGTGGTGGGCTACGGCAGCGGCGGCGACGTGATCCCGCCCTATCGCTCCAGCCTGATGGAGGGCCTGCGGCAGGACGGCGTGAAGGTGGCCGAGAAGCTGGCCGAGCGCTATGCGCAGTGGTGCGCCATCCCCGGCAACCTGCCCGACGAGAACGCCTGGGGCCAGTGGCCCATGAGCTACCCCGAGATGCCGCTGGACGAGGGCATCGTTGCGGAGGCGGCGCAGGACAGCGACGCGGCGCTGGTGGTGATCGGCCGCGCGGCGGGCGAGGATCGCGAGAACCTGCTGCAGCCGGGCAGCTACTACCTGACGGACGACGAAAAGCACATGCTGGATCTGGTGATCGCGCGCTTTGACAAGGTGTGCGTGGTGATGGACTGCGGCAACGTGATCGACATGAGCTGGGTGGAGGATTATGGCGACAAGCTGGACGCCATCGTGTACGCCTGGCAGGGCGGCATGGAGGGCGGCTACGCGGCGGCGGACGTGCTGTGCGGCAAGGTCAACCCCAGCGGCAGGCTGACGGACACCATCGCGCGCAGGTACGAGGACTACCCCAGCAGCGCGTATTTCGGCGGCAAGACCGCCAACGCCTATGTGGAGGACATCTATGTGGGCTATCGCTATTTTGAGACGTTTGCGAAGGAAAAGGCGCTGTATCCCTTCGGATTTGGCCTGAGCTACACGCAGTTTGAAATGAAGGCGGAGGCGCAGCGCGAGGGCAATGCGATCGAGGTTGCCGTGGAAGTGAAGAACGTGGGCGGCGCGGCGGGCCGGCAGGTGGCGCAGTGCTATCTGACGCTGCCGTGCGGCGTGCTGGGCAACCCGGCCAAGGTGCTGGCGGCGTTTGGCAAGACCGGGCTGCTGGAGCCGGGTCAGAGCGAGGTGCTGAAGCTGCACATCGACCTAAAGCAGTTCGCGTCCTACGACGACGCGGGCTCTACGGGGCACAAGAGCTGCTTCGTGCTGCAGGCGGGCGTCTACGGCGTGGAAGTGGGCGAGAACGTGCGCGACACGGCGCGCGTGCTGGAGTTTGAGCTGGAGGAGCTGCAGGTGGTGCAGCAGCTGCACGAAAACATGGCGGTCAAGCCCGAGTCTGCGTTCCAGCGGTTCGTCAACCGCGACGGCAAGATCGCGCTGGAGGACGTGCCGGTGCAGGGCAAGGACATCAAGGCGGAGATCCTTGCGCAGATCCCGGCTGAGCTGCACACGGACAGGGCGGACATCCCCTTTGCGGACGTGCTCAGCGGCAAGTGCAGCGCGGAGGAATTCGTGGCGCAGCTGACCGATGAGGAGCTGGACGACATCACGCACGGTCAGGGGCTGATGAACTCCTGCTACGGCCCCGACGGCAACGCGGGCGCGTTCGGCGGCGTGACGGACAGGCTGCGCGCGCGCGGGCTGCCCGCGATGATCACCACCGACGGCCCGTCGGGCATCCGCATCCGCGAGACGGTGGCGCTGCTGCCCTGCGGCACGGCGCTGGCCAGCACGTTTGACGTCGAAGGCGTGCAGGCGCTGTACGCGCTGGTGGCCCAGGAGATGGCGCACTTTGACACGCACATGCTGCTCGGCCCGGGCATGAACATCCACCGCAACCCGCTGTGCGGCCGCAACTTCGAGTATTTCTCCGAGGACCCGCTGCTGACCGGCAGGATCGCGGCTGCGGCGGTGCGCGGCACGCAGAGCACCGGTCGCTCGGCCTGCATCAAGCACTTCGCGTGCAACAACCAGGAGCGCTTCCGCAACCGCAATGACTCGCAGGTCAGCGAGCGCGCGCTGCGCGAGATCTACCTCAAGGGCTTTGAGATCGCCGTCAAGGAGGCCGATCCGCTGGCCGTGATGACCAGCTACAACAAGGTCAACGGCGTGTGGAGCCACTACCACTACGAGCTGGCCACCGAGATCCTGCGCAACGAGTGGGGCTACGACGGCCTGGTCATCACCGACTGGTGGATGCAGGAGGGTGAGTCGCGGGAGTTCCCCAATCTGCGCAACGACGCGGTGCGCGTGCGCGCGCAGGTGGACGTGCTGATGCCCGGCGTCATCGGCGAGGAGGGCGACGACTCCGCCCGCACGCTGGTGCCCTCGCTGCGCGACCCCGACGGCGTCACACGCGCCGAGGCGCAGCGCTGCGCGATGAACGTGATCCGCTTCATCGAGCGCGTGATGCACGCGACCGGCAAGGCGTAACGTCTGAATAGAAGAAAACTCCCGCTGCGGTGGAAATTCATCGCGGCGGGAGTTCATTTTTGCGGGGATCAGTCGAAATCCATGTTGGCGTAGATGCGCTCCATGCGCTCGTCGGGGAAGCGGGCGTCGACGAAGGTCTCAAACGCGTTGGAGGCGGGGACGCCCTCGATGCGCTGCGACCAGCGCATCACCGCGATGCCCGAGACGATGCCGTCGAAGATCAGAAAGATCGTCAGCGCCCAGGTGAGCAGTATGCCGGCGCGGTTGGGGATGTGCAGGATCCATTTGGACATGCGGGGATAGATGTCCTTGATCCACAGTACGCCCAGCAATCCCCAGAAGATGGAGTACAGCAGGCAGATGCGGCCGTTGAGGTTGAAGGGCAGGTGGCTGTAATCCCACGAGGTGGAGCCGAACACCAGCTCCTGCAGCCAGGAGCAGGCGTATTCCACCACGCTGCCCACCACGAAGCCGCCCAGGAAGGACAGCCAGCGGCCGCGGTTGCGGAAGCGGTAGAGCGCGGCGGAGAGCACCGCGGCGCCCACGCCGTAGAGCAGGTTGAAAGGCCCATAGACCAGCCCGGCGCGGCTCTCGAGGTAGCCGTTGGTGACGAAGCACCAGATCAGCTCCACCACCACGCCCGCGAAGCTGCCCAGGATCAGCACCAGCAGCATTTTATAGAGGTTGAGGCCGCGGGCGAAGTGATTCCGCTCCTGCTCGGCAAGGTCGATGGAGGCGTTTGTGGGGGCGTGCAGGCGCGACCACTTGCGGGCAGTGCTCTTCTCGGTATCGGAAAGGCGCGCGGACAGCTCGTCGCGCAGCTCGGCGGTGCGGTTCTGGGCGTGGCGGAGGTCCGCCTCGGCGCGCCCCAGCGAGGCCAACTCGCCCTCGACGCGGCTGCGCAGCGCCTCGGGCGGCGGGTTCTGGGGCGTGCAGCGCGCCAACTCGGTATAGGTGTCCTGCACGCTGTCGGCGTAGGCCGTCACGGCGTCGCGGGCGCTGCGGCCGGCGCGCTCGGGCTCCGTCAGCACCTCGGGCACGGAATGGGGTTCCTTGCGGTTCATGTCGATCCCTCCCTCTCTACCGTCTATTGTACAACAGCGTGCGCCCCGGCGGCAAGAGCGGCGCACACTTTGCCGCGCGGCACTTTTTCAGAAAATCCGTAAAAAACACTTGCAATCCGCCGCGGGTTGTGCTATCATATACTGCGTCAGCCGATGAGGCTGGCACGTCAACTGAATATGGGGCATTAGCACAGTTGGTAGAACGTAGGTTCTGCATGTTCGCCCTGAAAAATTTCGATACAACTTCATATCACATGGGGCATTAGCACAGTTGGTAGAACATGCCGCTGTGACGCAACCCACAAACTAGGACAATAGAATACGGGGCATTAGCACAGTTGGTAGCGCGCAACGTTCGCAATGTTGAGGTCAGGGGTTCGAATCCCCTATGCTCCACCAAAAATCCCTGCACTGTAAATAGTGTCAGGGATTTATCTTTATTACCGAGATTAAGGGATTTCTTGAACCTGTTCATCGTTTTTTGCAAGTCATGGGGTAGTTGGTGTCGACGGCATGACATTTTTACCCTGCAATGCCGAATTTTATATGCCCGATTGAATGAAAATGCATTCAATCGGGCATATTTGTTGCCAATCTGGGTTAGTAGTAAGTCAGGCTATTTTCGTTAGTAGATCACTCATACTCTCCAAAAATCTTGGAAAATCGATGTTCTACGCGCCAAACGTCGGGCGAACTATATCGTTTTAACGATATAGCATTGCGTATTTGTCATATTTGCGATACAATCAAGGCACAGAAATCTACAGCAACATACAACGCAATCATCTTTATCTATATTCTGAAATCCAATCGAAAAGGAAGCTGCTGCACATGGAACTTCGTTCGTATGATGAATCCTATCTTCCCCACGCAATGAACCTCATGCATCCTCCATGATCAGAACGATCGTCTGGAGCGCCAGATCCTCAGCCTCAAACAAGGATACCTTAGTCAGCTGTCCACCCACGGTCGGATCGTCGGTAACAAATACCACACCACGCCCGCTGCCTTCATGGAAAACTGGAATAGTTACTGGACTGCAGTTATCTCCGCTCACCTTACCACCCCTGTTGACGTCAGTCGTTTTGCCGACCATTTCGAGTTCATTGCCAATGAAGCCATCAAAAAGTCGCACCTACCAGGTTATGACCCGAAACATGCTCCCCGTGCAGATACTCTGTGTATGATCTCTGCAGAAACATTATACGCAGTCGTTCACTCTGCATTGGAAGTTATTCATCAATCGCTGGCCTGCTGCAAATGAAAATAAATGTCCTGCTGTACCTTGCTCATTTATTGATATTCTGCTAAGCTAGATACAAAGCAGATCAATGGCAGTTACATTCACTCACCTACTCTAAGGAGACCGCAGCTCATGAATCTGCAAGATTATTTGTCCCTTCCATACCAGCCGGAAATCATTGCCGATCCGGATGGAGACGGCTTTGTTGTATTCTACCCTGATCTTCCCGGCTGTATCACCTGTGCGTCAACAATGGAAAAAGCGCTTGTCAATGCCGAAGATGCAAAGCGAGCTTGGATTGAAGCCGCTATCGAATCGGGGTTCACCATTAAAATCTCTGATTGACACTTCAATATGCTGTATAAGGAGTCTGCACTTATGAAGAAGATCACAGCCATTCTCTTAATCATTCTCGTTCTATTCTCTGCCGCCTCATGCAGCAGCACAATCGCTGAGCCATCGATTACGGCATCTGTGCTGCCTACTGCTGTGCCAACACCCATCGACACACCGTCGCCTACACCATCTCCGACGGTCACTCCATCTCCAACACCGATACAGTACATCTATAAGGATGCTGTCGTGCTTGATCTGGCTGATGTGATGGAACAGGCCAGTACTGCGCACCGCACACGGCTCGAAACAGAGATCAACTACGATCAGCTCTTGGAGTACATCCCGAACGATCCGGAAGCAAAAGCCCTGCTGACCCGCGAGGAGATCAAACTGCTCAAGGAAGAGCGCGAAATGAAGGAAACCCTCATTCCTTATGATGAGGCCGTTGCCGATGTCGAGCTCTATTTCCGCACGCTGAAATACGCCTATGCTCTCTACTATTACTTTGGCGGAGACGAAGCCTTCAATGCCGCTCAGCAGGAGATTATGGCCTACCTTGAAGGGAAAGACGGCATCTATGCAGAAGATCTTGCGCAGTGCATCTATGACTCGTTGGACTTCATCCGCGACGTTCACAATCAGATCTCGGGTCGCCATTACGGCGAAAACCGTCAACAGCGCTATGAATATCATTACAGCGCAGAGCCTCATGATTTCAGCGCGGATGAACATGGCTTCTACAAAGAGACTGTCACAGGCGATAAGTGGTACTTCGACTCTTTCACCGCGTCAGATGCCCGGTTGGAAATCAGTCTCAATGACGATGGCTGGCTGGTCTACAGCCCCGTTCTCTTCTGTCCTGCGCCGCAGGTGCCTGCTCAGGACTCCATTGTGCTTACCTGCAACGGACAGACCCGTGAAGAACCCATTACTTGGGTCGAAAGCGAATCCTTGGCCCGTGAAGCTTTCCATGACGAAGGCGAATATCACTTCATCACTGATGAAAGCGTGTACTATCAATCCATGCGCAGCTTCGAGCCTTCTCTGGAAGAGGATTTCAAGAAATTCGCTGCCGACGCAAAGAAAGCAAGAAGTGCAGATGCCCTCATCGTAGACATCCGCTGCAACGGCGGCGGCACGTCAGAACCCTCCGGCAGATGGATGAAGGGTTTCTGCAGAAGAGATGCCGTGCTGAACAGTGCTAACGCCGGCAAAGCCACTCCGCTGGAAAATGGAATCTCCAGCAGCACTTATGGCAAAGAGCATTTCGACTATGACATCCACTCCACAGGTAAGTTCATTGAGAACGAGGTCCCTCTGTTCGTGCTGATTGATGACAAATGCGGCTCTGCTGGCGAAAGCATGCTGCTCAACCTTCATACACTGAACAACTCCCTCATCATCGGCAGCAACAGCGCCGGTTACCAGATCGGCGGCAATAACATTGAGCTCAGGCTGCCGAACAGCGGCATCGCAATCTCCTTCGCTACAGGAATCCGCTTCAAGTATGGCATGAACAATGTCGACGCCATCGGATATGAACCCGATGTATGGTGCAATCCCAAACACGCCGCAACTGCCTTGTCCTTCATGCTGAGCAACTACGGGATGATCACCGAAGAAAGTGCGGCTTTCCTGGATGAACAGCTGTACGGAGTCGCTCACAGCAACGTTCAGCTTGAACTGATGATCGAAGGTGACATTGTTCCTTCCGGCAGCGGCTTTGGCCGAGATAAAACTTCCTATGTCACCGTTCTGAATTCCGGAGAACCGATCACCGACTTCACCTTGGACGAAAACTCTGATCCTGCCGTGTGCACCGTAGAAGTCACGCCCGACGGCAAACTGAAGATCACTCCCGGCGAACCCGGCAACAGCTGGATCACCATCACGCATCGCGGAAAATCCTTCTCCTTCCGCTGGCGCACCTGAGCATTCTTCCTGACATATGGACGGTTACTTTGATCTGGAGCATCAGGACATCGCCATCCGCGAAGGCATGAGCGAGGTGCAGACGGTATCTGCGGTCATACATGAGATGGCGCACGCGCTGCTTCACAATCGAGCCAAAGATACTGAGGAGAAAACACCGGAACTTTCCCGCAGTACCGAAGAAGTGCAGGCAGAAAGCATCTCCTATGCGGTGTGCGCTTATTACGGCATCGCTACCGGCGACAACAGCTTTGGCTATATCGCGTCCTGGTCAAAGGATAAAACCCTGCCGGAGCTGCGGGAAAGTCTGGAGGTAATCAGCAAAACCGCAGACGGCCTTATCAACGATATTGACCGCCACTATGCGGAAATCCTGAAAGAGCGCGAGGCGGAGCTGATTGCTGCTGAACCTGCCATGGCGATGGAGCGCCTTTATGTCGTGGATGAGCGGTATCTTCACGTTCAGCGCACGGACACCGGTGTGGATTACACGATTTACGATAAGGCATGATTGATGCCGTTCAGGCATCGCACTTTATTCCGGAAGATAAAACGAATGAACTGATTGATAAACTCCTTACACTTACCAGCGACTATAATGCCGATAGACTAAGGGAAAATATTTATTTTGCCAATAAGGTCAAAGTACCAGACTCAGGTAATTATGTTATCGTCGAATCCATCAGTAAAGCTATTCATGCTGGAAAGAAAATATCA
>JAXEXP010000075.1:0-6448 GCA_034113365.1 Candidatus Spyradocola sp.
CCCGCGGCGGGGGGGTGGGGGGGGTGCGCCCCCCCCGGGGACGCCCCACGGGGGCGCCCGGGGGCCGGGCCTGCGGCCGGGCCGCCTGCGGCGGGCGGCGCACTATCGCTGCGTTGTGCGAAAAAGGGAACGGCGTACACCGTCCCCCCTGTGGGTTGATCGCTTAGTAGCGGTTGTCGTAGATGCGGGTGGACTTCTTCTCGGAGCGGGGCAGCTCGCCCATCGAGACGGCCTTGGGCACGATCTGGATGCCGATCTTGGCCTTGCAGTGCGCCTGCACCGCGTCCATCAGGCCCTTGCGCTGCTCCTGGGGCAGCTCGGTTTCAAAGAACACCGTCATGATGTCCTTGCCGTTGAGGTGGTCGATCATCACCTGATACTCGGAGGAGGTGCCCTCCACCTCGCGCAGCATTTCCTCGATCTGCGCGGGGAAGATGTTGACGCCCTTGACCTTGATCATGTCGTCGGTGCGGCCGAGGATGGAGTCGATGCGCGGGTACTTGCAGCCGCAGGGGCAGGAGCCGGTGAGAATGCGCGTCAGGTCATGCGTGCGGTAGCGGATCAAAGGCGCGCCCTGCTTGCGCAGCGTCGTGATGACCAGCTCGCCCAGGGTGCCGTCGGGCACGTTCTTTCCGGTCTTGGGGTCGATCACCTCAAAGTAGAGGTAGTCGTCCCAGTAGTGCATGCCGTTCTCGTAGTCGCAGGAGATCGCGATGCCGGGGCCGTAGATCTCCGTCAGGCCGTAGATGTCGTAGAGCTGTACGCCCAGCTCGCCGGCGATGCGCTTGCGCATCTTCTCGCCCCAGCGCTCGGAGCCGATGACGCCCTTTCTGAGCTTGATCTTGTCCTTGAGGCCGCGCTTGGTGATCTCCTCGGCCAGCAGCAGCGCGTAGGAGGAGGTGGCGCACAGCACGGTAGAGCCCATGTCCTGCATCATGCGCAGCTGCTTGTCGGTGTTGCCGGGGCCCATCGGGATGACCATCGCGCCCAAGCGTTCCGCGCCGTTCTGGAAGCCGATGCCCGCCGTCCACAGGCCGTAGCCGGGCGTGATGTGTACGCGGTCGAGGGGGGTCAGGCCCGCCACACGGTAGCAGCGCTCGAACATGATCGCCCAGTCGGTGACGTCCTGCGCGGTGTAGGGGATGATGACGGGCGTGCCGGTGGTGCCGGAGGAGGAGTGGATGCGCACCACCTGCTCCTCGGGGACGGCCATCAGCCCCAGCGGATACGCCTCGCGCAGGTCGCCCTTGTCGGTGAAGGGCAGCTTGCGAAAGTCCTCGAGGGTTTTGATGTCGTCCACATTGACGCCTGCAAAGCGCTTGGCGTAGAACGCGCCGTTCTCCATCGCGTTGCGTATGTTCTGCTTGATGAGCTCCAGTGTCTGTTCGTTCATGGGTCACTGCTCCTTTCTCGCCGCGTTCATGCCCGCGTGCAGGGCCTTGAGGTTCATTTCGATGAACTGGGGTCGGACGCTCGCGCGGATCACGGCTTCCATCTGTTCCGCTTCGATGCCCAGCGCCTCCAAAGCCGCGCCCAGCAAAGCAATGTTGAGCACCTTGGGCGAACCGATTTCCTGACAGATGGCCTCGCCGTCCACGAGGATCAGGCGCTCCACGTTCTGCGACAGATAGGCGAGCATGTCGCTGCCGTCGTAGGCGGAGCCGGTCAGGGAGGCCGTCACGGGGCGCACCGCCTTGCGCGCGACCACCGCCGTGCCGCCTTTTTTGAGGTAGGGGAGATTGCGCACCGCCTCGGCGGGCTCAAAGCCGATGATGATGTCCGCCTGCCCGACGGGCACCAGCGGGGAGTCGATGTGTGCGCCGGTGCGCACATGGCTGACCACGCAGCCGCCGCGCTGCGCCATGCCGATGGTCTCGGCGGTGCGCACCATCTGCCCGCTGCTCAGCCCCGCCTGCGCTATGAGCTTGGAGGCGAGCACGGTACCCTGTCCGCCGACGCCGGCCAGTATGCAATTCATAGTCATTCCTCCTTCTCTCGCTCAGCCGATGGCCTTCTTGGGGCAGACCTGACTGCACAGCGTGCAGCCCGTGCACAGCCCCGGCTCCACCTTGGCCTTGCCGTTCTCCATCACCAGCGCCGGGCAGCCCAGCTTGCTGATGCAGAGCCTGCAGCCGATGCACTTGTCCGCGTCCACGGTCAGCGCCTTGCCGGGCTTTACCACCGCGATGCACGGTGAGCGGAAGATGATGGCGGAAACGCCCTTTTCCTCCGCCGCGCGGGCGACGGCCTGCTTGGCAGCATCCAGCTCCAGCGGGTTGACCACCTGCACGGACTTGACGCCCAGCGCCTCCAGTACGCGCTCGATGCTGATCTTTTCGCTGATCTCGCCCATCATGGTCTTGCCGGTGCCGGGGTGGGGCTGATGGCCCGTCATGGCGGTGGTGGAGTTGTCCAGCACCACGACCACGATGTCGTGCTCGTTGTAGACCGCGTTGATCACGCCCGGTATGCCCGTGTGGAAGAACGTCGAGTCGCCGATGAATGCGAAGTTGACGGCGTCGGGCTCGATGCGGTGCAGACCCTGCGCCATCGTCACGCCCGCGCCCATGCACAGGCAGGTGTCCACCATGTCCAGCGGCATCGCGTTGCCCAGCGTGTAGCAGCCGATGTCGCCCGAGAATACCGCCTTGCGCCCCTTCATGGCCTCCTTGACCGCGAAGAAGGACGCGCGGTGCGGGCAGCCTGCGCACAGCACCGGCGGCCGCACGGGCATCGGCGGCGGGGGCGGCAGCTGCGCGCTCTCGGGGAGCTGCACATCAAGATACGCCGCCAGCGCCTTTTCCACGGACTCCACGGTGTTCTCGCCCGCGGCGGCGATGTGGCCGGTCAGCTTACCGTAGATCTTGGTGGGCAGGTGATGCTTGCCGCACAGGAAGGTCAGCGCCCGCTCGATGACGGGATCCAGCTCCTCGACGCACAGCACCTCGTCCACGGACTTCAGGAATTCCACGCCCAGGTCCTCGGGGAAGGGGAAGGGTGTGCCAACTTTCAACAGCGGAGCCTCGGCGCCCAGCAGCGCCAGCGCCTCGGAAGTGTAGGCGTAGTTGATGCCGTGGGTGGCGATGCCTCTGCGGCCCGCGCCCGCGTGCTCGACGGAATTAAAGGGAGAGGAGCAGAACTCCTTGCCGATGACGGGGTTGCGTGCCTCGATCTTCTTGTGGTTGAGGAAGGAGGTGCGGGGGAAGATCACCCAGCGCTGGGTGTCCTTGATAAAGCCCTCGGCCTTCTTGGGTTCGTGGTGCTCCTGCACGCTGACCGTGGCGCAGCCGTGGCAGACGCGGGTGGTGGAGCGCAGGATCACGGGCGTGCCGTGCTTTTCGGACAGCTCGAAGGCCTCGGCCACCATCGCGTAGGCCTCCTCGGGCGAGGAGGGGTCAAACACCGGCAGCTTGGAGAACATCGCAAAGGTGCGGGTGTCCTGCTCGGTCTGTGAGGAGATGGGGCCGGGGTCGTCCGCCACCAGCACGATCATGCCGCCCTTGACGCCCACATACGCAAGGCTCATCAGCGGGTCGCTGGCCACATTCAGGCCCACCTGCTTCATGGTCACCATGGCGCGCGCGCCGGCGTAGGCAGCGCCCGCGGCCGCCTCCATGGCGGATTTTTCATTGACCGACCACTCGACGTACACCGAGCCGTCGTTGTACTTGGCCACGGTCTCCAGCACCTCGGTCGACGGCGTGCCGGGATAGCCCGACACGAAGCCCACGCCCGCGTCCAGAGCGCCCAGTGCGATGGCCTCGTTGCCCATCAGAAACTTTTCCATTGTCCTTCTCCTTCCAAGCGTTCCGCAAGGGAAATAAAAAAGCCCGTCCACGGCAGGATAAACCCATGCCCAAGGACAGACTCCGAAAAATCTGCGGTACCACCTTGATTGATTCCTTTTTACAGTAAGGGAACCCCCTCCGGCATCCGCTAACGGGGATGAAGCGTTGCCTGCTACTTGGGCTCTCGCCCTTTCACCGCACCCTCGGAAGCCCATTTGTCTGCGCCGTATCCACAGGGCTTGCACCCTCCCCCGCTCGCTCAGGACCGATCTTCGCAGTTTTACCTCTTCCTCAAAGGTTTAGAAGCATTATACACCCGTGTTCCCGCAAATGCAAGGCTTTTCTTTTGTCACGCTCGTGCTTGACATAATGTGTGGCACACAGTATAATGAGAATGCACAACATCCCGGGAAGGGGGAGGGCTATGGGACAGGAGGAGATCGTCTCCTCGATGCTGCAGGAGCTGCGGCGCGGCACGCTGGTGCTGTGCGTGCTCAAACAGCTGGAGACGCCGATGTACGGCTACAGCCTCATCGGCGTGATGGAGCAAAAGGGCGTAAAGCTGGAGGCCAACACGCTCTATCCGCTGATGCGGCGCCTGGAGGGGCAGGGCCTGCTGGAGAGCCGCTGGGAGACGGGCGGCAGCAAGCCGAGGAAGTATTATCAGATCACCGACGAGGGGCGGCAGGTGGCCGCGCGCATGGAGGAAGCCTGGCGCGGCACGGTGGAGAGCGTGAGCCGCTTTCTTGCAGACGAGGAGGAGCAGTCATGAGCGACTTAAAGGAGAGATATGTCTACGCGGTTGTCAAGGGACTGCCGCGCGCCGTCCGCGCTGACATCGAGCGCGAGCTGGACACGCTCATCGAGGACATGCTGGAGGCCCGCTGCGGCGGCGAGGAGCCCACGGAGAAGGATCTGCGCGTGGTGCTGACGGAGCTGGGCACGCCTGCCGAGCTCTTCCGCAAATACAGCCCCGACGCGGGCAAGGCGCTGATCGGCGAGGGGTACTACCCGCAGTACAAGGGTTTCCTCAAGCTGCTGCTGCCGATGATCGCAGGCGCGATGCTGATCGCGCACATCGTGCTGCTGCTCATCGGCGAGATGGGCTGGGGCGAGGCGCTGCTGAATTTCTTCGGCACCACGCTCTCCGCGCTGCTGACGGCGTTTGCGGGCATCACCATCGCCTTTGCGGTGATGGAGCGGCGCGGCGTGCGCGTGGGCATGGCCAGCGACACCATCGAGAACCTGCCGCCCGTGCCCCGGCACAGCGAGGTCATCCCGCGCTGGGAATCGGCGATCGGGCTGGCGCTGTGCGCGTTCTTCGGGCTGATGCTGCTTTTTTTCCCGAGCCTCATGGGCGTGACCATCGAGGCAAACGGCAGGATGCAGCGCTTTTGCATCTTCCTGCCCGAGGCGCTGCGCGCGGGCTGGGTGTGGATCACGGTTTTGACGGTGCTGGGGCTGGTGCGCACGGGCTACCGTCTGCTGGAGGGCCGCCGCAACCTGCGCGTGCTGGCCGTGTCGCTCATCTGCGACGCGCTGAGCATCCCCGCCGCCTGCCTGATCTTCTGCCGCGACGGGCTGCTCAACCCCGCGTTCCGACAGGCCGTCGGCAATCTGCTGGTTGGCGTGCCGGACTTCGTGTTCCTGATGTTCGACCACTTCAACCTGTTCTTCCTGGGCGTGATCCTGTTCGCGCTGGCCCTCGACATGATCGACGACACCGTCCGCACGCTGCGCGCCCGCGCGTGAGCGCTTTATAATGAAGAAACCCCGTCCTCTTCGCTTTTTGCAGCGGAGGACGGGGTTTATACTATTTCTTAGCGGATGCAGTCGAGCAGCTTTGCCATGTTGGCCTGGATGCCGCCCTCGCGGAACACGGCGGAGGTGCCGGCCACGAACAGGTCCGCGCCCGCAGCGCGCATCTTGACGGCGTTTTCAAAGGAGACGTTGCCGTCCACCTCGATGCGCACATGGGCATAGCCGCTCTCGTCAAGCATCTTGCGCAGGCGGGTGATCTTGGCAAGCGTCTGCGGCACCAGCTTCTGGCCCGCAAAGCCGGGGTTGACGGTCATCAGCAGCACCATGTCGATGTCGGGCAGCACGTCCTCGATGGTGCACAGCGGCGTGGCCGGGTTGAGCGCGACGGCAGCCTGCGCGCCCGTCTGACGGATGGCGGCCAGCGTCCGCTGCAGGTGGATGGTGGATTCCTGATGAACCGAAACCACGTCGCCCGCCCGCAGGTCGAACAGGTGCAGATGGCGCTCAGGGTTCTTGACCATCAGATGGATGTCGGCGGGTACCTTGCTGACCTTGCGCACCGCCTTGATGACGTCCGGCCCCAGCATGAAGTTGGGCACGAAGTCGCCGTCCATCACGTCGTAGTGGAAGTATTGCACGCCCGCCTTCTCGAGCGCGACGGCGTCCACGCCCAGGTTCAGCGCGTCGGCGCACATCATGGAGGGGGATACGCCGGGAATGATGCTGCTCATAGCTGTATGTTCTCCTTTTTGCCGCGTCAGGCGGCGCAAAACTTAAGATGAGTATACATGCTGCGGCCGCGTTTTGCAAGTCATTTGAGGACGGCTTTCGGTCGGAGGTGCGCGGGACCCCGGGGGCCCGGCGCCGGGGGGGGGGGGGGGGCCGCCCCCCCCCCGCGG
>JAXEXP010000076.1:0-10714 GCA_034113365.1 Candidatus Spyradocola sp.
CTACCACGGTGTGAGCTTCGTGGACACGGCGGGCCCCGCGGCGTTTGTGACCTACATCCGCGCCATCCTGCTGCGCGACACGGGCGCGACCATCTCGCCGTTCAACGCGTTCCTGCTGCTGCAGGGCGTGGAGACGCTGTCACTGCGCCTGAACCGCCACGCGGAGAACACCAAAAAGGTCGTGGAGTTCCTGGCGAACCACCCGCAGGTGGAGAAGGTCAACCACCCGTCTCTGCCCGATTATCCCGACCATGCGCTGTATCAGAAGTACTTCCCCAACGGCGGCGCGTCCATCTTCACGTTTGAGATCAAGGGCGGCCAGGCCGAGGCGCACAAGTTCATCGACAGCCTGAAGATCTTCTCGCTGCTGGCGAACGTGGCGGACGTAAAGTCGCTGGTCATCCATCCCGCAACCACCACGCACTCGCAGCTGACGGCCGAGGAGCTGGCCGATCAGGGCATCAAGCCCAACACCATCCGCCTGTCCATCGGCACCGAGCATGTCGACGACATCATCGAGGACCTGCAGCAGGCCTTCGACGCGGTCAAGGCGTAAACCGCATAAAAAAACAGCCCGCAGAATCGCTTCTGCGGGCTGTTTTGCGTCCTTTATGCCTGTTTGGGCGCGATCAGCTGCACCGCGCGGGGCAGGCAGCGGAAGGTCACCTCGGTAAATTCGCCGGCGCACTCGCCGTCCACCGTCCACTCGGCGGGCGCCTCAAAGCGGAACGTCGCCTCGTCCGCCTGCAGGAACACAAAGTAATCCGGGTCATACACCTGATGCGCAAAGTCGCGCATCGCCTGCACCGTGGGCGGCTGCCGGATGAGCAGGATCTCCATCAGCCCGTCGTCAAACCGCACGCCCGCGCCCGACAGGTCCACCACCCCGCCGATGCGCGTGGAGTTGGAGATGCTCCCGTAATAAAACGCGCCCGAAACCACGCGCCCGCCCGCCGTCACCGTCACCGGATGGGGCCTCAGCGTGAACACCTCCCGCGCCCCGCGGAAGATGTAGGCCATGCGCCCCAGCTTGTTCTTCAGCGACTGCGGCGTGGCAAACGCCGTGTCCGCAAACGCGCCGAAGGAAGCCACGTAGTCGAAAAATGCGCTCCCGTTCAGCAGCCCCGCGTCGTGCTGGCGCACGCATCCCTCCGCCGCCACCTCAATGGCGTCCTTCGCCTTCGCGGGCAGATGCAGTGCGTGCGCCAGATCGTTGGTCGTCCCCGTGGGCACATACCCCACGGGCACCTTCGCCCCCGCGCGCACCAGCCCGCTCAGCACCTCGCTCAGCGTCCCGTCGCCGCCCAGCACGATGATCCGGTCGCACTCCGCGCCCGCCTCCCGCGCCACCTCTGCCGCCTCGCCGTGCGCGCGCGTGGTGTGTACGATCACCGTGCTGTCCTGCGCGCACAGCCGCTTCACCAGCGGAAACAGCGCCTTCTGCGCCGCCTTGTGTCCCGCTACCGGGTTGAGTATGATCAGCACCCGCTCCCGCGCCATCGCTCTGTCCGCTCCTCTGTCGTTCGTTATACTGCTAACTATTATACGATGCGCCATCCCTATTGTCAACAAAACAGGGGAGTCTGTGCGCCCGCACAGGCTCCCGTTTTCCGTTAAGTTTCCATGACCGCCTTCCGCGCCCACAGCGTAATGCGGCAGCCGTCCCTTCCCTGTTCGGCAGGCTTGTAGTCCACAAACAGCTTTTCTGCCTCAAATCCCGTCTCCGCAAGCCAAGCCTGCACATCCGCCCACGACGGAAAATGCTTGACGCTCGTTTTCCTGACCGTGAACCCCTCGCCGTCCTTCGGCTGCAGCTCCCAGATGCGCTCGCCCTGGCAGATGCGCGTGCCCGCGTCGTATTCATACTGCCCGACAATGTACCGCCCGTAGGTGCCCCACTCGTCCGTGCCGTCAAAACACACCCACGCCTTCGTGTCCGCCCACGCAACCGTCTGCCAATCCACGCAGTCAAAATCCCAAAACAGATGCCCGTCCGGCCGCAGCGCCTCATGCGCACGCCGCAGGAACAGCCGCTGCGCCGCCGTGTAGTCCGCCCCGCCCGTGATCAGGTTGCACAGCAGGTTCGCACCCAGCAGCACCACGTCAAACCCGCCCGGCCACGCGCTCGCCATGCCGTCCCGCTTCTCCAGCGCGACGGTGGGGTAGCGCCCCGTGTCCAGATGCGCCTGCATCCGCTCCAGCATGCTGTCGTCCACGTCAAACCCGTGCACACTGTGCCCTGCCTGCCCCAGCGGCAGCGCCATGCGCCCCGCGCCGCACGCCGCGTCCAGCACGCGCTGCGGCTCTCCGCCCAGCAGCCCGAGCAAAAGATCCACATCGTGCCGATAATCCTCCTGCTGCTCGTAAAGCGAAGCGTCCCAGTGCTGTTTGATCTCCTGCTGTGTCAACATGGTGTCCTCCCTTGTTCATATGGGTGTCAAGTACAGTATAACACAACTGCAATCCTGCCGATCATGCAAGTATTCATTAACACATTTTCACTCAATCGGGCAGCTTTTTGCCGCATTTCCGGCAGAATTCGTACCCTTCCTCCGCCCGTGCGCCGCAGTAGGGGCAAAAGCCCGGGTCGCCTGCCTCCTTCTGCGCGCCAAAGCGCCCGTCCAGCGGGTCGGGCTCCTCGCCGTCTTCCACAATGTCAAAGGAGGAATACCGCCTTTCGCCCGTCGCGTTGCGGAAGTGGTACACCGCCTGCGCCACGCCGATGCCGATGAACACCAGCCCGAACAGCGGGAAGAACGCCGGCGCCCCCATCGACGCCGCCGCAATGGTCCAGATGATCCCAAACAAAATGCCCGCGACCGACCCCACGCCGCTCATCATCGACGGCCCGCGCCCCGGCTTTACGCTCTTCATGCACAGCACCTCTCTTTCTGCTCCCAGTATACCGCCGCGCGCCCCGCCGGACAAGGCTTTCCCGCGCAAAAACCGCATCGCGCCGTCCCAAAACCGCGTTGCGCGCGCGCAGGGAGCATGGTAAAATAGAGGGGATCCAAGAAATAAATACAGGAGGGAAACCATCATGCTCATCAAGAATGCCACGATATACACCGCCGTGCTGCCCGAGCCCATCCAGGGCGACATCCTGATCCGCGACGGCAAGATCGCCGCCGTCGGCCCCAACCTGCCCGCCGAGGGCGAGGAGGTCTACGACGCCACCGGTCTGTCCGCCTACCCCGGCTTCGTCGAGGCGCATTGCCACATCGGTCTGGACGGCTACGGCATCGGCTACGAGGGCGCGGACTACAACGAGCACAGCGACCCCGTCGTGCCCCACCTGCGCGCCATCGACGGCATCGAGCCTGCCGATCCCACCTTCGCGATGGCCGCCCGCGCCGGCGTGACCACCGTGTGCACCGGCCCCGGCTCGGCCAACGTGCTGGGCGGCACCTTCGTGGCCATCAAGACCGTCGGCGACCGCGTGGACGACATGATCGTGCGCGATAACGTCGCCATGAAGTGCGCCTTCGGCGAGAACCCCAAGCGCTGCTACAAGGAAAAGGGCATCTCCACCCGCATGTCCACCGCCGCCAAGCTGCGCGAAGCGCTGCTCAGGGCGCAGCAGTACAAGGAGAAGAAGGACGCCGGCAAGGATGTCGCCTTTGACATGAAGTCCGAAGCCCTGCTGCCCGTGCTCGAGGGCAAAATGCCCTTAAAGGCCCACGCCCACCAGGCCAACGACCTGTTCACCGCCATCCGCATCGCCAAGGAGTTCGGCGTAAACCTCACCCTCGAGCACTGCACCGAGGGCCATAAGGTCGCCGACAAGCTCGCCGCTGAGGGCTATCCCATGGCCGTCGGCCCGTCGCTGACCCACGCCACCAAGTTTGAGCTGCGCAACAAGACCTTCGCCACTCCCGGCATCCTGGCCAAAGCGGGCGGCCACGTCTGCATCATCACGGACTCGCCCGTCATCCCGCAGCACTACCTGCCGCTGTGCGCCGGCCTGGCCATACAGTCCGGCATGGACCGCCACGACGCGCTGCGTGCCATCACCCTCAACGCCGCCGAGCACATCGGCATTGCCGACCGCGTGGGCTCCATCGAGGCGGGCAAGGACGCTGACATCGTGCTGGCCCGCGGCGACGTGTTCGACGTCTCCGGCCAGGTCGTGCAGGTGTTCATCGACGGCAAAAAGGTGGACATGGCATGAAGATCGTCATCGCCGTGGACTCCTTCAAGGGCAGCCTGACCTCGCTCGAGGCCGGTCATGCCGTCGCCGAGGGCATCCGCCGCGTCTACCCCGACGCAGAGATTCTCGTCCGCCCCCTTGCCGACGGCGGTGAGGGCACCGTGGACGCGCTGACCTCCGGCATGGGCGGCAGGCTCCGCACCCTCCCCGTCGAAGGCCCGCTGGGGGAGAGCGTAAGCTGTGCCTATGGCATCATCGGCGGCACCGCCGTCATCGAAATGGCCGCAGCGGCCGGACTGCCCCTCGTGCCGCCCCACCTGCGCGACCCCATGAACACCTCCACCTACGGCGTGGGCCAGGTCATCGCCGACGCCATGGAGCAGGGCTGCCGTCGCTTCCTCGTCGGCATCGGCGGCAGTGCCACCAACGACGGCGGCGCGGGCATGCTGCAGGCGCTGGGCTTCCGCCTCACCGACGCAGACGGCGGCGACATCCCCCGTGGCGCAAAGGGCCTTGCGCACCTTGCGCACATCGACGCCGCCCATGCGCTGCCCGCGCTCTCCCAATGCACCTTCCGCGTCGCCTGCGACGTGACCAATCCCCTCTGCGGCGAAAAGGGCGCCAGCGCCGTGTTCGGCCCGCAGAAGGGCGCAACGGAGCGCACCATCCCGCTGATGGACGCGTATCTCGCGCACTATGCCGACCTCGCCCGCCAGCTCTACCCCAACTGCGACCCCGACGCCCCCGGCTCCGGCGCAGCGGGCGGTCTGGGCTTTGCGCTGCACACCTTCCTGGGCGCGCAGCTGTGCCCCGGCGTGGACATCGTGCTGGAGGAGACCCGCCTGTCCGACGCGCTGCGCGGCGCAGACGTCGCCGTCACCGGAGAGGGCCGCCTCGACGGCCAGACCGCGATGGGCAAGGCCCCCATCGGTGTGGCGCGCCTGGCCAGGCAGCATGGCTGCCTCACGCTGGCGCTGTGCGGGGGCGTCACCCGCGACGCCTCCGCCTGCAACGACGCCGGCATCGACGCCTACTTTCCCATCGTCCGCGGCGCCACGACTCTGGAGGACGCCATGGACCCCCAAAACGCCCGCGCCAACATGGCCGACGCCGCCGAGCAGGCCTTCCGTCTGCTGCGCGCCGCCCGCCGCTGACGCCCTTCACAGACCGCCCTTTCCCGCAGCACTGCGCCGCCCTCTCCCCATGGAGGAAACAGGATGAACCTTCAAAGTCAGTCGGAATAAAGCGGCTGCGGCAGATTCTCAGCCTTCTTCCTGAGGGTATGCTGCCGGCCGCAGGCGATGAGGGATCTGCTGCGCAGCCAATCCATACTTTCTCAAGGAGGACAGTACGATGAAACTGGACATCATCCGTCAGCCCGACCGCGTCCGCGCGGAGCTGGAGGGCGAAACCGTCTCTCTGCACCCCGAATCCGGCCTGTGGCAGGCACAGGGAACCGCGCTGCGCGTCGCACAGAAAGAGGACACCCTGAGCCTCACGCTGCTCGCCTCCGCGCAGCCTGTCCGCCGCATCTTCCTGCGCTGGAGCCGCCCCGTCGCCCCTGGCCGCGTGCTGGGCGACCACTGGGAGCGCGGCTACGGCGACCTGGAATGGCGCAGTCTCGTGCCCGAGCGCGTACTGCCGTGGTTCTTCCTGCACCACGACGGCACTGAGACCTGCGGCGCGGGCGTGCGCACCCGCCCCAACGCGCTGTGCTGGTGGCAGGTCGACCCCCAGGGCGTCACCCTCGCCCTGGACACCCGCTGCGGCGGCATGGGCGTGGAGGTGCGCAGCCCTCTTGAGCTGTGCACCGTCTGTGAGCTCATCCCCGACGCAAGCGAGTCCGCCTTCACCGCCTCCCGCCGCCTGATGCGCCAGCTGTGCACCGCATCCCGCCTGCCCAAAGCGCCCGTCTACGGCGGCAACAACTGGTACTATGCCTACGGCGTCAGCTCCACCGAGGACATCCTCGCCGACGCCGCGCGCATCGCCCGCTGGAGCGAGGGCCTGCCCAACCGCCCCTTCATGGTCATCGACGACGGCTGGCAGATCCAGCACGGCGGCGGCTACAACGGCGGCCCGTGGGACGCCTCCAACGCCGACTATCCCGACATGCGCGCCCTTGCCGACGGCATCCGCGCCTTGGACGTTCGCCCCGGCATCTGGCTGCGCCCGCTGCTCACGCGCAAGCCCGTCCCCGATGCCTGGAAGCTGCGCCGCCCCATCCCGCCGGAGCAGCTGCACGGCGGCTGCGTGCTCGACCCCACCGTCCCCGAGGTTCTCGACGAGGTCACCGGCATGTTCCGCGGCCTGGAGGCCTGGGGCTATCAGCTCATCAAGCAGGACTTTACCAGCTTCGACCTCCTCGGCCGCTGGGGCCTGCAGTACGGCGCATCCATCACCGACGACGGCTGGGCCTTTGCCGACCGCACCAAGACCACCGCCATGGCCATCAAGGACCTCTATGATGCCATGCGCCGCGGCGTGTCCGACGATACGCTGCTGATGGGCTGCAACACCTTCCCGCACCTGTCCGCAGGCGTGTTCGAGCTCAGCCGCACGGGCGACGACACCAGCGGCCGCGTCTGGGAGCGCACGCGCTTCATGGGCGTCAACACGCTGGCCTTCCGCATGCCGCAGCACGGCATCTTCCAGTCCTGCGACGCCGACTGCGTGGGTCTGACGCGTGCGGTGGAATGGGAGAAAAACGCGCTCTGGCTGGACGTACTGGCGCGCAGCGGCACCCCGCTGTTCGTCTCCGCCGCCCCCGACGCCGTCGGCCCGGAGCAGGAGCGCGCCCTCAAGGCTGCCTTCGCGCTCGCCTCGCAGCCCCATGCCCCCGCCGAGCCTCTGGACTGGATGACCACCACCTGCCCCGCCCATTGGCGCACCGATATCGGCGACTTTACCTACGGCTGGTGCGGCGACTTCGGCGCCGATCCCATCCATCGCGGCTGATCGCCATAAATAAGGAGGGAATTTCCCATGCAGCGCAGCATCCGCAGCCGCGCCAAAGCCATCGCGTGGCTGTGTACGCTGGTCTACTTCGCCAGCTACGTCATGCGCATCAATTTCACCGTGATGCTCGTCAAGGTGTGCAGCGACATGAACGTCGATAAGCTCGACCTCGCCGCCGTCGTCACCGGCCTTACCATCGCCTACGGAGCCGGGCAGATCATCAGCGGCCTCATCGGCGACCGTTTGCGCCCGGCGTTGCTGCTCACCTTCGGGCTGTGTCTCGCCGCCGCCTGCAATTTCGCCATGTCGCTCATCGCCTCCGTCCCCGTGATGACGGCGGTCTGGAGCCTCAACGGCTTTGCGCACGCGCTGCTCTGGCCGCCCATCGTGCGCCTGATGAGCACCTACCTCACCGATGGCGAGTACGGCTATGCCGCCGTGCGCGTCTCCTGGGGCTCGTCCATCGCCACCATCCTGCTCTACCTGCTCTGCCCGGCGCTGCTGGGCGCGATGAGCTGGCGCGCCATTCTGCGCCTGTGCGCGCTGGTGGGCCTAGCCGTGGCGCTCGTCTGGGCGCTGTCCTCGCGCCGCGTGCTCACAGAGCCCCTCAATACCCCCGGAAACACGGAGAAAAACACCGAAAAAACCTCTCTGCCCCGCTTTGTCTACGCCCCGATTCTCCTCATCATGCTGGGCATCATCGCGCAGGGCGTGCTGCGCGACGGCGTCACCAACTGGATGCCCTCTTATCTGCTGGAGACCTTCGGCCTGCCCGAGGAGCAGGCCATCGTGGTCACCGTGATCCTCGCGGTGTTCAGCATGGTCAGCTTTTCGGCGTTCGACTGGGTGCAGCGTCGCTTCCTGCACAACGAGGTGCTCTGTTCGGCGGTCATCTTCGCGGGCGCGGCGGCCTGCGCGCTGCTGCTGTGGCTGATCTGCAACGCCGCCTCCGTGGCGCTCAGCGCGCTGCTGATGGCGCTCATCGTGGGCTGCATGCACGGCGTCAACCTGATGCTCATCACCGTCGTGCCCAAAAGATTCGCCAAAAGCGGCCGCGTGTCCACCTATTCCGGCCTGCTCAACGCCTGTACCTACATCGGCGCGGCGCTTTCCACCTACGGCTTCGCCGCGCTTGCACAGGGCGCGGGCTGGCGCTTCACCATACTGATCTGGATGCTGACCGCGCTGACCGGCTGCATACTCTGCCTCGCCGCCGCCTCACCATGGCAGAAATTTTCCCGCGAATACCAATAAAGCACCAACATCCTTTGGCTTCCCCTTGAGGGGAAGCTGTCGCCCGCAGGCGACTGATGAGGTGAACTTCCGCACTACCTATAAGAAAAGCACCCGTTTTTGCTCAGAAACGGATGCTTTTTTGCACTTGTTTTTCAGTTATTCCAGTATGAAGGGCGCGTTTTCTCCCTCGAAAAGTATGCCCTGCGCGTTGGTCAAACGCACCGCGTCCGGGGGCAATGCACCGTCCGCAGACCCCTGCGCACAGTGCACCTGCAGCGCCTGCGGCAGCAGATCGATGCCTGCATCCTGCGCCGCGGAGAAGATCATGCTGCCCGCGCTCACGCCCAGCACAGCACCCCGTCCCGCTGCCAGATACGCCTTCAAAACCGCCCCAAACCGCGCCTCCTTGACGCGTTTTGCGAGGTATTTCGTGTCCCCGCCGCAGAGGTAAACGCAGTCATACGCCGCGATTTCCGCCTCTGTCATGGGCGTGTGAAGGTCGTAAACGACGATGTTTTCCCGCCGGATCCCGATGCCGTACAGGTCCTCCAGGCACTTGGGCAGCACCTCGATGGCGTCGCAATTCACCGCCGCCGTGGGGATGAACAGCGCGCGTGCGTTTGCCGCCTCGCAGGGCAGCAGGCGCACGAATGCGCGCCGCAGAGCGGGGTTTTCCAGCCCCGTGCTGGTGAGCAGCAGCTTCATTTTTCAGTCCTCCCAGTTGGTTTGATGCGCCGGAATGCCCATCGCTTCGCACGCGCGCACGGCCTCTGCGCGCCCCGCCGCGTCGCCGATGCGGTAGTGCAATATGCGCCCGCGAAACACGATATACTTCGTGTTTCCGCCGCGAAAATCGCAGAACCACCCACCCTTGAGCGCGCGGGAAAGCCGCTGCGGAAGGTCGGCTTTGCCGCAGCTGAAGGTCAACACCGTCCAGTATCGGGGCCGCCCCTGCGTGCGCCAAAGCTCCACGCGATGGACGTTCAGCGCGTCCAGCAGGTCCTCGTCATCCAGGCTTTCCTTGATGAGCAGGCCCGTGTACAGCCCCGTTTCCTCCGACGCGCAGACCTGCCCGCAGACGTGCTCCTCGTGCAGCACATCGGGCTCCATTTCGTCGCGCAGCAGCACGTCCAGCGTCACGCGCAGGCTGTCGCTCAGGCGGGGCAGCTTGTCCGGATCGGGCAGCGCAATGCCCGCCTCCCACTTGGCCACCGACTGCCGCGACACCCCCAGCGCCTCGGCCAAACCCTCCTGCGTCAGCCCCTTCGCGCGCCGCAGCAGCTGCACCTTTTCTCCAAATTTCATGCGGCGTTCCCCCGTAATTCCGGCGTTTTTCCAGGCGTTCCGGCTGATCTCCAGCATACGCCGGCTGCCCGGAAAACGCAACCAACCGCCGGGTGCGTTTGCGCAACCGGCACCCCAAAACCGCGCTGCCGGGGGTCAGAACAGCTGGATCTCCAGCGTCAGCGACAGCTCTTCGCCGGGCTGCACCGCGTGGATGCCCTCCTTGTGCGTCAGCTCGCCGTCGTGGTCGTGGGCGTCGTCCAGGCCCAGCCACGGCTCGATGCACACGTAGGGAGCGCCGGGCTTGGCCCAGATGCCCACATACGGCGCGCCGCCAAAGGTCACGCGCACCACGTGCTGCGAGGCCGCGCTGTGCACGTCCACATACCCGGACTTGAGGCCCTTGAGCGTGTAGGCGTCGTGGTCAAAGGTGTGCACCTGCACCTGATAGACGTCCGAATCGCGCAGAAACGGCTCTTTTCCGGCCTTTCTCAGCCCATCCTCGCCAAAGCGCTCGGCCTCCACTGTCTCTTTGCAGGGGAAAACCAGCTTCGCGTCCACCGCGTTGATCGCGGGATGCGCGCCCAGCGAGCAGTACATCACCTCGTCGCCCACATTGCGCGCGCAGTAGGTAAAGCGCAGCCCCTGCTGCGTCAGCTGATAGCTCGCGCTGAGCCGGTAGCGGAAGGGATAGCCCGCCTCATACTGCTTCCAGTCCTCAAACGCCAGCGTGATGGCGTCGCTTTTCTGCTCGGAAACGGCAAAATCCGTGCCCCGTGCAAAGCCGTGCTTGCTCATCTCGTAGCGCTTGCCGCGGTAGGTGAAGCCGCCATCCTTGAGCTTGCCCACAAACGGGAACAGCACCGGCGAATGCCCCGTCCAGTACGCGGGGTCGCCCGACCAGATGATCTCGTAGCCGTCGGCCTTGGCCGTCAGCTGCGTAAGCTCCGCACCGTGATCGTTGAGCACCGCGCGGAAACGCTCGTTCTCAATGGTGTACAGCATGGAGAGGTCCTCCTTTTTCTGTGTGATGGGATGGTTTCATTATACCGCGCTTTTGCGCTGCGGGCAAGAAAAAGAGGGCGC
>JAXEXP010000077.1:0-19331 GCA_034113365.1 Candidatus Spyradocola sp.
AATTCGCGCACGGCCTTGCCGCACACGAATTTTTCTGTATCGGAAGCGATTTTCCATCTGCAAATAGTTAGGGAACGGATGGAAAAGAGAAGCCATCCATCCTTTATCCTTCCTAACGTACAGAAAATCGCTCCTCGGCGGGGTACACGCCCCCGCCTGCGGATTGAAGATGAAGGGGCTGCAGCCCCTTCATGCATCCCCGGGGAGCACATGCCTGTTTTTTGACAGGCTGACGCAGCCCGTTTGGGCTGCGTTTTTTGTCTGCTTTAGCGGCAGATCAGCGCCGATTCCGCTGCGAATGCGTAGCTGTTGTGCAGCGTTTTCCAGTCGATTTGAATGCAATTCTGCATGAGTTTCTGCCGCGCTGTATCTTCGATATGAGCGTCCCCGCAGGTGGCGGCGATCCACGCGCTGAACAGCGAGAAGCCCAGCAGGTCGTGCTCCATCTTGCGGTGCGGCACGATGTGCTCGTTCCAGTATTCGCCCATGCGCAGCGCGTTGTCCACGGCGGGCTGCACGCGGTCGCCCAGCGGCTGCCAGAGCGGCTCCAGACGACGCCAGTTGAGGTCAAAGCCGTCGGCGCGGTTGTCGTAGGTGAGCATGTTGTCGATCATGCGGACGCTGGTGATGCCGTTCAGGCGCAAACCTTCCGCGTAGTCCGGCTCGGCGTCGGGGTCGAGGCGGCACAGCTCGCGCAGGCAGAGGTGTGCGCAGGTGAAGATCCACGACTGCACGAGGCTGCGCTGCTGCACCATATCGTGCGCAAAACCGTGCGAAGCGATCTCCTTTCGCGTGAAAAACCAGTCCTTCGGGGTGGAATCGCGCAGAAAAACGTATTCCTCGAGCGCGGATTTATCCCCTGTCAGCTCATAGAGCAGGCGCGCGCAGTAGAGCAGCTTGACCACGCCGCGCCAGTCGTGGTTTTCGCCCCAGGCGTTGGAGATCATGCCTTCCCGCTCGGTGGGGACGGCCCAGCCGCAGTCTTTCAGGCCGCGCAGCGTGCGCAGCAGGCGGCCGGCGATCTCCTGCCGCTCGGATTCCGGGCAAAACCCGCTGGTGCGGTAGGCGTTCATCGCGAGGAGCCACGGCGCGACCTGGTCCTCGGAGGAAAAGGGGTAGTGGGCGTTGCCGTCGGTGGCGACGCCGCGGGCGATGAAGCCGTCGCGCCGGGAGACGTCCTGCAGCAGGCGCAGGCCGCCCAGCAGGGTGCGGATCTCCTGCGGGTCGCCATTGGGGGCGCTCAGCAGCGCGTAGGCGTACAGGCCGGTGAAAAACGCGCCGTTTTCGATGGGCGTCCACCAGCCCAGCGGGTTGGGCATGCAGCGGGTGCAATCTGCGGGCGTGGGGATGGGCGCGTCGCCGATTTGGTCCGCATAGTCCAGCAGATGGCCCTGCGGCAGGCGGACAAAGCGGGTCCAGACCTGCTGATGCAATGTGGAAAGGACAGACATGGACATGCCTCCGTTTCACGGGTCTTGGGGTTTGAAACGATAGCGGTAGAGCAGCAGGCCCCCGTCCTGACCGGCGTAGGCAAAGCCCAGGCTGCGGATGAGCGCCTGGGAGGCGAGATTGCGCGGGTCGGTCTCGGCGACGAGCGCGGGGATGCCGCGGCGTCTGGCCTCGCTAAGCAGCGCCTGGCCCAGCTCCGTGCCGCAGCCCTGGCCGCACTTGTCCGAGCGCAGCACCCAGCCCAGCTCCCAGCTGCCCTCGTCGAAAGGATGGAAGATCACATGGCCGATGACCGCGCGTGTCGCCCTCTCCTCCACCGCAAGGATGAGGGGCTCGGGGCGAAGGGCGCAGGTGCGCAGGAAATCATGGGTTTTCTGCGGGGTAAAGGGCGGCTCGAGGTAGCGCATGGTGCGCGGGTCGGAAAGGTAGCGGGCGGCGTCGGGCTCGTCGTCGGGCGCAAAGGGGCGGATGAGGAGGCGGGGTGTGGTCAGGTTCAGCATCCGCGCTCCTTCAGGAAGCGCTCGACCTCCTCGCGGGTGGGCAGGGAGGGCTGCGCGCCCAGCTTGGTGGCGGCGAGCGCGCCCGCTGCGCAGCCGTAGCGGACAGCCTTGCGGATGTCGCCGCAGCGCAGGTATTCCAGCGTCATCGCGCCGGTGAAGGTGTCGCCTGCGGCGGTGGGGTCGACGGCGTCGATCTTGAAGGAGGGGATCATTTCGTCGAAGCCCTCGCCGAGGAGGTACGCGCCGCGGTCGCCCATTTTGATGACGACGTAGCGGGCATGGCTGCGGTCGAGCAGCGCCTGAGCGGCTGCGCGGGTCTGCTCGACGGTGTCCACGGGCAGGCCGGTCAGCGCGGTGGTTTCGGTCTCGTTGGGGCTGAGGATGAGCAGGGACTGCACGTCCTCGACGGGGAAGGGCTGCGCGGGGCCGGCGTCCAGCACGACGGGCACGCCCATGCGCTGTGCGTACTCACTGGCCTTGAGCACGATGTGCTGCGGGATCTCCAGCTGCATCATCACGGCGTCGAAGTCGCGAGCGAACATCTCGGGCAGGTCCTGCTCGCGGATGCACTGGTTCGCGCCGGGGAACACGATGATGCCGTTCTGGCCGTTTTTCTGCACGAGTATGGGCGCGTAGCCGCTGGGGGCCTCGTCGGTCTCGCGCAGCAGGGCGTCGTCCACGCCCTCGTCGGTGAGGACCTTGCGCAGGGCGACGCCGTAGTCGTCGCGGCCGACGCAGCCCGCGAAGGAAACCTCGCCGCCCAGGCGCGCCGCCGCGACCGCCGCGTTGGCGCCCTTGCCGCCGGGGTTGAAGGAATAGCCCTCGCCGATGACGGACTCGCCCTGCAGCGGGATGTGGTCGATGCGGGCGACCATATCCATATTTATGGAACCGATTACCAGTATCTTAGGCATGAACAGCCACCTCATTTCTGTTTTCTGCCATTTAGTTTACCACAGATGTATACATTTCTCAACGAAAAAGATATAATGGAGGCATCCAGAGGAAAGCGGGGATATACGGATGCAGGATCGCCGGTTCGACATGCTCTACTACCTGCTGCGGCACGGGGACGTGACGGCGCGGCAGCTGGCCGAGCGCTTTGAGGTGTCGCTGCGCACGGTCTACCGGGACGTGGAGGCGCTCAGCGCCGCAGGGGTGCCCATTTACGCGGAGCCGGGGCGAAACGGCGGCATCCGGCTGCAGAAGGGCTATGTGATGGACCGGCTGATGCTGTCGCGGCAGGAGCAGGGCGACATACTGGCGGCGCTGCAGAGCCTGTCGGCGGCGAATTACCCGATGGACGGGCGCGTGATGGGCAAGCTGGCGGCGCTGTTCGGGCGCACGGAGCAGCCGTGGATCGACGTGGACTTCTCCGACTGGAGCGACCAGCACCGGGACGTGTTCACGCTGCTGCGCGCCGCGATCATGGAGAAGCGCGCGGTGGCGTTCGACTACTTCGGGCGGGACGGGGCGCGGACGCACCGGGTGGTGGAGCCTTTGCAGCTGCGGTTCAAGAGCAAGGCGTGGTATTTGCACGCTTTCTGCCGCAGCGCGCAGGATTTGCGGACGTTCAAGCTGACGCGCATCGACGGGCTGGAGCTGCTGGGCGAGCACTTTGAGCGCAGCCTGCCCGAGGTGGCGCCTGCGGGGTTTGAAGCGTATGGCGCGCCGTGCCATCCACTGACGCGGCTGCGCATCGACGGGGCGCTGACGTACCGCGTGCTGGACGAGTTCGACCCGGGACAGACGGTGCGGAACGCGGACGGCAGCTACACGGTGGAGGCGCGGTTTCCGGTGGACGAGTGGCTGGTGGGGTATGTGCTGTCGTTCGGGGCGGGCGCGGAGGTGCTGGAGCCTGCGGAGCTGCGTCGGGCCGTGGCGTCAGAAATACGGAAAATGTCATCAAAATATGAAAATGTTGACAGACAGGTGTCTGATTTTGTGTGTTATAGTGATTCCATTCCAAAGAACAAGGAGGAACACAACATGGAAAACAACATGAAATTCTGCCAGTCCTGCGCGATGCCGATGGACAAGCCCGAGCTGCACGGCACCAACGCCGACGGCACGCCCAGCGAGGACTACTGCTGCTACTGCTACCAGGCGGGCAAGTTCACGGCGGACTGCACGATGGAGCAGATGATCGAGGAATGCGCGGTCATCATGGAGCGCGAGGTGCCCGGCATGACGAAGGACGCGGCGCGGGCGCAGATGCAGGCGATCTTCCCGCAGCTGAAGCGGTGGAAGAAGGAGGAGTAGGCATGGATGTGGAGCGCATCGTACAGCCCGCGTACTGCGTGATCGGGCACGAGGGCAGCACGGCGGACGGCGCAGGGTTCGTGATGCGGCTGTGGCAGCTGTCGAACGAGCGCTTTGCGGAGGCCGCGCATCTGGCCAGGCGCGAGGCGGACGGCAGGCTGCACGCGGCGTGGGGCTGCATGTCGGCGCTGGACCGCAGCTTTGCGCCGTGGGAGGACTTCGACAAGGGGCTGTATCTGGCGGGGTTTGAGGCGCTGCCCGACGCGGCGCCGCCCGAGGGCTGGGTGCGCTGGGACGTGCCGGGGTACGAGGCGATCCGCGTGCCTGCGGGCGAGGGCGCGTTTGCGGAGGCGCTAAAGTACCTTGAAAGCGAGGGGCTGGAGCTGGTGCTGGCGCAGCAGGATTACACGGACACGGCGACGGGGCGCAACTATCTGGTGTTCCCCATCCGCAGGCTGTAAGGGGGCGTTTTCATGCAGCTGGGGTCGGTTTATCTGGTCTGCCGGGACTTTGCGCGGACGATCGAATTCTACACGATGCTGCTGGAGGAGCCGCCGTGCGCGCGGAACCGCGACCGGTTTGCGCAGTTCTGCAAGGGCGGGCAGGCGTTGTGCGTGATGAACGGGGACTATGACGCGCAGCACCCCGGGGAGACGGTGTTTGTGGGGCCGCGCGACGCGGTGTACGACGATCTGCCGGGCATTGCGCGGGCGGAGAATGGGCGCAAGGCGGTGCTGAACTTCTGGACGGAGGACCTTATGGCGGAGTATGCGCGGGTCAAGCCGCTGCTGCCCCCGGAGGCGCGGCTGACGCCGATCCGCTACCTGTGCAGCGCGTCGCCGTACTACTATTTCTCGCTGCTGGACCCGGACGGGAACATCGTGGAGGTCACGGGGAACTGCACGGACGAGGCGATGCGCAAGACGTGGAAAGTTGATGAGGAGGGCTGCGTATGACGCCG
Source organism: Candidatus Spyradocola sp. (assembly GCA_034113365.1). Taxonomy (GTDB): domain Bacteria; phylum Bacillota; class Clostridia; order Christensenellales; family UBA1750; genus Spyradocola. Next base: position 5,173 of record JAXEXP010000077.1, read on the forward strand.
CAGGCACGGCAGGCTTACGAGGAACTGAGGGCCTATATCGAGGAGAATTATCCGATGATGGAGGTGCAGGCGGGCGGGCCGAGCAAGTACGGCAAGTCCATGCTGCGCTACCGGAAGAGCGGCTCGTTTTGCACGCTGTACGAGCAGGAGGCGGGGTTCCATCTGCTGATCGTGCTGGGCGCGAAGGAGCGGGAGAAGTTCGAGGCGCGGGCGGGAGAGTTTCTGCCCGAGACGCTGCGGCAGTATGAGGCGGCGACGACCTTCCACGACGGGAAGTGGGTCACCTTCAACGTGGAGGACGGCAGCGCTTTGGAGGATTACCGGAAGATACTGGCGATCAAGCGCAGGCCGAGGCCAGTCAAAGCGTAAACAGATAGAAATAAGCCGTAGAGCGCTGGGTAATTGCGCTTTACGGCTTAACTTTTGGTTGTGCGTGGAAACCCGGGGGTTCGGTTTTAGGCTCCCCTTGAGGTTTACCCGGAGGGGCGAAGCCCTGAAGGTCGAGCGTTTTGTCAGAAATAGTCCAGAGGACTGTTTCTGACAAATAAGCCGACCGAAACACCGGAACAGGCCGAAGGGCTGTTTCGGTGCGGAGCGGGGAGGTGTCCGCCTTCGGCGGACTGAAGGGTGGAGCTGCCCCCGGTTTTGCACAGCATACCGCCAGAAATCTGTGTCAGATTTTCTCTTTTACGCGGGTGCCGCCCGAGATGGGCAGGCCGGTGGAATAGTCGAGCTGGCGATCCTCGAAGCGCTCGTCCTCCATGCGCTGGCGGGTCATCTCGGTGTAGTCCCAATCGGCGCAGTTCGCGGCGTCGGGGCGCCAGGGGCGGCGCTGCCAGTAGTAGCCGCGGAAGGGGTCGCGGGTGACGTTGAGATGGTCGAGCAGCACGTCGTGGAGGTGGTCGCGGATGTTCGCATGTGCGGGGTCGTGGATGAGGTTGTGCAGCTCGGCGGGGTCGGACTCGAGGTCGTAGAGCTCGTCGCTGGTGAGCAGGTTGATGACCAGCTTATAGCGGCCGTCGAACACGGCGCGCAGGGGCTGGAAGCCGCCGAAGCCGTCGTGATCCACCTCGTAGCGGCCAAACTCCATGAAGATGTAGTCGTTGACGCGCACGGCGGGGTCGTACAGCTCGGGGAGGATGCTCTTGCCCTCCAGCACCTCGGGCACGCGGCTGCCCATGTACTCCAAGAGCGTGGGCACGATGTTGATGTGCGAAACGGGATGGGGATCGACAACCCCCGCCTTGACGCCGGGGGCGCGCACCATCATGGGGATGCGGGCGATCTCGTCGTAGCAGTTGGGGCCCTTGCTCATCAGGCCGTGGGAATGCAGCATCTCGCCGTGGTCGGAGGTGTAGAGCACGAGCGCGTCGGGGGCGTGGGCGTCGATGGCATCCAGCACGCGGCCGATCTCCTCGTCGGCGTAGGAATTGCAGCCGAAGAACGCGGGGTCGGAGATGGGGGCATTTTTGTCCCAGCCGCCGAACTTGGACGCCCAGACCTGCTGGTGCTCGGGCTTGTCTACCAGGTCGTCCCAGACGTTCTCGGACTTGGGGAAGGCATAATCGTCGTACATGTGGGAATAGGGCGGCGGGCAGAGGAAGGGGCCGTGCGGCTCGTCGAAGCTGACGACGAGGAAGAAATCCTCCTGGGCGTGCTTTTCGAGGAAGTCCACGGCGCGGTCGGCGCAGCGGTGGCCGTAGAGCAGCTCGCGCGGGAAGTCCATCTGCTGCATGAGCGCGGTATTGCGCGTCATGGGACGGGTCTCCTCCGGCAGCTCCTCGAGGTAGTTCTTCATGTCGTACCAGTAGTCGGGGTCCCAGCCCTTGGGGCAGCGGCCCAGGCCGAAGTAATCGCCGCCGTCCAGGTGCCACTTGCCGATGTAGGCGGTGTGCACGCCGTCCAGCTGCAGGCGCTCGCCGATGGAATGGGCGGTGTCGGAAATGCCGTAGCTATTGGTCCAGGAGCCCACGGAGTGCGGGTACTGGCCGGTGAAGATGGCCGCACGGGCGGGCTGGCAAACGGGCTGGGTGGTGTAGGCGCGCTCAAAGCGCACGCCCTCGGATGCCAGCCGGTCCAGGTTGGGCGTGGACAGCCCGGTGTTCTTGTAGCAATTCACCATGTCCCAGCGCTGGGAGTCGGTCATGATGAGTATGGCTTTGCGGGGATGCGTCATGCTGGTTCCCTCCTCTTTCTCCGATGTGTCCGCGCGCTGTCAGGGCAGTATGTTGCCGGCGGACAGGTAGATGTCGTACCACTCCTGACGGGTGAGCTGGACGTCGCAGGCCTTGACGCACTCGGCAAGGCGGGTGATGTTCATGGTGCCGATGATGGGCTGGAAATTCGCGGGGTGGCGCAGCAGCCACGCCACGGCGATGGTGGTGGCAGTGACGCCGTATTTCTCGGCGATCTCGTCGAGCTTTTTGTTGAGCTCAGGGTATTTGTCGCTGCCGATGAACACGCCCTCGAAGAAGCCGTACTGGAAGGGCGACCACGGCTGGATGGTGATGTCGTGGAGGCGGCAATAGTCCAGCACGCCGCCGTCGCGGCCCACGGCGCCGGGGGTGGCCATGTTGACCTCCATGCCCTGCGTGATCATGGTGCAGTTGGTGACAGAGAGCTGCAGCTGGTTGGCGACGATGGGCATGGGCAGGGTTTTCTGCAGCAGCGCCATCTGGTAGGGGTTCTGGTTGGAGACGCCGAAGTGGTTGACCTTGCCGGCGGCCTTGAGGGTGGCGAAGGCCTCGGCGACCTCGACGGGGTCCATCAGCGCGTCGGGGCGGTGGAGCAGCAGCGCGTCGAGGTAGTCGATTCCCAGGCGCTGGAGGATGCCGTCGACGGCATTTAGGATGTATTCCTTGGAGAAGTCGTAGCGCTTGCCGGGGACGATGCCGCACTTGCTCTGGATGATGAGCTGGTCGCGCGGGATGCCCGCGATGGCCTTGCCGAACAGCTCCTCGCAGGCGCCGCCGCCGTAGATGTCGGCATGGTCGAAGAAATTGGCGCCCAGGTCTAGCGCGGTGCGGACGTAGCGCTGTGCGCCCTGCTCGTCCAGCGCGGTCAGGCGCATGCAGCCCAGCGCGATGGCGGGCACCTGCAGGCCGGATTTTCCGAAGGGAATGGTTTTCATGTGAAGGTCTCCTCCCTGCTGTTTATTTGGAGAGCGTATCGTGGGTGACGCGCAGCTGCTCGCGGATGTGCAGGTGCTGCGGGCACTTCTTCTCGCACTGGCCGCAGCCCACGCAAGACGCAGCGTTCTGGAACTTGAGGTTGCCCGAGCCGATGGCGGCGTAGGTCTTTTTGGCGTAGTCGGTCAGGCCGTAGACGCGGTGGTAGTTCATCATCTTGAAGATCTCGGGGATGTTGAGGCCCTTAGGGCAGGGCATGCAGTAGTTGCAGCCCGTGCAGTAGAGCTCGGCGAGGCGGCGGTTCTCCTCCAGCATGGCGTCCACGCGGGCGTTCTCCTCGGCGGACAGCGGGGACATATCGGAGGCGACGCGGGCGTTCTCCTCCACCATCTCCATGCTGCTCATGCCCGAGAGCGCGATGTTGACGTTGGGGTTGTTCATCACGAAGCGCAGCGCCATCTCGGCGGAGGACTGCACCTTGCCGGGCAGCAGGTCCTGAATGACCTGCGAGGGCGCGCCCAGGCGGCCGCCGCCCACGGGGCCCATGATGGTGACGCCCAGGCCCTGCTCGTGGGCAAAGGCGATGGCGTCCTCGTTGGCGCGGTCGAGCAGGTTGTACTGGCAGAGCACGGAGGCAAGCTGGCCCTGACCGCGGCGGATGATCTCCATCATGTTCTCGGGCTTGTCGTGGAAGGAGAAGGAGATGTGGCGGATGACGCCCTGATCGCGCAGCTTGAGCGCGCGGGCGAGGGGGCCGTCCGGCGTGTCCAGCTTCTTCTCCCACTTGTCCAGCGAGATGCCCCAGAAATGGTAAAAATCGATGTAATCGGTATCCAGCTTTTTGAGCGAGATTTCCAGCTTCTTTTCATAATCGTCGCCAGTGCCCACCTCGGTGGGGTATTTGGTGGAGAGATAGACCTGATCTCTATGGCCCTTGAGCGCTTTGCCCACGATGATCTCGGAAATGGTATCGCAATAGCCGGGCGCGGTGTCAAAGTAGTTGACACCCAGCTCCATCGCCCGGTGCATCATGCGGATGCTCTCCTCTTCGTCGAACACCTTCTTGCCCTCCGTCTCGGTATAGGGCAATCGCATGCAGCCAAAGCCCAAACGGGACACTTTGATGCCCGTTTTGCCAAATTCTGTATACTGCATTAAAATAAACCACCTTTCAGTTTTGTATATCATAACAATTATTGCAGAAGGGCGGCGGAATGTCAAGTACAAGGGCGTTGACATTTGGGCGGCGGCGGACTAAACTGAACACGGCGGAAAACCGCGAAATCATACAAATTCAGGAGGGATGTGCCCATGAATACACCCATTACGCAGGAGCTGCTGGGGCAGTGGCAGGCAGCGTATCGGTCCAGCCCGGAGCGCCGGGTGGCGACGCTGGCGCTGAGCCGCACGGATCTGAACGACGTGGCCTTTGACCCGGCGGCGGCCAACAGGCTGCGCCACAAGTTCACCATCGAGATCGACACGATGAAGGCCACCACGCAGCAGGCGAGCGGGCGGTGCTGGCTGTTTGCGGCGCTCAACGTGCTGCGCGAGCAGCTGGGCAAGGCCAAGAACATCGAGCAATTCGAGTTTTCGCAGAGCTATCTGGCGTTCTGGGACAAGTTTGAGCGCGCGAACTACTTTCTGGAGAGCATACTGGCCACGGCGGATCTGCCCACGGACGACCGCGTGGTGCAGCACATCCTGACCACGGGCGTGCACGACGGCGGACAGTGGGACATGTTCGTGCAGATCGTGGAAAAGTACGGGCTGGTGCCCAAGGACGTGTACGACGAGCCGTACCAGGTGTGCCACACGCGCTCGATGAACGCGCAGCTGAACCGGTACCTCAAGGCCTGCGCGGTGAAGCTGCGGGCGCTGGTGAAGCGGGGCGCGGCGGCGGAAGAGGTGACGGCGGAAAAGAACGCGATGCTGGGCAAGGTATACGGTTTCCTGTGCTCCTGCTACGGCGAGCCGCCGAAGGCGTTCGACTTTGAGTATGTGGACAAGGACGATGTGTACCACGTGGAGCGCGGGCTGACGCCGATGCAGTTCTACCGCGACAACATCGGGGACACGCTGGCGCGGACGGTGGGCATCATCCACGCGCCGACGGCGGACAAGCCCTTCCACAGGACCTTCACCGTAAAGCTGCTGGGCAACGTGGTGGGCGGCAAGGGCGTCAAGTACCTCAACCTGCCCATGGAGGAGTTCAAGGCGGCGATCATCGCGCAGCTGAAGGCGGGCAAGGTGGTGTGGTTCGGCAGCGACGTGGGCAAGTTCGGTCAGCGGGAGATCGGCATCTGGGACGACAGGAGCTTTGATTTTGCCGCGATGACGGGGCTGGACCTGGAGCTTGACAAGGCGGAGAGCCTGGACTACTGGTACGCCGCGATGAACCACGCGATGGTGCTCACGGGCGTGAACCTGGACGCGGAGGGCAAGCCGACGCGCTGGCGCATCGAGAACAGCTGGGGCGACAAGAACGGCGACAAGGGCTACTACGTCTGCTCGGACAGCTGGTTTGACCGGTATGTGTTCCAGGCGGCGGTGGAGCGCGAGTATCTGGGCGAGGCGGCGGCGCTGACCGCGCAGGAGCCCATCGAGCTGGCGCCGTGGGACCCCATGGGCACGCTGGCAGACTGATCACAGGCAAAAGATAAGGGCGTGCGATCCGGAAATCGGGTCGCATGCCCTTTGTTTATGGTCACTTGAGACTGCTGTTGAGCGCGGCGAGCTCGTCGGCGGTGTACTCGGTGCGGGTTTCGCTGTCGTTGTGGAGCGCGCCGTCGTAGCTGCCGTTTACGAGGTTGCCGAACATCCAGAGCAGGTAGGTTGCCCTGTCCTGATCGGTGCTGATGTCGGTGATGCCGTCGGCGGCGTTGGTGGTGATGCTGTCGTAGGTGATGCCGGTGTAGTTGTCGACATAGAGCTGGATGTTGTCGCTGCCGGTGGAGAGGTTGACGAGGGTGCCGTCTGCGGGCTTGCCGTTGAAGTCGTCGATCTGGTAGTGGATGACGCGGGTGACCTGCGCGGACGGGAGGGATGCGGTGTTGAGGTAGGCACGGATGGCCCCGTCCAGCGGGATGTTCTGCAGCTCGGGGGGTGTGGTTTCGGTTAAGAGTTCGGTTGAGAAGCCGAGGGCGCTGTTGAGCGCGGCGAGCTGGTCGGCGGTGTAGTCGGTGCGAGTCTCCTCGTCGTTGAGGAACGTGCCGTCGTGGATGCCGTTCACGAGGCTGCCGAACATCCAGAGCAGGTAGGTTGCCCTTTGCTCGTCCGCGGTGACGGTCCTGATGTCTATGCCGTCGGCGGCGTGGGTGGTGATGCTGTCGTAGGTGACGCCGGCGTAATTGTCGACATAGAGCTGGACGCTGTCAGCACCGTTGGAGAGGTTGACGAGCGCGCCGTCCGCGGGTTTGCCTTCGAAATCGTCAATCTGGTAGTGGATGACGCGGGTGACCTGTGCGGACGGGAGCGGCGATGCGGCGAGATAGGCGCGGATGGCCTCGTCCAGCGGGATGTTCTGCAGCTCCGGGGCTGTGATTTCGGGTAAAGGTTCGGTTGAGAAGCCGAGGGTGCTGTTGAGCGCGGCGAGCTGGTCGGCGGTGAAGTCGGTGCGGGTCTCGCGGTCGTTGAGGAGCGCGCCGTCGTAGCTGCCGTCCGCGAGGTTGCCGTACATCCAGAGCAGGTAGGTTGCCCTGTCCTCGTCCGTGGTGATGATCGAGAGGTCTATGCCGTCGGCGGCGTTGGTGGTGATGCTGTCGTAGGCGGTGAGCGTGGCGCTGTCCAGATAGAGCTGGACGTTCCCGTTGTCGGTTGCGAGGTTGATGAGGAAGCCGTCCATGGGCATCTGCTCAAAATCCTTGACCTGGTAGCGGGTGACGCGGGTGACCTGCCGCGCGGTGGCGCCTGTGTTTTGGAAGGGTTCCGAGGCGAGGAAATTTTCGACGGCATGGGCAATGACCTCCACCGCGTCGACGGTGGCGGCAGGGGCGGCGGGGGCGGTTTGCTTACAGGCGCAGAGCGTGAGCGCGAGGATCGCGGCCAGCAACAGCGCAAGCAGTTTTTTCATGGAACCGACTTCCTTTCCATTTCTGTACAAGGGGTGAGTATAGCACGGCGCATGGGGGCTGTCAACCCAGCGCAGAGGGGTGTAAAAAGCCCCGCCTGCGCGGGGCAGGCGGGGCGGGATGTAGGATGCGGTTTTACTCGAGGGTGATGCACTTTTTGGGGCACTTTACGGCGCACTGGCCGCAGCCGACGCACTTTTCGGGGTCGATGGAGTGCTTTTCCTTGAGCGCGCCGGTGATGGCCTCGAACTTGCACTGGCGGTCGCACAGCGTGCAGCCGACGCACTTGGACTGGTCGATGACGGCGTGCTTGCGGCGGGTCAAGTCGCCCGTCATGGCGCCGGTGGGGCAGTTGCGGACGCACTCGAGGCAGCTGACGCACTTTTCCATGTCCACGACGGGGAGGTTGTTCTCCATGGTGATGGCGCCGAACTTGCAGTTGCGGGCGCACTTGCCGCAGCCGATGCAGCCCTTCTGGCAGGCGTCGCGCACGGCCTTGCCCTTCTCCACCGCGCGGCAGCGCAGGATGGACAGCAGGCCGTAGGGCTCGAGGCGCAGCACGGACTTGGGGCAGACCTCAATGCACTTGCCGCAGCCCTTGCACTTGTCGGGGTCGACGGAGACGAGGCGGTCGTGGATGGTGATGGCGCCGAACTCGCAGACGCGGGCGCAGGAGCCCAGGCCCAGGCAGGCGTATTTGCAGGCCTTGTCGCCGCCGGAGGTGAGGAACATGGCGCGGCACTCCATCAGGCCTTCGTAGGTGTACTTGGTCTTGCAGTGGTCGCTGTCGCCCTGGCAGAGCACGGTTGCGACCATGCGGGTGCTCTCCCCCGCCTCGACGCCCATGATGGAGGCGATGGCCTGCGCGGCCTTTTCGCCGCCGACGGGGCAGCAGTTGACGGGCGCGCCCTCGTTTACGACGGCGGCGGCGTAGGAATCGCAGCCGGTATAGCCGCATGCTCCGCAGCCCACGCCGGGCAGGCACTCGCGCACCTTTTCGACGCGCTCATCGACGGGGACGGCGAGCTTTTTGCTGGCAAAGGCAAGGCCTGCGCCGAAGAGCACGCCCATGCCGCCCAGCACGCCCGCGGGAAGCAGAATGTCCAGTACGTTCATTTTCTTGCTCCCCCTTTCCTAGATCAGCCCCTGGAAGCCCAGGAACGCGATGGACATCAGCCCCGCTGCGATGAGCGTGGACGGATAGCCCTTGAAGCACGCGGGGATGTTGCTGTTCTCCAGCCGCTCGCGGACGCCCGCGAACAGCACGATGGCCAGCATGAAGCCCAGCGCGGAGCCCACGCCGTTGACCACGGAGCCCAGCAGCGAATAGCTCTCGGTGATGTTGAGTATGGTGACGCCCAGCACCGCGCAGTTGGTGGTGATCAGCGGCAGGTAGACGCCCAGCGCCTTATAGAGCGAGGGCGAGGTCTTGTTGATGACCATTTCCACCAGCTGGACCAGCACCGCGATGACCAGTATGAACGCGATGGTCTGCAGGTAATCCAAACCGAAGGGCTCGAGGATGTAATACTGCACAAAGTAGGTGACCAGCGACGCCACGCCCATGACGAAGGTGACGGCGACGCCCATGCCCACGGCGGTGGACACCTTCTTGGACACGCCAAGGAAAGGGCAGGTGCCGTAGAACTTGGACATGACGAAGTTGTTGACCAGAATGCTGCCCAGCAGGATGAGCCATAGGTTTTCCTTCATTTATGCCACGCTCCCTTCTGCTGCGGCGGCCTTGGCGCGGCGGCGGGCGTCGATCTTGCCCATCACGGCGTTGAAGGCGACCAGGGTCAGGCCCAGCGTCATGTAGCCGCCGGGGGCCAGTATGAACAGCAGGATGCCCGGATAGGCGGATCCCAGCACCGGGAAGCCCAGCAGCGTGCCCGCGCCGATCAGCTCGCGGATGGCGGACAGGATCGTCAGCGAGCAGGTGAAGCCCAGCCCCATGCCCAGGCCGTCCACCACGGAGGGCAGCGGGCTGTTCTTGGAGGCGAAGGACTCCGCGCGCGCGAAGATGATGCAGTTGACCACGATCAGCGGGATGAACAGGCCCAGCGACGCCGAAAGATCGGGCAGGAAGGCCTCCAGCAGCAGCTGCACGATGGTGACAAAGGTGGCGATGACCACGATGTAGGCCGGGATGCGCACCTTGGAGGGTACGAAATTGCGAATCAGCGAGATGACCAGGTTGGAGCACACCAGAACGAACGTGGTGGCAAGCCCCATGCCGATGCCGTTTTGCACCGAGGTGGTGACGGCCAGCGTCGGGCACATGCCCAGCACCAGGCGGAAGGTCGGGTTTTCGGTGATAAGACCGTTTAGGAATATCTTTTTGTATTCATGCTTTGCCATTGCTGTGCACCTCCCCTACTCCAGATCCTGCGCTGCGGCAAGCACCTCGTTGACCGCGCCGGTGACGGCCTTGGAGGTGATGGTCGCGGCGGTGATGGCGTTGATCTCCTGATCGGTGACAGCGCCGGTCTTGGTGACGGTCAGCTCGCCGCTCTTGCCCGCGAACTGGCCGTAGAAGGCCTCGTCTGCGGCCTTGGCACCGAGGCCGGGGGTCTCGGAGTGCGAGCCGATGCGCACGCCGGTGATGGCGCCGTCGGAGACGCCGACGGTCAGGCCCACGGTGCCGCCGAAGCCCTTGGCGTCCACGGAGAAGGCGTAGCCGCAGGGGCTGCCGGAGGCGTCGATGCCGCGGTAGCAGGCGGTGATGGAGCCGGGGGCGGGAAGCTGGACCTCCTCAAAGGAGGCGGCGTCGGGCAGCACGGCTCTGCGGGCGTTTTCGGCCTGTATGCGCTGCTGCTCGGCGATGGGTTCCTGGGTCACGGCGTAGGTGGCGCCCAGGCAAAGGCCCGCGACCACCATGATGATCAGCAGCCGCAGGGCGACCTTGACGATGTCACGCATGGCGCTTCACCTCCCCGTACTTGCGCGGCCGCGTGACGCGCTCGATCAGCGGCGTGGCGATATTCATCAGGAGTATGGCGTAGGTGACGCCCTCGGGGTATGCGCCCCAGGTGCGGATGGCGAAGTTGATGACGCCGATGCCCACGCCGTAGATCACGCGGCCCCAGGCGGGCACGGGCGAGGTCACATAGTCGGTGGCCATGAAGAACGCGCCCAGCACCGTGCCGCCCAGCAGCACGGCGTCCAGCACGGGCTTGCCGAAGATCAGGTTGAGCAGCATCATGGTGCCCAGGTAGGTCACGGGGATGCGCCAGTCGATGATGCCCTTGATGAGCAGGAAGGCCGCGCCGATGAGCAGCGCCAGCTTGCTCACCTCGCCGATGGAGCCGCCGATCTGGCCGAGGAAGGCCTGCAGGTAGTCCACCTGCCCGGCAAACTCGCTGGACAGCGGCGTGGCGCCGGTGACGGCGTCGGCGACGGGCTTAAAGCTGGTCATTGCGGCGGGGAAGGAGGCCAGCAGGAACGCGCGGCCGGCGAGGGCGGGGTTTACGAAGTTATCGCCAAGGCCGCCAAAGACCTGTTTTGCGATGACGATGGCGAACACCGAGCCCAGTACGGGCACGTACCACGGGCAGCCCGCGGGCAGCGTCATGGCCAGCAGCAGGCCCGTGACGGCTGCGGAGCCGTCGTTGACCGTGATGGGGCGCTTGAGTATCTTCTGCATCAGCGCCTCGGAGCCGATGGCGGCGGCCATGGACAGCGCCACCGTCAGCAGCACCGTCCAGCCGAACCAGTAGACCGCGAACACCAGCGCCGGGATCAGCGCGATGCACACGGAGAACATGATCTTCTGCGTGGAGTTCTCGCTGCGCACATGGGGCGAAAGCGATACCGTCAGATTGCTCATTGTCTTTCCCCCTTTTCTATTTCTTTTTGCGCAGCGCCATGACCTGGCGCTTGGCGATGCGGATGGACGAGGTGATGGTGCGCTTGGCGGGACAGACGTAGGTGCAGGAGCCGCACTCGATGCAGTCCAGCGCGTTGTGCTTTTCCGCCGCCGCCCAGTCGTTCTTCTCGACGTCGTTGCACAGCTCATAGGGCAGCAGGTGCATGGGGCAGCCGTGCACGCAGCGGCCGCAGCGGATGCAGTTGGTGGTGGTGCCGGGGGCGGCCTGCGCCTGGGTCAGTGCGAGCACGCCGCTGGTGCCCTTGGTGACGGGGACGGAAAGGTCGAACAGCGCGATGCCCATCATGGGGCCGCCGGAGACGACGCGGCCGACGTTGTCGGCAAGGCCGCCGCAATACTGCACGAGGCTATCGACCGGGGTGCCCACGCGCACGAGCAGGTTCTTGGGCTGGCCGACCGCGCCGGTGACGGTCACCACGCGCTCGGTCAGGGGGCGGTGCAGCGCGACGGCGTCGTAGACCGCGGCTGCGGAGGATACGTTGACCACGACGCAGCCGGCGTCCATGGGCAGCTTGCCCGAGGGCACCTGGCGATGGGTCAGCACCTGGATGAGCTGCTTTTCGGAGCCCTGGGGGTACTTGACGGGCATGCCCGCGATGCGGATGCCCGTGCCCTGCGCGGCCTGCTCCATGGCGGCGATGGCGTCCTTTTTGTTGAGCTCGATGCCCACGATGCAGGTCGGGTCGCCCAGTACCTTGGCGATGATGCGGATGCCGCCGATGATGCGCTGGCTCTGCTCCAGCATCATGCGGTGGTCGGCGGTGAGGTAGGGCTCACATTCGGCGCCGTTGAGCAGCAGGTAGTCGATCTTGGCGCCCTTGGGCGGGGAGAGCTTGACGTGGGCGGGGAAGGTCGCGCCGCCCATGCCCACCACGCCGCCCTCGAGTATGGCGGCGAGCGCCTGCTGGGCGTCGATGCCCTCCAGCGGCAGGGGCTCTGTGAGGCAGCTTTCGTCCCACTCGTCCTTGAAGTCGTTTTCGATCACGACGCAGGGCACCATGCCGCCGCCCGTGACCAGATGGGGCGCGATCTCCACGACCGTGCCGGAGACGGAGGCGTGCACCGGCGCCGAGACGAAGCCGCGCACCTCGCCCACCTTCTGACCGCGCAGCACGCGGTCGCCCACCGCCACGCACGGGCCGCAGGGCGCGCCGATGTGCTGCGACATGGGGATGACCACCCGCTCGGGCGCGGGGAGCGCCTCGATGGGCAGGCCTGCGCTCAGGCCCTTTCCGTGTCCGATGGCGTGCAGCGGATGGATGCCGCCCGCAAAGGATCTGACCCTGTTCATACTGATAGAAGACCCCTTTCCGAGTCCGTATTGCGATGCACATTTGTGCTTACTCACTCTTCATTTTACTTTAACACAGGCTTTTGTAAATATCAACTTTTTCGATGAAAGATAAATATTTGACAATATAGGAAGGGATTTTAGACAAGCTGGGGTTGGGGCGGTGAATGACGGGTCACAGCTTTACGGCTCCCCTTGAGGTTTACCCGGAGGGGCGAAGCCCTGGAGGTCGAGCGTTTCGGAATAAACAGTCCTGTGGACTGACCAACGGAGGGGCGCAGCCCTGAAGCATGAGCGTTTCGGAGGGAACAGTCCTGTGGACTGTTGCCGGAGAATAAGCCATGCGGAACACCGGAGCAGTCCAAAGGACTGATTCGGTGCGCAGATAGATGAAGCCGACCGGAACACCGGAACAGTCCGAAGGGCTGTTTCGGTGCGGAGTGGGGAGGTGGCCGCCTTCGGCGGACTGAAGGGTGCAGCGGCAGCCCCGATATCCGCAGTATAACGAAAGAAACGCGCCGCAGCATTGAATTGCTTTGGCGCGTTCCATATTATTTGTAGGATTCGATTAGTTTTCCATTGTGATCCGCTGCTCGGTGCGCAGAGGGTAGGCGATGACGGCGTCGCCCTCGAGGTCCTCCTTGAACAGGCTGACGCCGGTGATGGACTGGTTTTCGTAGGTGGTATAGTAGTAGGTACCGGTGTCGGTGTTGCAGCAGGAGGTGTAGATGGTCAGCTCGTACTTGCCCTCGCCCATGTGGACGCAGCCGCGCTGCTGCTCGACGCTGCCCAGGATGTGGAAGAACTGGCTCACGCTCGAAAGCTCATCGTCGCCGCAGAGGGAATTGAGCTTGGTGAAGGCGCACTTGACGAAGCGCGAGGCGCTGGACAGGTCGCCGGGCAGGCCCATCGCGCCCATGCCGCGGCTGTAGGCGGTCAGGTCCAGGCCGGGGGCCATGCGGTTGACGGCGGGCTCGCGGCTGAGGTTCATATAATTGGCGAGGTTCATCATCTGCATGGGGAAGGGCGGGTTGTTGGTCATCACGCCCACGGGGTTGTCGTGGATGTGCAGGCCGTCGGCCATGCTCTCGACCACGATGGAGCCGGTGCGGTCGGCGATCATCCAGTGCAGCGTGGCGGTGGGAAAGCCCTCGCTGAACACCAGGTCGATCACGTTGACGCGCTCGACGAGCTTGCGGGCCTGATCGAGGTCATCGCACTGGCCGAGGATCCACGGGATGAGCTCGAAGGGCGCGACGTTGTCCTTGCCCTCGGCCTCCTCGGGGTAGAATGCGTTGCCGGGGAAGTTGAGGCCAGCCATGCTCAGGCCCTTTTCGTTGGTGGCCTCGTAATAGAGCGGCACGCCGCCCGCGACCGTGGCCATGCCGATGAGCGCGTGGTGGCGGGGCATGTCGCCCATCCTGCGGAAGTGGAAGGGCATGTTGCGCGGGGTGACGGCGACGCGCTCGTCATAGTGGAATTCCAGATCCAGCGTGCGGCCGAAGTAGTGGTCGCGCGTCAGAAAGCTCAGTGCGGTGCACATGGTTCTCTCCTCCGTTTCGTAGGGACAGCGGTCAGGCGATGACGCCCTTGGCCAGCAGAAGGTTGCCGTAAATGCGCTCCTCGCCGGTCTGGATGACCAGATAGGCGGTTTTGGCGCGCTCGTAGAAGGCTTGGCGCTCGATGGTGTCCACGCGCGTGTCCTCGCCGTAGTGCTCGCGCAGTATGGCCTCGTATTCGCCCCAGATGGCGGGGTCGGGCATGCCCTTGGCGCGGTCGCT
>JAXEXP010000078.1:0-3737 GCA_034113365.1 Candidatus Spyradocola sp.
CTTGCACCTCTTACGACGCAAATATGTCCATCCATCCTTCACTTAAGTGCTTTTCTATGCCATTCTGCTTCCTCCAGTTTTCGTATGCCACCTTATCTTTCTTTTTCGCCTTTTGTTCAGTGTTTACTTGAGGGGAAGCTGTCGCCCGCAGGCGACTGATGAGGTGTCAGTCAAGCACCCAAATAGCCCCAGACGCACTATTTTCTGTGCTTCCCGATCGTCATCATCGTCGGCCGCTGATCCGCGCGCACAGGATCGATCTCATACGGTTCCTCCGCCACCCATGCCGCTTCATCCGGCAGCACGTCATCATAAAAATGGATGCAGCGATACCCTGTAAAGCACCCCTCGGCATCATGGGAAAATATCAACTTTTTCTTTGTCCATGGATATTTCGTTGCAGGGATCCGATATAATTCCTCAGGATTCTCAGCATAGACTGCATTGAGCAACTCAATGGTATACATTATATCCAGACATCCGTCCTCATCATAGTGATAGTCCTCCAAAACCAATTCACTGGATTCTTCACCAATGAGATAGAGGTATTTATATTGAACAATTTGCCGTTTGTCATTGAAGTGACACTCCACATATCGCATAACTTCATCCGGTGAGGCAATATCATAGGTAATTCCTGTCACGCATCCATCCTTATGTAGCAAATATTCGTTTTCATACGCAGTTTCCGTGCACTTACGCTTAATGAAAATAAGCTCATCCTCGCCGCTGATGCCGTATTGATGCCAATATTTACTATCAAATACATTGTTTTTGATCAATCTTCCCCGGAGCACATTTCCCACGACCAGAGGTTCCATAAAATCGGGATCATAGTGCCCCCATAATCTTGTACTGTTTGTCCCGGCATGCCACGTTTTCACCTCAGGCAGGCAAATCGCCGCCAATTCCTCCTGCCTGCCAAAATAAGCATACGCCCTGTCCCGAAGCCGCAGAAAGATGTCCGTGACCTCCTGCTGACTGAACCCGCCCTCAAAAAACGGGCAAGCAATCAACGAATCCGACATTCCTTTCCCCTCCTTGTGTACAAATCTTCCTCCCATCAGATCAGCCGGAACCGGTTCCGCTCGCACGCGATCACGCCCTCGCGCCGCAGCTTCCCGATCTCCGTCGACAGCCCGCTGCGATCCACCTCCAGATAATCCGCCAATCCCTGCCGGTCGTAGGGGATCACAAACTCGCCCCCGCCCTGCCGCGCCGCCTCGCCCTGCAGGTACGCCATCAGCCTCTCGCGCGTCGTCCGCCCGGACAGTATCCGCAGCTTCCGGTCCAGCACCAGGTTCTTCTCCGCTACCACGCGCAGCAGGTTGTGCACCATCCGCCCGTGGAATGCGCACGCGTTCGAGCATCCCGTGGTGATGCGCCTGCAGTCCAGCATCAGCGCGCGCACCGCGCCCTCCGCCGCCGCGCTCACCGGCAGCGCCTCCGCCTCCGCGCAGGCGTACGTCTCGCCGAACAGCTCCCCCGGTTCTGCGCGCGCCACGATGCTGCACCGCCCGTCGTAGTCCTGCCGGCGGATCAGCACCGCGCCCTCCAGCACCACGCCCATCAGCGCCGCCCGCTCGCCCTCGCGCAGCAGACACTCCCCCCGGCCCGCGCGCACCTCCCGCGCCCCCAGGCAAGCCAGCAGCGCCCCGCGCTCCTCCCGCTCGATCCCCTCAAACAGCGGACAACCGTCCAGCGCCTCCAGATTTTCCATGCTTTTTCGCCTCTTTACGTTGAATTTTCAACAGACTTTTCCCCTTCAGTATAGTATGCTCAACTCACAACGTCAAGCCAAGCGCCTGACGATAAGGAGGAATACACATGATTCGCCGCATCATTCATATTGACGAAGAAAAGTGCACGGGCTGCGGCCTGTGCGCCGAAGCCTGCCACGAGGGCGCCATCGGCATGGTCGAGGGCAAGGCCCGCCTGCTGCGCGAGGACTATTGCGACGGCCTGGGCGACTGCCTGCCCGCCTGCCCCGCCGGGGCCATCACCTTCGAGGAGCGCGAGGCCCCCGCCTACGACGAGGCCGCCGTGCGCCTGGCCAAGCAGCAGCGCGCCGCCGAGCCGCTGCCCTGCGGCTGCCCCGGCACCGCCTGCCGCACCGTGGAGCCCGCCGCCGCCCCCGACGCCGCCGAATTCCCTAGCCAGCTGCGCAACTTCCCCATCCAGCTGCGCCTCGCGCCGGTGCGCGCGCCCTTCTTCTCCGGCGCCCACCTGCTCATCGCCGCCGACTGCACCGCCTACGCCTACGGCAGCTTCCACAGCCGTTTCCTGCGCGGCCACGTCGCGCTCATCGGCTGCCCCAAGCTCGACCCCATCGATTACGCCGAAAAGCTGGCGCAGATCTTCGCGTTCAATGACATCGCCAGCATCACCGTCACCCGCATGGAGGTGCCCTGCTGCGGGGGCCTGACCCAGGCCGTCAAGTCCGCGCTGGCCGCCTGCGGCAAGTCCATCCCGCTGCACGTGACCGTCATCGGCACCGACGGCCGCATCGTGGAATGACCGCGCAGGACAGGCTCGTCGGCGCGCTCATCGGCCTTTCCCGCGCCGTGGACAACAACGAGCACCTCATCACCCCGGACACCAACGCCGCGCTGCTGCGCGCCCTCACCGCCGCCACTTCCGCCGAGTGCGAGGCCGCGCTGACCGCCGTGCAGCAGCAAAAGCGCCTGCTCGCGCCCAACTGCTTCGATTGCGCCTCGCCCTGCGGCCGCACCGCCGACTGCGACTTTCCCGCGCTGCTGGACGCCGCCCCCGACGCGCGCGATGCCCGCCTCTCCCTCCTCGACGCCCTGCGCACCCTCGCCCGCGCGCAGTCCACACCCGACCCCGAAGCCTGCGCCTTCCTCTACCGCGCGCTGTTCGCCCTCGGCACGGAAACCTACGCCCCCGCTGACCTCCAGCCCTACCAAAACGAGGCCGAAACCCGCCTCCATCCATAACCCTTCAACCTCCGCATGCCTTTTTGCGGAGGTTGTTGTATTTCTCCCATCGCGTTGGTATAATCAAAGCATCATCCCAAGGGAGGACAAACAGACCGTGAAACAGAACCACATGATCGGCATCACGCCGGCACACGACCATCCAAACTATGCGCTGATGCGCGACCTGGGCGTGCAATGGGTGCGCCAGGGCTACGTTTTCCCCTTTGCCGACCGCATCGGCGGCGCGCTGTCCGACGCCTTCCTGCGCAGCGAGGAGCAGGTGGAGCGCTATCTTGCGGAGGGCTTCTCCGTGCTGGCCTCCTTCCCTGGCCCGGCTCCATGCGCTACATGCCCGACGCTGGCAAGACCGTCTACTACCGCGCCATGCCCGACTGGATGGGCGAGCTGACCGACGAGGGCTACTACGCGCAGCTCTTTGACGCCGCTGCCTTCCTCGCCGAGCGCACCCGCGGCCGCATCACGTGGTGGCAGGTGGCCAACGAGCCCGACATCGACATCTTCTACGGCCCGCTGACGCGCGAGCAGAACCTGCGCTTCCTCACCCAGACCGCGCGCGGCCTGCTCGCCGGCAACCCCGACGCAAAGCCCGGCATCAACCTGGGCTACATCAACGACTACGCCCGCTTCCTGCTGCAGCACCTCTACGCCGTGCCCGATTCGCCCTTTGCGTATCTTGGCATCGACGGCTACATGGGCAGTGCCGGTCTGGAAAGTACCTTGGGAGATGAGCTATCTGGTCAGTCAAGACAACTGCGGGGCATGGGGCCTATAGGACAG
>JAXEXP010000079.1:0-21000 GCA_034113365.1 Candidatus Spyradocola sp.
CATCCATCTTTATCCTTCCTAACTTACAGAAAATCGCTCCTCGGCGGGGTACACGCCCCCGCCTGCGGATTGAAGATGAAGGGGCTGCGGCCCCTTCATGCATCCCCGGGGAGCACATGCCTGTTTTTTGACAGGCTGACCACCGGCTTAGCCGGTGGTTTGCACCGGGCCTATAAGGCCCCGATACCGGCGACGCTCACGCGCTCGAAACACTGCCTTTCGCACCGCTTCCTCCGGTATCACTAAAGTGACAATGTACCGATGCTTCCGTTCTCTAGCACTTTCCTATCGTTACATCATCCTAGATTCTTTCTTTGTCATAACTTACAAAGAAAACGAGGTTTCTACTCATAGCTATAAGCTTTCCGGAACCCCTGCTCGAAGCGGGGGTTTTCGTTTGACAACAAAGGGCGCTCCTCACAGCAGGAGCGCCCTTCTTTTCTGCAGGCGGTTGGATTCACAGCTTGGTCTTTGGGGAAAACCACAATGCTAATTTTGCATGCAGAAACTGATTAACTGGTTTTTGCCCGGTACTTACAGGGTCAGGTACTTGTAGGCAACGTAGGTGCCGTTGGTCAGCTTGGCCCAGCCGCCCGAAACGGATTCCACCTCAACGGCGGCATTGCGGGACAGGGTGCCCACCTTGGCGTAGGAGGTGCCCGCGCCGGAGCGCACGTTCAGGGTGCGGCAGGTGACGTACATAGTGGTGGTGCTGGAGCTGCCGGTGCTCACGGCGCGCAGGTACTGCGCGGAGACGTAGTTGCCGTCGGTCAGCTTGGCCCAGCCGTTGGTGATGGACTCGACCTCAACCGTCGCGCCGTAGGACAGCGTGCCGGCCTTCGCGTAGGAGGTGCCGGGGCCCTTGCGGACGTTCAGGGTGGTGGCGGTCACAACGTACTTGTTGGTGACCGGGGGAACAGTCTCGTCGGCGGTGTTGCCGGTGACGATGATCTTCATGGAAGAAGAGGTGTAGGTCTTGCCGTTCTTGGTGGTGTAGGAGGCGGTGATGTAAGCGACGCCCTCGCGGGTACCGATCACAACGCTGCCGTCCACGTCGATGACCTGCTCATCGGTGCCCTTGCCGGCAACCAGCGTCGCGCTGACCGCACGGCCGGTGGCAACGCCCATCACGACGGGCGCGTACTTCTCGCCGATGGCGATGGTCTTAGCGGTATCGGCAAAATAGATGCCCTTGGGGTCGGTCTCGGTGATGCCGGTGCGGATCACCAGGTCGTACTTCTTGGTCTCATAGAACGCAGAGGCGGTCTCGAGCTTGAAGACGATGCCGGTATCACTGTTGCCGTTGAAGTAGTAGGGCGCGGTGGACGCGTCGAGCTTCTGCTCCTTGTTGTCCTTCAGGCACAGGCTGGTCTTGTCGGAGGTGGGGTTGTAGGCCCAGGTGATCGCGGAGAAGGCCTTGCCGTTCTCATCGGCGAAGGTGATGTTGGCGATCGCCTCGGTCGCGGCGGAGGTGTAGTAGTCCAGGTAGATCTTGGAGCCCACGATGTAGGCGTCCACCTTGTCGTTGACCTTGCTGTCGGCCACGATGTTGGTGATGGTCGCGGTCTTGGCGGTCTTGTATCCGGCGGTGTTGACCAGCTTCAGGGAGACCTTGGCAGTCTCGGTGACGGTCTTGCCGTCGTTGGTCTCGGTGACCTGCACCAGGTAGGTGTCGGAGTAACCGGCCTTGGTCAGCTCAACAGGGAACTTGACGGCCTTGTTGGCGTTGTCCCAGCCCACGGTGTAGGAGGCCAGAGAATCCACGGACAGGGCCTTGCCGTCGATGGTGATCTTGGCGCCGTCGGAGAAATCCGCGTCAAAGCCGGTCAGGGTGACGACCGCCATGCGGGCATCGTCGCTGAACTTGCCGGTGACGTCGGCCTTCAGCTTTTCGTAGTCATACTCGAAGGTCAGAGAATTTGCCTTGGAGGCGGAGGCGCCGGGAACCTCTTCGCCGACGCTGTTGATGGCGATGTCGTAGGACTTGTCGCTGATGGTCTTGTTCTCAGTGACCGTCGCGCCCATCGCGGGGATCATGCACAGCACCATCACCAGTGCCAGCACGACCGCAAGAGTCTTTTTCATGGTTTCAAAACCCCTTTCCATTATTTTGAGCCACTCTTTAGCTCAAAAAAAGCATATCACACACACGCTCATCCCGTAAAGAGTTTTGAAACGAATTGAAACAACTTTGCAATAGTTTTTGCGTTTTTCGCGTGTATTTCTTCACATATTTCTCATTTTTCAATCAATATCCCATCACATTGTCCATAATTTTTCCATTTATGGTAAATGTTTGATGGAGTTGTAAACATGGTTTTGAAACAACTCATTCACCTTCTCTTCAACCTGTATTCACGATTTTTCCATATCCTTCCATTCAATCTTCGCACAGAAAAAGGGCGCCTGCGCGGGTTTCTTCCGCGAAAGCGCCCTTTTCAAAGGCAATCTCAGGGTTTTATTCGTCGTCGCTGGTGGGGAACAGCTCCTTGCCGCACTCGGGGCACAGGTGCTCCTCCTCCAGGTCAAAGGCCTCCTGGTCGTAGTAGACGCTGGTCTTGCAGTGCGGGCACTCGTACTCGATAAAGTCGATGCCCTCGCCGTCATCCTCCTCGTCGTACTCCTCGTCCTCTTCCTCATCCTCGTCAAAGTGATGATGATGGTGGCCGCAGCAGCAGTCCTCATCCTCCTCATCCTCGTCCGCGAACAGGAATTCCTCGACGTCGCCCAGGTCGGAGTCCAGCTCGTCGATGTACTGCTCGGCCTCATCCTGCCGCGCCTCGATGGCCTCCAGCTCCTCGGAGATCTCCTCCAGCGCCTCCAGCATGCGCAGGATCAGCCGGTTCTGCAGGGTATCCTCGTTCAGGTCCATGCCCTCGGCCATGCCCTTTAAGTACGCAACCTTCTTGGAAACCTCGCTCATCATTGCATTGCCTCCTTTAGCTGCGGCTCGCGCCGTGCTTTCAGTATGCCCGCGTTACGCGCGCTCCATGTACTCGCCGGTGCGGGTGTCCACGCGGATCTTCTCGCCCTGGTTGATGAAGATCGGGACCTGCACCACGCAGCCGGTCTCCAGCGTCGCCGCCTTGGTGACGTTGGTGGCGGTGTCGCCGCGCACGCCGGGCTCGGTCTCGGTGACCTCGAGCACCACGAAGTTGGGCGCCTCAACGGAGAAGGGAGAGCCCTTGAAGAAGCGCACGGTGCAGTTGGTGTTCTCCTTGACAAAGGGGATGGCGTCCTCCACCACGTCGTGGCTCATGGGGATCTGCTCGAAGGTGTCCACGTCCATGAAGTAGTAGAAATCGCCGTCGGTGTACAGGTAGGTCATTTCCTTGGTCTCGATGGTGGCGCGGGTGCAGGAGTCGGTGGGGTTGAAGGTGCGCTCGAGCACCTGGCCGGTCATGACGTTCTTCATCTTGGTGCGCACGAACGCAGCGCCCTTGCCGGGCTTGACGTGCTGGAAGTCAACGATGGTGAACACGTTGCCGTCGATCTCGATGGTCGTGCCCTTGCGGATATCGCCAGCCTTGATCATGAGTAAAACCTCCATTGAAGAAAGTAAAGGTGTATTCAGCGGCCCGCCTGGCGGCGGGTACCGCGGTCAGGACGCCAATTATCTGAATTATTTTAGCATATTTGCCGCCCTTTGGCTAGTATGCTGCCGAATGTATTACACATTTTTCACGAAAGACAGGTGCTTTTCCTGCATCTGCTTGGCATCCTGCGCCTGCGTGCCCGCGGACTCGCAGATCACCGTGGGGTACAGCCCCCTGCGCACAAGGCAAGGCGCCAGAAGCGCAAAGTCCGGCCCGTAGCCCGCCTCGGCAAAGGTGCGGTGGCGCTTTTCCCCCGCGCCCGTGTACTCGATGTGCGAAAAGTGCATGTGGAAGCGCTCCATCCGCGCGTGCCCCAGCGCCTGCTCGGCCTCCTCCAGCAGCGCGTCAAAGTCGTCCTCGCTGTTTATGCAGCCGCAGCCCGCCGCGTGCAGGTGCGCAAAGTCGATGCAGGGCACCACGCGCTCCCCGTAGGGCGCGCACAGCGAAAGCACCTCGTCCAGCGTGCCGTACTGGTTCTTTTTTCCCAGCGTCTCGGGGCAAAGCACTGCGTCCGGGTGCGCCGACAGCACCTCTTCCACACACCGGCGCATCAGCGTTTCGGCGCGCTCCCGCGCCTCCTCGCGGCTGCTGCCCATCAGCGCGCCCGGGTGGAAGATCACGCGCTTGCCGCCCATCCAGCGCACCGCCTGAGCCGCCTGCAGCAGGTAGCGCACCGTGCCCTCCTGCTTTGCCGGGTCGGGGTTGCACAGGTTGGTAAAGTACGGCGCGTGGATGGAGATCGCCACGCCGTTTTCCGCCGCCGCCTCGCCGATGCGCCGCGCCGTGTCCTCCTTTAGCATGACGCCGCGCCCGCAGGAGTATTCGTAGGCGGTAAGGCCCATTTCCTTCAAATAGCCCGGCGCCTGCACGGTGGACTTGTATCCCTTTTCATAGAAATCCTCGCAGTTGCCCGCGGGCCCGAAGCGCGCTATGCGATCCGCCACAGCCTGCGCACCATCCTTTCCATCGTGCGGTTGATGCGCGTGCCCAAAAACTCGCTGCCCGTGTCGATGGGCTCGAGCAGCACCGTGTGCATGCCCGCCAGGTTGCCCGCCAGCACGTCGGTCAGCAGCTGGTCGCCGATCATCGCGCACTGCCGCGGCGCAAAGCCCAGCGCCTTTGCCGCCTTCTTCAGCTTGAAGGGCAGCGGCTTGTTCGCGCGCGGCACGGCGCCGATGCGCAGCTTCTCGGTCAGCGGCAGCAGCCGCTTGAGCGAGTTGTTGGAGGCCACCAGCACCGCAAAGCCCGCGGCCTTTGCGCCCTCCACCCATTCGACCACCTCGGGCGAAAGCTCCGGGCTGTTCCACGGGCTGAGCGTGTTGTCCGCATCCAGCAGCAGCACCTTGACGCCCACATGCCGCAGGCAGTAGAGGTTCACGTTCTGCAGGCGCAGCGCCTGCGTATCGGGTCTGAAGCACATATCGCGCAGTTCTCCCTCAAAGTGTTTATTTTATTTATTTTACACGAAAAAGCGCGATTCGTAAAGCACGGATTGTACTTTTAGACGTTAAAGCAGAAAATTGCCATTCCCGGATGTTTTTATGTTAAAACTTTTGTAAAGATTGCGTCATCTCCCGGTTTTGATGCAGAATTTTGGCGGGGAATGTGTTATACTGTACCCAGAAAGATCAGGAGGTAACCCTTTATGCAAGACAGCCTCACCCGCACGGGCAGCGAACCGCAGTCCGTCGCCCCTCTGGGCATCATCGCCATGGATGGTTGCTCCGAACTGGGCAAAAAGGTCAACGACTACCTCGTTAAGTGGGAAAAGGAACCCGAAAACGCCGACCAGGTGCTGCTCACCCACCCCGGCTACCAGAACGACGGCTTTTTGCTGGATGCCGACTGCCCGCGCTTTTCCTCCGGTGAAGGCAAGGGTGTCATCCGCCAGTCCGTGCGCGGCTACGATCTGTACATCCTGTGCGACGTGACCAACTACTCCAAGACCTACCGCATGTACGGCATGGAAGTGCCCATGTCCCCCGACGACTACTATCAGGACCTCAAGCGCATCATCGCCGCCGAGGGCAAGAAGGCCAAGCGCGTGTCCGTCGTCATGCCCTACCTCTACGAGGGCCGTCAGCACCGCCGCGCCGCGCGCGAGTCCCTCGACTGCGCCATGATGCTGCAGGAGCTGACCGCGCTGGGCATCGACAACATCATCACCTTTGACGCGCACGATCCCCGCGTACAGAACGCCATCCCCCATTCGGGCTTCGAGAACGTCATGCCCTACTATCAGATGCTCAAGGCGCTGCTGCGCAAGCTGCCCGACCTGCGCATCGACCGCGACCACATGATGATCGTCTCCCCCGACGAGGGCGCCGCGGGCCGCAACATCTACTACGCCACCATGCTGGGCCTGGACATGGGCCTGTTCTACAAGCGCCGCGACTACTCCGTCGTGGTCAACGGCCGCAACCCCATCGTCGCGCACGAGTACATGGGCGAGTCCGTCGAGGGCAAGGACGTGCTCATCGCCGACGACATCCTGGCCACGGGTGACTCCATGCTCGACCTTGCGCGCGAGCTCAAGCGCCGCAAGTGCGGCCGCATCTTCATGGCCACCACGTTTGCGATGTTCACCAACGGCATCGACGTGTTCAAGAAGGCCTATGAAGAGGGCCTGTTCGACTACATCCTCGCCACGAACCTGAGCTACCTGCGCCCCGAGCTGCGCGACCAGCCCTGGTTCATCGAGGTGGACATGTCCAAGTACATCGCGCTCATCATCGCCACCCTCAACCACGACCGCTCCATCTCCCCGCTGCTCAACCCGCTGCAGCGCATCCAGAAGCTGCTCACCCGTCACCGCGCCGCGCTGATGGAGCAGGACATCAAGTAATTCCCATCCGCCCCTTTCGAGGCCGTGTTCCGCACATTTTCCTGCGGAGCGCGGCCTTTTTACATAAACTGCGTCAACATCCCATGGCTTCCCCTTGAGGATTCACCCGGAGGGGCGAAGCCCTGGAGCATGAGCGTTTCGGAATAAGGGCTCCTGTGGAGCGCTTATGGAGAATAAGCCATGCGGAACACCGGAACAGGCCGAAGGACTGGTTCGGTGCGCAGTAAGCTGACGCCCGCAGCGACTGATGAGGTGTCAGTCACACACCACCCCAGGCGCACAACATAACGCATTTCCATGCCCTGCCGCTTTACATCCCCGCCCGCTTGCATTATAATGAAGCCATCGGAAAACATCGAAAAAGGAGGGATCGCGCCGATGGATCGCCCCGCCTGCGCCTGCGCGCCCGAGGTCTTCCGCACGGTCTACCGCCTGTGCGTGCGCCTGTCGCGCAAAACGCGCTTTCTCCCCTATCTGTGCGCCGTCCACACCCCCGGCGCCGAGCATGCCGTGCAAAGGCTGCTCCCCGTGCTGCACGGCGGCGAGGTGCTCAGCGCCGTACAGCCCGACCTCGTCTATGTGCTGCTGCTTGCCGTCAGCGACGAGGACGCGCAGGCCGTGCAGCAGAGCGTGTGCCGCGCGCTGCCCCGCGCTAACGTGCGCCTGCAGTGCGTCCGCGCCGAATGAACCCCCGTTTCCCGGAATAAACATATAAAAAACAGGAGGGCCCGCCCATGATCACCCGCGCCCAGTACAACGAAGCCGTCCGCGCCGCGCTTTCGCTCTATGAGCAGGCGCACATCGCCGTCACCCCCGAGGAGGCCGAACGCATCGAGGTGGCCGACTTCGGCCTGTCCGACCTGCCGTCCATCGGCCTTCAGCTGCTCATCTACATCAACACCCCGCGCGTGTGCGCCAAGGAGATGGCGCTGCTGCCCCACCAGACCTGCCCCGAGCACCTGCACCCCGAGATCGACGGCCAGCCCGGCAAGGAGGAGACCTTCCGCTGCCGCTGGGGCGTGTGCCACCTGTTCGTCTACGACGAGGCCTGCAAGGGCCCCTCGCCCCTGACCCCCAAGGGCTACGAGCAGGGCTTTACCGCCTTCCGCCACATCGAGCTGCACCCCGGCCAGCAGTACACCATCTACCCCGGCACGCTGCACTGGTTCACCGCCGGCGACGAGGGCGCGGTGATTTCCGAGTTCTCCACGATGAGCCGCGACGAGTACGACGTGTTCACCGACCCGCGCATCCAGCGCGCCACCCTCGTCACCGACTGACGGCGCCGAAGGGAATGAGCAAATCGCGCTGCTCGCGTCGCTGCCCGCGACGGCGTTTCCTGCCGCAGGAGCAAACCGCCCGCATCCCATGCCAAAGCCATGTCCGGGGCATGGGAGGGAGCGCGCATCACCGAGATCAGAAGCGTCCGGTGTTGCGTGCGCCAGGGGCAGCCAAAGGCAGCGCACCGTATGTTTCACAGTGAGTTGATTCAAGTCAAAAGGCGTGACCGCTCGTGTCACGCCTTTTGCATATTCGCCCTCACCCGCAGCCTGCGCATCCCCTCGGCAGGAGGGAAAAATGACGCTTTTTTGCGGATCCGCAAACTTTATGTGGAAATCTGGTGTGCAGATGTGGTATGATAAAGTGAAGTTAATCGCACTGTTCTGTAAGGAGTACGCCATGCAACCAATTCGCCTGATCGCCATCGACCTGGACGGCACGCTGCTCAATTCCAATAAAGAAATCTCTTCCTATAATCTGGCGGTGCTGCGCCGCGCCGTCGCCGCGGGCATCCTCGTGGCCATCTCCAGCGGCCGCCGGTATGCCGACGTGATGACCTTCTCCGAGCGCATCGCGCCCGGCCAGCCCGTCATCTGCTCCAACGGCGCGATGGCCTGCACCCACGACCCCTTCGACGTGGTCTACTGCGAGTGCCTGAGCAAGGAAAAGCTGCGCGCCGTGGTAAACGTGCTGGAGAAGGAGACCTGCTACTACCACGTCTACTGCGACGACGGCTCCGTGATGGAGAGCCGCACCGGCAACCCCGGCAAGCAGCGCAAGCTCAACTGCTACGACTACATCGGCCAGGTGCTCTCCGCCGACGAAATGCCCAAGTACGTGGGCGACGGCGCGCTCAAGGTGGTGTGCTTCACCCCCGATACCGAGAAGCTGCGCCGCATCCGCGCGGCCATGGAGGCCGTGGGCGGCCTGGAGATCAATTCCTCCTGGTGGGACAACCTCGAGATGCTGGCCGGCGGCGTCCACAAGGGCGCGGCGCTGCACGCGCTGGCCGATAAACTGAACATCCCCATCGAGCAGACCATGGCCATCGGCGACAATGAGAACGACCTGAGCATGCTGCACGCCGCGGGCGTGTCCGTCGCCATGGGCAACGCCTCCGACGCCATCAAGGCGCAGGTGGACTACGTCACCGCCACCAACGACGAGGACGGCGTGGGCCAGGCCATCGAGAAGCTGGCCCTGACCAGGGAAGGAGCCTGACGCATGACCAAGGTCATACTCCGCCGCTGCGAAAACTATGATGCAGACGAGATCCAGTCCCTGCTGCGCGACGCCATCGGCGAGCTGGGCGGCGTCCCGGCGCTGCATCCGGGCGCTAAGGTGCTGGTCAAGCCCAATCTGCTGATGCGCCGCGATCCCGAGCGCCACACCACCACCCACCCCGCAGTCGTCGAGGCCGTGGTGCGGCAGCTGCAGGACATGGGCTGCACCGTCACCCTCGCCGACAGCCCCGGCGGCCCCTTCACCGAAGGGCTGCTGCGCGGCCTGTACGCGCTGACCGGCATGGAGGACGTGGCAAAGCGCACCGGCGCGAGCCTTAACTACTCCACCGAGAGCGCCGAGGTCGAGCTGCCCGACGCCTGGCAGAGCCACATGCTCACCGTGATGCGCTGCGCCGCCGAGGCCGACTGCATCGTCAGCGTGGGCAAGATCAAGACCCACGGCCTGACCGCCTACACCGGCGCGGTCAAGAACCTGTTCGGGCTGGTGCCCGGCATGCTCAAGGTCGACTGCCACGCCCGCTATCCCGACATTGCCGAGTTTGCCAAGCTGGTGCTGGACATCGAGCGCTGGGCCAAGCCCTGCCTGAGCGTGCTGGACGGCATCTGGGGCATGGAGGGTGCAGGCCCCTCGGGCGGCAGCCCGCGGCGCTTGAACGCGCTCGTCATTTCGGACAACGCCCATGCCTGCGACGTGGTGGGCTCCGCGCTCATCGGCTTTGCGCCCGAGGAGGTCGCGACGCTCAAGTGCGCGCAGGAGATGGGCATCCTGCCCGTCCCCGTGGTCGTGGGCGAGAGCGTGGACAGCCTGGCCCAGCGCTTCAAGCGCGCCCCCGCCGACGCCGCCGCGCGCGGCATCCTGACCAACCCGCTCTTTTCCCGCCTGGTGCGCTCCAAGCCCGTGGTCAAAAAGAGCAAATGCGTGGGCTGCGGGGTGTGCATGCGCTCCTGCCCCGGCAAGGCCATCGAGCTTGCCGACAAAAAGCCCCGCTTTGACTATCAGAAATGCATCCGCTGCTACTGCTGTCAGGAGCTCTGCCCGCAGACGGCCGTGGAGGTATGGCAGCCCTTCTTCATGAAATGGCTGCGGTAACATATCATTATTTTATCGGAGGTGTCATCATCCATGTTCTGTCCCCACTGCGGCTCCCAGATCGCAGACGGCTCTGCCTTCTGTCCCTCCTGCGGCGCAAACCTGAACGCATCCACCCCCTCCCCCAATCCCGCTTCCGATCCTGCCCCGTCCGGCGAGTACAAGGACTATCAGACCTTTTCCATCATCATCACCGTCGTCTCCTTCCTGTGCTGCGGCGGCTGGATCGGCGTGATCTTCGGCGTGCTGGGCATCGTGTTCAGCTCGCAGGCCAAGGCCGCCTTCAATTCCGGCAACATGACGGAGGCGCTGTCCAAGTCCAAGAACGCGCGCCTGATGTGCATCCTCGGCCTCGTGATGATCGGCATCGGCGCGATCGCGACGATCATCATTCTGGCACTCTACGGCACGGCCATTATCGCCACGATAGCGGGCGGCGGCTTCAATATGCTGGCTCTGTAACACACCGGGCGCCTTTGCGTCCCGAAGGAGGAAACCACCATGTTCTGCCCTCACTGCGGCGCAGGGCTTGCGGCCGAGGCAGCCTTCTGCCCCCACTGCGGCACGCGCCTCGCGCCCGCACCCGCGGCACCGTCCGCACCTGCGTCTGTCGATGACTTCCGCACCCTCAACATCATGCTGACCGGTCTGTCCATCTTCAGCTGTGCCGGTCTCATCGGCGCGGTATTCGGCGGGCTGGGCATCGCCTTTGGCACGCAGGCCCGCAACGCCCTTGCCGCCGGCAACGTGGCGGAAGCACAGAACAAGGCCAAAAGCGCACGCAAGATGTTCTTTCTGGGCGTGTTCATGATGATCAGCTCCATCATCCTCGTCGTCTTGGCTTTGATCCTGTACTGTTTCATCATCTATTCCGTGTACCAGGGACACTGACGCCTCGGACCTCATTCCCGATCTTATCTGCTTTTGACGCCAACCCGACCGGCTCATCCCGGCCATCCCATAAAGGACCCAACCATGAATAAGGAGGAAACCAACTATGTTCTGCCCCAACTGTGGAACCAAGCTTCCCGACGGCGCCGCCTTCTGCTCCAACTGCGGAAACAAGATCCAGGCCGCTCCCGTCGAACCCGTCACCGAGATCCCCACCCAGCAGCCTGCCGAGCCCGTCTACGAGCAGCCCGCTCCCGAGCAGCCCGCCGAGCCCGTCTACGAGGAGCCGGCCCCCGAGCAGCCCGCGCCCGAGAACTTCACCTATGAGTACACCGAGCCCGACGGCCAGCCCACTCCCGAGCCTGTCGCGCAGGTCGTGCCGGATCAGGCGCCCGCCGACTACATGACCATCAACATCATCCTGTGCGTGGCCTCCGTGCTCACCTGCTGCGGCTGCGTCAGCATCGCCTCCCTCATCACCTCCATCATCGGTATCGTGGCGGGCAGCGCCTGCAAGAAGGCCATCGCCGCGGGCGACTGGGCCACTGCCGAGGCCAAGAGCAAGACCGCCAAGACCATGTGGATCATCTCTGCCGTCATCGTGGGCGTGTCCATCATCGCTGCCATCATTCTCTTTGCGACGGGCACCATCGCCAGCATGACCAACAGCAACTGGTAAACCGCCATGACCCCGCTTGCAAAGGAGAGCCGCTCCAAGGGCGTGTGGATGCGCGTGCTGGCCTGGGGCATCATCGCGGCTGCCGCGGCCTTTACGGTGTACGTCTACTTCAGCAACCCCTTTGAGGGCGGCGTGACGCTGTGCGTGTTTCACGCGCTGACGGGGCTGGACTGCCCGGGCTGCGGCATGACGCGCGCGGCCTGGCTGCTCATGCACGGCCACCCCATCCAGTCCTTTGCGCAGAATCCCTTTCTGTTCGTCATCTTTGTGGCGGCCTACATGGGAGTCGCGGAGCTGTCGCCTTACCTCATCGGGCGGCAGCTGCCGCAGCTGCGCATCCCCAACTGGGTGCTCATCGTGCTGTGCGCGCTGCTGTTCCTGTTCACCATTGCGCGCAACGTGGTGAAATTTTTGTGATCCATGCACCCCAAGGGGGAAGTCTGCGCAAAATAACGTGAAAAAGAGGCGTCAACCGTTGCATATCGTACTGGTCGAACCCGAGATCCCGCAGAACACCGGCAACATCGCCCGCACCTGCGCCGCCACGCACACCACGCTGCATCTGGTGCATCCGCTGGGCTTTTCCATCGACGAAAAGCAGGTCCGCCGGGCCGGGCTGGACTACTGGCACCTGGTCACCATCGAGGAGCACCCCTCCTTTGACCAGCTGCGCCGTCAGTACCCGGACGCGCAGTTCTTCTACGCCTCCACCAAGGCGCCGCGCGCCTACACGGAGGCCGAGTATCCCGAGGACGCCTTTCTGGTCTTTGGCAAGGAGACGCGCGGCCTGCCCGAGGAACTGCTGCACGACAACTACGACCGCTGCGTGCGCATCCCGATGATCGAGGGCGCGCGCTCGCTCAACCTGGGCAATTCCGTAGCCATCGTGCTCTACGAGGCGCTGCGCCAGCATGGCTTTGCGGGCCTTTCGTCCGCGGGCCATCTTACGCAATACTGATTATAAGGTTTAACGAAGGAGAGAGAATCCGCTATGACGTGGCAAGACTTCGTCCTGCTGGGGGGCGGCCTGGGCCTGTTCCTGTTCGGCATGAAGCTGATGGGCGACGAGCTGGAGCGCGCCGCCGGCAACAGCCTGCGCCATCTGCTGGAGGTGCTCACGCGCAACCGCATCATGGGGCTGCTGATGGGCATGCTCTTTACCATGCTGGTGCAGTCCTCGTCGGCGACCACGGTGATGGTCGTGGGCTTTGTCAACGCAGGGCTCATGGACCTGTACCAGGCAGCCGGCGTCATCTTCGGCTCCAACATCGGCTCCACCATCACCGCCCAGCTGATCGCCTTTAAGCTGACGGACATCGCCCCCGCGTTCGTGCTGGTGGGCATGATCCTGTATTCCTTCGGCAAAAAGGCGTCGCTGCGCCAGGTGGGCGGCGTGCTGCTGGGCTTTGGCGTGCTGTTCGTGGGCTTGGACCTGATGGGCGACTCCGTCTCCAAGCTGCGCGAGATGCCCGAGGTCGCGCAGGTCATGGCCTCCTTTGCCAAGACGCCCATACTGGGCATACTGGCCGGCCTGGTCATCACCGCCGTCATCCAGTCCTCGGCGGCCTCCGTCGGCATCCTGCAGCTGCTGGCCTCCCAGGGCCTCATCGGCCTTGACGCCGCGGTCTACGTGGTCATGGGCCAGAACATCGGCACCTGCGCCACCGCGCTGCTGGCCTCCATCGGCAGCAACAAGAACGCCCGCCGCACCGCCGTGCTGCACGTGCTGTTCAACGTGCTGGGCACGCTGGTGTTCTACATCGTGGTGCAGATCCTCCCCGTCACCGACTGGGTGGCCTCTCTCACCCCCGGCGACCCCATGCGCCAGATCGCCAACATGCACCTGCTGTTCAACGTATTTGGCGTCGCGCTGTTCTTCCCCTTCATCAATCAGCTGGTGGCGCTGGTCAACAAGATCGTCCCCGGCGAGGACCCCGCCGCCAACGCCAAGCGCCTGCAGTACCTCAACCAGAACATACTCAAAACCCCGCCCGTCGCGCTCAACCACGCCATCATGGAGTGCAAGCGCATGCAGCAGCTGGCCTATGACAACATAGAGCTGGCGATGCAGTGCTTCCTCGCGGGCAAGGCGACAGAGGGCCAGCAGGCAGAGCTGGCCGAGCGCGAGGACGTGATCAACTTCTTAAACCACGAGATCACAAAATACCTCGTGCTCATCAACCAGACCGAGCTTTCCGAGCATGAGGGCGTGCTGGTGGGCGAGCTGTTCCACGTGGTCAACGACGTCGAGCGCATCGGCGACCATGCCGAGAACATCATCGAGTACGCCATCTCCCGCGAGACGGGCAAGTTCACGCTCTCCGACGCCGCCCAGCTGGAGCTGCGCGAGATGTACGCCTCGGTCCACGACCTGCTCAACATGGCGCTGAGCGCCTTTGACACCCATGATGAGAACCGCATCGTGCGCGCCTACGCGCTCGAAGCCCGCGTCGACGACATGGCCGACCTGCTGCACGACCGCCACATCGAGCGCCTCACGCGCGGCCTGTGCAGCCCCCACTCGGGCATGCTCTTCTCCGACACCGTCTCCAACCTCGAGCGCGTCGCCGACCACGCCATCAACATCATCAACTCGGCCGACATGGACTAAACCGCGGCATCCTTCGCACAGCAAAACACGCAAAAAAGGCGTGGCCTTCGTGGTCACGCCTTTACTCTTTTCCTTCTGAGACATCTTCCTTTGGCTTGGAGCTGACTTTTGAAATAATAATACTCGTGCAAGCGACGACCACCACGCAAAGGTACATTCCCATTCCCAATGCACAGGCACTTCCATGATCCATACCATTTATGAAATCGCCGCAGTTGACAGAAAAGAACAAACCTGCAATTGCGACTGCACAGCCTGCCGCAAAATACTTCCACACCTTTTTCATACCATTACGCTCCCTCGTCAAATACCGATTCGCAGACCTTCTGTGCTCCATATGATCACAGTACGGAATGTACTGCAACTTTCCTCCTCCAGCACGTTTGCAAACAGCCGTCGCGCGGCGCCGCCCGCAATGCGGTTTGGCGGCGGTTCCGCTTGCGGACGCCCCCGGAAGCGTGTATAATTTATGTATTACCAAAACTGTGCGGGAGGCGGGGTCTGCATGCCCATCATCGATTTTCACGTCCACCTTTTCCCCGACGCGCTGGCCGGGCGCACGCTGCCCAAGCTGGCGCACACCGCGGCCGATGAGCACGGCGACGCGCCGTATTTCTCCGACGGCACGCTGTCGGGCACGCTCGCGCGCCTTACCGAATGGGGCGTCACCGCCGCCGTCACGCAGCACATCGCCACCTCTCCGCACTCCATGCGCAAGGTCAACGACTTTGCCGCCTCTGTGCGCGGCCCGCGCCTCTACGCCTTCGGCTCCGTCCACCCCGACGCGCCCGACGCGCTGGAGGAGCTGGATCGCATCAAGGCCCTGGGCCTGGACGGCGTCAAGCTCCACCCCGACTATCAGTCCTTCTTCGTGGACGAGCCCCGCATGGCGCCCATCTATGAAAAGATGGCTCAACTGCGCCTGCCCGTGCTGTTCCACGCCGGGTGGGACCCCCTCTCGCCCAACCTCGTCCACGCCGAGCCCGAGCGGCTCAGGGCCGTGGTCGAGGGCTATCCGGGCCTGACCGTCATCGCAGCGCACCTGGGCGGCATGCAGCGCTACGACCAGGTGGAAAAGCACCTGCTCGGCCATGAAAACCTCTATATCGACACCTCCATGACCTCGCCCTACCTGCACGACCCGGCGCAGTACGCCCGCATCCTGCGCGGCCACGGCCTGTCGCGCGTGCTCTTTGCCACCGACTGCCCCTGGTCCACCCCCGCCCGCGAGCTGCCCCTGCTGGATTGGGCGGAGCTGAACGCGCAGGAGCGGAAGATGGTGCTCTCGGGCAACGCGCTGCGCCTGCTCGGCCCCCTTCCCACCGCCTGACCTGC
Source organism: Candidatus Spyradocola sp. (assembly GCA_034113365.1). Classification (GTDB taxonomy): domain Bacteria; phylum Bacillota; class Clostridia; order Christensenellales; family UBA1750; genus Spyradocola. The sequence goes on from JAXEXP010000079.1 coordinate 15,573, forward strand.
GCCCTGCCCCCGACCCCATTTGGAAAGGAGATGCGGTATGTCCGAACATGACGGCCACAGAAAGCGTCTGCGCGAGCGCGCCGCGCGCACGGGCCTGGAGGGCTTCCAGCCGCACGAGGTGCTGGAGCTGCTGCTGAGCGAGACCATCCCACGCAAGGACGTCAACCCGCTGGCGCACGCGCTCATCGACCGCTTCGGCTCCTTCTCCGGCGTGCTCAACGCGGGGCGCGAGGAGCTGCTGCAGGTCCCCGGCGTGGGCGAACGCACCGCTGACCACCTGTCCATGCAGGTCTCCTTCTTCCGCTACTACCGCCACGACCGCTGGCGCGACCGTCCCCGCCTCAACACCCGCCGCGACGCGGGCGAGTACTGCACCACGCTCTTTGACCGCCAGCTGACCGAGAGCATGCGCCTAATCTGCCTGGACGTGCACAAAGCCGTGCTGGCCAGCGAGGTGCTGGCCGTGGGCACCGTGGACGAAACGCCCGTCTATCCCCGCTCCGTGGTGGAGTGCGCGCTGCGCCACCACGCGCATTCGGCCATCCTCGTGCACAACCACCCCAGCGGCTCACTCGAGCCCTCCCAGGGCGACATCCGCGTCACCGCGCAGCTGGAGCAGGCGCTGGGCGTGGTGGGCGTCGAGCTGCTCGACCACATCATCGTGGCCGGCGAGGCCTATGCCAGCATGCGCTCGCTGGGCCTGGTGCCCGCCGGCAGCGTCTCCGCCCCGCCCGAGCGCGTCACCCGCATGCGCGCCTTCGCCCCGCTGCCCCAACAACAGGCCGCCGACAGCGACGATCCTCCCACCCGCTAGGGCCGCTCGCCCGACAGCCACTGCGCCGCCCGCTGCGCGCCCTGGCTGCCCAGCGCCGCGAAGAAGTCCTCCGGCTGCGCGATGGCAAACAGGTTGTCACGGTAATACCGCTGCATCGCCGCCAGAAACGCGTCGTTGCCCAATGTGACGCGCAGGTCGTGCAGCATCGCCGCGCCCTTGCGGTACACCAGCGCGTCGTAGGTCGCCGCGCTCTCGAATTTGTCCAGGCTCTGCCCCACGCCCACGCCCATCAGCGACGCGTTCTCCGTCGCGGGCCGCACCATCGACTGATACAGCGAGTCGAACGACTCCGCGCCGTACACCGCCTCGTAGTACAGCAGCGTGGAATACTCCGCCAGCGCCTCGTCCTGCCACGGCGCGCGGATCTGGTCGCTGCCCACGCCCGCGTACCACCACTGGTGCGCCGTCTCGTGCGCGATCACAAACTCCAGCATGCCGTCCCCGCTGCGGTACAGCGCATCGTCGATCAGCGCCATCCCCGGGTATTCCATCCCCCCGATGCAGAACTGCCCGGCGCACACCGTGTAGTCCGGATACGGGTACTCTCCGTACAGCCCCTCGTACACCCCCAGCGCCTGCACCGCGATGTCCAGCGCCTGCTGCGCCCCCTCCCGCGTGAATGCAAAGGAGCGCACCGTCACGCCCTCCGCGTCCTGCTGCGCCACATGATAATCCCTGCTCAAAAACAATGCGAAATCCCGCAGGTTCTCTCCCTTGAAGCGCCAGACGCCCTCACCCGCCTCCGCAAGGCCCGTCCCCGCCGCGACAAACCCGCCCGGCGCGTTCAGCGTCACCTGCCAGCAGGCGCATTCCGACACAAACGGGTCGCCCAGCTTGGCATACCCGTCGGTGCGGAATTCCCCGTCCTCAAACGCGCATAGCGTCGTAAACACGTTCGACAGCCGCACGTCCTGCTCCGACACCCCCATGCGCAGCCTCGTGCGCGGCAGCGTCACCGTGTAGGTGAGCTCCACCTCCACGCTGCCCGACCGGCGCAGCGTAAAGGGCAGCTGCACCCGCAGCAGCGTGCGCTGCTCGCCCTCCAGCCGCCAGGCGGCCTCCTTTCCCGCGGCCCGCACCGACGCCACCTCCGCGCCGCCTGCCGAAAAGCCGTCCGGGTAGGCCTGCGCCCGCTCGCTGTCCGCCACGGGCGCGCTCCCTTCCTCCGCGTAGGCGTTGGGCCACAGGTTGAAGCACAGCGCCTCCAGCGCCTGCCCCGTGCGGTTGGTGTAGCGGAACACCTCGTGCACGCGCAGCTGCTGCGCGCCTTCGTCGTATTCCGCCTCCACGATGTACCGGTCGCTGCGGCCGCCCGCGCGCACCAGCAGCGCGATCAGCGCCGCCAGCAGCAGCACCCCCGCCAGCAGCGCCCTGCGCTTTTTCAGGAACCCGATCAGGGCCTCTCCCCTACCTGTCACTGCGCATCCTCCCCTCCGTGCCGGGCGTTTTGCCCTGCTACATGGGTATGAGGCGCGCCTGCTCCCCATTCTGTCTCAAAAGGAAAGTTTTGCTATGGCCATGTGTTCATTTTCCGATCCCTTCTCCATGTTCGACGTCACGCCCGTGGAGAATCTGTTCATCGAGGAATATATGCTCCGCGCCCCCGGCGACTTTGTCAAGGTCTACATCTATGGCCTGCGCCTGTGCTATCACCCGGTGCCCGACGCCTCCATCGCCACCATCGCCAGCGCCCTGGGCATGGAGGAAAAGACCGTCACTGACGCCTTTGCCTATTGGGAGCGCCAGCACGTGCTGCGCCGCACGGGCGACAACCCGCCCACCTACAGCTACAACAACCTCAAGGCGCTGATGGTCAGCGGCTGCGCCGCCGAGGACGAGATCCCGCAGCTGAACCGCAGCTTCAACGCCGCGCTGCAGGACTTGTTCGGCACGCGCCTGCTCAAGGCGCAGGAGTACGAGCGCGTCTACGGCTGGATCGAGGACATGCACTTCAAGCCCGAGGTGGTGCTGATGCTGGTCAAGCACTGCATCTCCACCAGCGGCAAGGGCACCGCCGTCACCTTCGCCTCCATGGAGAAGGAGGCCGCCCGCTGGGCCAAAAACGGCGCCACCACGCTGACCGCCGCCGAGGAATACCTGCGCACGCTGGCCGCCAGCTACGAGGGCGCGCAGAAGGTGCTGCGCCGCTTCGGCCTGCGCCGCGCCCCCACCGTGGACGAGGAGCGCCTCTTTGCCAAGTGGACGGAGGACTGGGGCTTTACGCTGGACGCCATCCTCTACGCCTGCGCCGAGACCACCAAGATCTCCCAGCCAAACTTCGCCTACCTGGACAAGGTGCTGGAGAACATGCACAAAAAGCAGGCCAGCACCAGCGCGGACATCGCCCGCGTGCAAAAGACCCGCACCGACGCCATGGCCCCCGTGCGCGAGGTGCTGGACGCGCTGGGCCAGAAGGGCGTCTCCCCCACCGAGGATCTGGCCGTGCTCTACGCCGGCTGGCTGCGCATGGGCTTTTCCCATGAATCCATACTCATCGCCGCCCGCTGCGTCTCCCGCGGCAAGTCCAAAAAGACGATGGACAGCGTCTCCGAGCTGCTGCAGAGCTGGGCGCGCCGCTCGCTCTTCACCCCCGAGGCCATCCACGCCTTCCTGCGCCGGCGCAAGGAGAGCAGCGCCCAGCTGTCCCGCATCTTCGAGACCGCGGGCGTCGAGCGCGGCGTCGCCGATTCCGACCGTCAGCTGCTGGATTCCTGGCTGGACCGCGGCTGCTCCATGGATCTCATACTCACCGCCGCCGAGAGCGCCAAGAACGCCGCCGACGCCATGAGCTACATCAACCGCGTGCTGGATTCCTGGGCCGAGCAGGGCATCCGCACCCCGCAGGCCGCCCGCGCCGAGCGCGCCCGCCGCACACAGGAGCGCGCCGCCGTACCGGCCCCCGCACAGCCCGCCGCGCAGCCCGCTGCCGCCGCGCCCCGCCCCTCCAAGGAGGTGGGCGCCCACCGCTTCGGCCAGCGCGCCTACACCGACGAGGACCTGGAGTCGCTCTACACCGACCTGGACGACCTCGACCCGTGACCGCACCGTAAAGGAGTACAACCATGGACATCATTTCCCGCAAGGCCATACTGCGCCAGCTGCTGGCCGAAAAGCGCGCCAGCAAGGAGCGCGCCGAGGACGAGGCCGACCGCGTGCGCATGCGCATCGCACAGGAGGTGCCCGTCTACGCCGACCTGAGCGGCGCCATCTCGCGCATCCTGATGGACGCCTCCCGCCGCGTGCTGGACGACCCCGCCCACGCAAAGGAGCTGTCCGCCCAGGCGCAGCAGCAGGTGCTCGATCTGCAGAAGCAATGCGAGCAGGCCCTGCGCGCCGCCGGCCACAGCCCCGAGGAGCTGCAGCCCCATTACAGCTGCCCCATCTGCAAGGACACGGGCTTTGTCGGCTCGCCCATCCACGAATACTGCTCCTGCATCCGCGTCGCGCTGATGCGCCGCCTCTACGACGCCGCCAACATCGGCGATGAGACCTTCGAGCACTTCGACCTGTCGCTGTTCTCCGACGCCCCCGATCCCCAGACCGGCCGCTCGCCGCGCCAGACCATGGAGACCTACCGCAGCTACTGCGAGGCCTACGCCGACCGCTTTCCCGACGTCAAGCGCCGCGACCTGCTGCTGACGGGCCACACGGGCCTGGGCAAGAGCTTCATGCTCAACTGCATCGCCGCCCGCGCGCTGGACCGCGGCATCCCCGTTCTGCGCCTGACCGCCTACAAAATGCTCGACGCCATGCGCCGCTACCACATGGGCCAGGATTCCGACGGCATGGACATGATGCTGCGCGCCGACCTGCTCATCATCGACGACCTGGGCACCGAGCCCATGCTGGAGAACATCACCGTCGAATACCTCTTTACGCTGCTCAACGAGCGCCGCGCCAGCCGCCTGGCCACGCTGATCGCCACCAACCTCTCGCTGCGCGAGCTGCAGTCCCGCTACACCGAGCGCATCTTCTCCCGCCTGGTGGACCGCACCCAGACCGAGGTGCTGCGCTTCACCGGCTCCGACCTGCGCCTTCGCGACCGCTGAACACGCCTTCGCCGCATAACTCCCGCCCTTTGCCGCATATCCATCTTGTAAAAGGAGAGATGGATCATGGGACTGTCGGTTTCGTGGGAGGTCGTGCTGTTTTTCGCGATTGGCATGCTGCTGCTCTACGGCGTGGGCTGGCTGCTGCTCGTGCCGCTGAAAAAAGGGCTCTGGTTCCTGTTCAACTCGCTGGTGGGCGGGCTGCTGCTCTGGATCCTGTCGCTGCTGGGCGAGCAAATCGGCCTCGTCGCGGTCGTCAACCCCTTTTCCGCGATCCTGACGGGGTTCCTGGGCATCCCCGGCGTGGGCCTCGTGCTCGTCATCCAGAACCTGTTGTGATTCCTATGGCTTCCCCTTGAGGGCAAGCTCTGACTGTCAAAAAACTCTCGCAGACAATAACGGAGCGCATCCCTTGGCTTCCCTTTGAGGGTTCACACGGAGGGACCAAGCCCTGAAGGTCGAGCGTTTCTCCAAAAATAGTCCAGTGGACTGTTTTGGGAGAATAAGCCGACCGGAACACCGGAACAGGCCGAGGGACTGTTTC
>JAXEXP010000080.1:0-6768 GCA_034113365.1 Candidatus Spyradocola sp.
GCTCATGGCGGGTCCTCACCAATTCTGTCAAGCCCTCTACCTTTGTGTATCTTCTTGCCATGCTAAAACCTCCTGTCGTAGTTTCTATTCTACAACAGGAGGTCTCTTTTTTCTATTGTCCGTTATCCGGGGATCAGTCCACCCGTCGTACCCCGCCCCAACCGTTTTTTTGCAAAAACGTGGTGGACAAGTGCGGGGTATGTGCTATAATGGAGGACTGACGGAATGGAGAGAAGGGGGAATGGGGGATGCAGGAGGGCATCACGAACCGGCTGGGGACGGAGCGGATCGGGAGGCTGCTGCTGAAGCTGTCGGTGCCGGCGATCACGGCGCAGCTGGTGAACGTGCTGTACAACATAGTAGACCGGGCGTACATTGGGAACATACCGGAGACGGGGGCGCAGGCCATCGCGGGCCTGGGCATCACGATGCCCATCATCGTGCTCATCATGGCGTTTTCGTCCTTGGTGGGCATGGGCGGCGCGCCGCTGGCTTCGATGCGGCTGGGTGCCAAGGACGACGAGGGCGCACAGAGAATATTGAACAACTGCTTTGCGATGCTGCTGGGTGTGGCGGTGGTGCTGACCGTTTTGTGCGTGGCGCTTGCCGTGCCGCTGCTGCGCGCGTTCGGCGCGTCTGAAGCCACCTTGCCCTTTGCGCTGGAGTACCTGCGCATCTACGCCGCGGGCACCGTGTTCGTGATGATCACACTGGGCATGAACAGCTTCATCAACTGCCAGGGCTTTTCCGCCGTGGGCATGTGGACGGTCATCATCGGCGCGGCGCTGAACATCGCGCTCGACCCGCTGTTCATCTTCGTGCTGGGCATGGGCGTGCGCGGCGCGGCGCTGGCCACCATCCTGTCGCAGGGCGTGTCCTGCCTGTGGGTGCTGCTCTTTTTGACCGGCAAAAAGACCCGCATCCGCCTGAAGCCCGCCATGATGAAGCCCGAGCGCGCCATCGTGGGCCGCGTGTTGGGCCTGGGCGTTTCGCCCTTTGTGATGCAGAGCACCGAAAGCCTCGTGCAGATCGTCATCAACACCGGCCTTGCGCGCTATTCCGGCGACCTTGCCGTCGCCTCCATGACCATCATCACCTCCATCGTGATGGTGCTCAACATGCCGCTGCAGGGGCTGGGGCAGGGCGCGCAGCCCATCCTCAGCTATAACTACGGCGCAAAAAACATCGACCGCGTCAAAAAGACCTTCCGCCTGCTCATCACGCTGACGCTGTCCTTTTCCACGCTCATGTGCCTGCTGGTGGAGCTGTTCCCCGGCGTGTTCATCCGCATCTTCTCCAGCGACGCCGAGCTCATCGAGCTGACCTGCCGCGTCATCCGCATCTTCATCGCCGGCTTCTTTGCGATGGGCGCGCAGTTTGCCGTGCAGCAGATGTTCCTCTCCGTGGGCCAGGCCAAGTCCTCGGTGTTCATCGCGATGCTGCGCAAGATCGTGCTGCTCATCCCACTGGCGCTCATCCTGCCCCGGCTGTTCGGCATGGGCGCGCTGGGCATCTACATCGCCGAGCCCATCGCGGACTTTACGTGCGCGTCGATTTCGTGTATACTGTTTGCAGTGAAGTCGAAAAAGATCTTCGCGGAGCAAAGGGGGTAGACGTGTGCAGGAGATTTTCACGATCCAGTTTCTCGGCCTGAACCTGTATCAGTGGACCATCTACATCGGTCTGGCGCTGTGCGTGATGATCATCGCGCTGATTATCGTCAAGCGCCGCTGATCGCGGCCGGAAACAAAAGATTGATAAATAAATCACAACGGGCACAGAAATCGCATTTGCAAGTTGATTTCTGTGCCTTTATCGTATAAAATAGAAACTGAAACAGAAGTGTGTCGGAAGGCGCTTGTTAAATTTTTGACCAGCCCTCCCCGGCGCCGGATCGAAATAGAGACGGAGGAGAATGTGCACATGAACGTCTACATCTGTATCGGCTCTTCCTGCTACCTGAAGGGCTCGCGGGACATCATCACCATACTGGAGCGGCTCATCAACATCCACAACGTCAAGGACAAGGTGACGCTGATGGGTTCCTTCTGCATGGGCCACTGCGTCGACGGCGTCTGCTGCAAGATCGACGACCAGATCTACTCGCTGACCCCGGCAAAGACGGAGGACTTCTTCGTCAAGGAAATCTTAGGGAGGCTGAACAAGTAATATGAGCGCGATTGAATCCAAGAAGGCCAACTGCAAAAACTGCTATAAATGCCTGCGCGCCTGCCCGGTCAAGGCCATCCGCTTCACCTCCGGCCAGGCCGAGATCATGCCCGACCTGTGCGTCTCCTGCGGCACCTGCGTGCAGGTGTGCCCCCAGGGCGCGCAGCAGCCCGAGAGCCAGCTCAAGACCGTGCAGCGCATGATCGAGCGCGGCGAGAACGTGGTCGCCTCCCTGGCCCCTTCCTTCTACGGCGCCTTCAAGGTGGACGATCCCATGAAGCTGGTGGGCGCGCTCAAGGCGCTGGGCTTCAAGAAGGTGTGCGAGACGGCCGTGGGCGCCGCCATCGCCAGCGACGCAATGGCTGACGTGCTCAAAAAGAACGAGATGGACAACGTCATCTCCACCTGCTGCCCCGCCGTCAACGATCTGATCGAAAAGCACTACCCCGAGCTGGTGCGGTACCTCGCGCCCGTCGTCTCGCCCATGGTGGCGCACGGCCGCTACATCAAAAAGCACATGCCCGAGGCCAAGGTGGTGTTCGTCGGCCCCTGCTTTGCCAAGATCGACGAGGCGCGCGACGTGCGCGTGGACGACGCCATCGACGCCGTGCTCACCTTTGCAGATCTCGAGGAGTGGATGAAGAAATCCCGCATCGTGCTGTCCGACGCGCAGCCCGCCGCGCTGGATTCCGAGAACGCCGGCCTTGCGCGCATGTACCCCACCAACGCGGGCGTCATCCACAACGTGCTGGCGCGCGGCGTCAAGGGCTGGCAGGTGCAGCACATCGAGGGCAGCGACGCCTGCTTTGAGATGATCAAGGCGCTCAAGCAGGGCGACCTGCACCACATCTTTATCGAAATGAACATGTGCACCGGCTCCTGCATGGGCGGCCCTGCCCGCATGGAGGAGCGCCCCAGCCGCTTTGCCGCGGGCATGAAGGTGCGCGATTACGGCCGCGAGGCGCAGGAGGAGGTCGTCGCCATCGACCACAGCGACATCGCCCTGCACAAGGCCTTTATCGACCGCTCCAAGACCGCGGACATGCCCAATGAGGAGCAGATCCGCTCCATCCTGCGCTCCATCGGCAAGGAAAGCAAGGCCGACGAGCTCAACTGCGGCTCCTGCGGCTACCCGTCCTGCCGCGCCAAGGCCATCGCGGTCTACCAGGGCAAGGCCGAGCTGAGCATGTGCCTGCCGCACATGTTCCAGATCGCCCAGTCCACCTCCAACGTGGTGCTGCAGAACACCCCCAACATCATCCTGATCGTGGACGAAAACCTCAAGATCACGGAGCTGAACGCCTCCGGCCAGCGCATCTTCGGCCTGAGCCACGCCGAGGCCACCGAAAAGTACCTCTACGAGCTGTTCGATCCGCGCGACTTTGAGTTCGTGCTCGAGAGCTACGAGACCATCGTGGGCAAGCCGCTGACCATCGACGAATACAATCTCAGCGTCGAGCAGACGCTGGTGTACCTGCCCAACCAGCACGGCGTCATGGGCATCCTGCGCGACGTCTCCGCCGAAAAGGAGCAGGAGGAGAAGCTCTACAAGCTGCGCCTGGACACCATGGAGATGGCGCAGAAGGTCATTGACAAGCAGATGGTGGCCGCGCAGGAGATCGCATCGCTGCTGGGCGAGACCACGGCCGAGACCAAGGCAACGCTGACGCATCTGAAGGACATCATCATCACGAACGGAGACGGTGGCCGCGTATGAGTATGATGCACATTGACATTGCCTGGAAATCGCTCAATCATTACGGAGAAGAGCTGTGCGGCGACAAGGTGGAGATCTACCACGCGCCGGACTCCGACATCCTCGTGCTCTCCGACGGTCTGGGCAGCGGCGTCAAGGCCAACATACTGGCAACGCTCACGTCCAAGATCATCATCACCATGCTCAAGGAAGGGCTGAACGTGGACGAGGCGGTGGAGACCATCGCCCACACGCTGCCCATCTGCAAGGTGCGCCAGGTGGCCTATTCCACCTTCTCCATCCTGCAGATCTTCCACGACGGCAAGGCCTATCTGGTGGAATTTGACAACCCCGCCTGCATCTTCATCCGCAACGGCAAGCTCATGGACATCCCCTATGAGATGCGCGAGATCGCCGGCAAGAACGTGCGCGAGAGCAAGTTCGACATCTGCGTGGGCGACATGTTCGCCATGGTGTCCGACGGCGTGGTGTTCGCGGGCGTGGGCACCATCCTGAACCTGGGCTGGCAGTGGGAGAACGTCGCGCAGTATTTCCTCGAGTGCGCGCAGAAGAACATGTCCGTGCACCGCGTTGTGGCGTCGATTGCGCAGGTGGTGGACAACTTCTACATGCAGAAGCCCGGCGACGACTCCACCTTCCTGGTGGCGCAGGCCGTCAACCGCAAGAACGTGCATTTCTTCTCCGGCCCGCCCGAGGACCCCGCGCAGGACGAAAAGCTGGTGCACGACTTCATGCGCGGCACCTGCAAAAAGGTGGTCGCGGGCGGCACCTCGGCCAACATCGTCTCGCGCGTGCTCAACCGCCCCATCGTCACCAGCCTAAACTTCACCGACCCGGCCATCCCCCCGACAGCGCAGATGCGCGGCATCGACCTTGTGACCGAGGGCGTGCTGACCATCAACCGCGCGCTGGAGATCCTGCGCATGTTCAAGGCGCAGCAGGGCAACATCGACCCCAGGATCCTGGATGCGGACAACGGCGCCGCGCAGATGGCGCGCCTGTTCATCGAGGACTGCACGGATCTGACCATGTACATCGGCCGGGCCATCAACCCTGCGCACCAGAACCCCAACCTGCCCATGGACCTGAGCATCAAGCTGCGCCTGCTCAACGAGCTGGCCGACGAAATGCGCTCGATGGGCCGTCGGGTGGAGGTCAAGTTCTACTAAGCCATGCAAGTGCCGCGCAGGCTCGGCGCGGCTGAGAGGAAAGGAAAGAACCACACCATGTTCAAGATTGAAACCGATACGCGGGTGCCCAAGCACAACGTGCTCAAGCGCGTCGCCGAGCTGGCCTTTGAGGGCAAGCTCACCGATGAGGCCATTTCGGAGATCCCCTTTGAGCAGATCAAGCAGGGCGCGCCCACGTACCGCTGCTGCATCTACAAGGAGCGCGAGATCATCCACCAGCGCGCGCGCCTGGCCATGGGCAAGATGCCCAACGGCAAAAAGCCCACCGAGGCGGCGGTGACCGTGATCCCCGCGGCCTGCGAGGGCTGCCCCATCCAGCGCTACACCGTCACCGAGAACTGCCAGAAGTGCCTGGCCAAGAAGTGCATGAAGGCCTGCCCCTTCGGCGCGATCTCCATGTCTGGCCGCGGCGCGTACATCGACCCCACCAAGTGCCGTGAGTGCGGACGCTGCGCGGCGGCCTGCCCCTATTCCGCCATCGCGGACCTGGTGCGTCCCTGCCGCAAGGCCTGCCCCGTGGGCGCCATCGAGATCCGCGAGGACAAGCTGGCCGACATCGACGACAGCAAGTGCATCTCCTGCGGCGCGTGCATGCAGGCCTGCCCCTTCGGCGCCATTTCCGACAAGGCGCAGATCCTGCCCATCATTGCCGACATCCGTCTGGGCCGAGAGGTCGTGGCGGTCGTCGCCCCCGCGCTCGAGGGCCAGTTCGGCGCGAACGTCTCCATGGGCAAGCTGCTCAAGGCCATCGAGCAGCTGGGCTTTACCAAGGCCTATGAGGTCGGCATGGGCGCGGACGCCGTCGCCATGTCCGAGGCGGAGGAGCTGCTCGAACACCTGCGCGCGGGCATGAAGATGACCACCTCCTGCTGCCCCGCCTTTGTCAACATGATCCGCAAGCACTTCCCGCGCCTGCAGACCTACGTTTCCACCACCATTTCGCCCATGGCGGCGCAGGCCCGCTGGGTGCGCGACCGCTACACCGACGCCAAGATCGTGTTCATCGGGCCGTGCGTGGCCAAAAAGACCGAGCAGATCGAGGGCGGTCCCGACTACGTGCTCACCACCGAGGAGCTGATGGCGCTCTTTGACGCCCGCGGCGTCGATCCCGAGCAGATGGAGGAGGATCCGCGTCAGGAGGCCTCGGTCTACGGAAAGGGCTTTGCGTCCTCCGGCGGCGTGACCGCGGCGGTCATGGCGGCCTTCGAGGAGATGAGCCTGGACGAGATGCCGCGCGTATCCGCCCAGCGCTGCAGCGGCGCCGCCGAGTGCAAGAAGGCGCTGATGATGCTCAATGCGGGCAAGTTCGACATGGACTTCATCGAGGGCATGGCCTGCGAGGGCGGCTGCATGTACGGCCCCGGCAACCTGCTCTCCGAGCGCCTGTACACCGCCGCCAGAAAGAAGCTCCTCGCCACCGCCGACAAGCGCGGCGTCATCGAGAACGCCGTCGATCAGGGCTTTGACAAGGTGCACATGCACAGGTAACGAGGGGTACGCGCTTTCTCTCTTGAAGAGAGAAAGCTGCAAAGAGAGACTTGTGAGCGTTTGCGGGAGCCGTTATGGTGCGGCTCTCGCTTTTTTGTGGGGGGGGGTACGCGCTTTCTCTCCTGAGGAGAGAAAGCTGCAAAGAGAGGCATGTGTTGTGTGGTGGAGAATTGTGATTGCTCGGTTCTGGGCGGGGGAGGGGTA
>JAXEXP010000081.1:0-31111 GCA_034113365.1 Candidatus Spyradocola sp.
TGACGGCGGTGCGCTGTCAGGCCGCATCCGTCCCGGCCGAAGGCCGGGCCCCGGGCCGCCCAGCGGGCGGCCCGGGGGTTTGCGCGCAGCGCAAACACGGGTGCGGCCGTCCCCCCGCGGCGCTGGTCGCCCCGGCAGGGAGCCGTTTCCTCATGCAGAAAAATCCGCATTGTGTTATTTTTATGCAATGCGGGTTTGCTTTTGCCTGAAACTGTGATATACTGATTTTATTCCGCTTGGAGCGGCAATAAATCCTCACAGGGAGGTGACGGAATATGACGGAACTGGAGCAAGCGCGCCTGGTCATCAACGAGGTGGACAAGCAGATGGCGGAGCTGTTCTGCAAGCGCATGCAGGCCGTGGAATCCGTCGCGCACTACAAGGCAGAGCGCCATCTGCCCATCTTCGACGCGGCGCGCGAGGAGGCCGTCATCCGCAGGAACTGCGCCTATGTGCAGGATCTGCGCTATCTTCCCTACTACGAGGACTTCATCCGCCACAACATGGCGCTTTCCAAGGACTATCAGTCCACGCTGATCCACTCGACGGTGGTGGGCTATTTCGGCACGGAGGGCAGCCATACCCACACGGCGGCCAAGAACCTGTTCCCCTGCGAGCGCACGGTCTCCTTCGACACGTTTGAGGAGATCTTCGACGCGGTGCAGGACGGCAGCATCTCCTACGGCGTGATCCCCTTTGAGAACAGCAACACGGGCGACGTGGGCAACATACTGGACCTGCTGCGCTCGCACGAGCTGTACATCCGCGGCATGTATGATCTGAAGATCCGCCAGAACCTGCTGGGTCTGCCCGGCGCCACCGCTGCGGACATCAAGACCGTCTACTCGCATCCGCAGGGGCTGATGCAGTGCCGGGAATACCTCAACGACAAGGGCATCCGTCAGGAGACGTATGTCTCTACTTCGCTTGCGGCAAAACACGTCAAGGAACTGGGCGACCCCTCCTGCGGTGCGATCGCCTCTTTGGCGACCGCCGAGCTCTACGGTCTGTCCGTGCTGGCTGCGGACATCAACACCAAGGACAACAACACCACCCGATTTATCATCATCGCTAAATCGATGGCCGAAAACGGCGATCGATTTAGCCTTTTGTTTACCGTCAACCACGAGGTCGGGCAGCTGGCAAAGGTCATGTATACCATCAGCTCTCTGGGCTTTAACCTGGAGTGCATCAAGTCCCGCCCGCTCAAGGACGTACCTTGGCAATATTATTTCTACATCGAGGTGGTCGGCGACCTGTCCGGCGCGGCCGCTTCGACCCTGCTGACCGAGCTGCACAAGGTGTGCACGCAGATCAAGGTGCTGGGCACCTACACCATAGAAAAGTCCGATGCATAAACCTGCACCGGCGGCATACAGGCGGGGAGCGGTGGCGAACATCGTTCCCTTTTTGTTGCGAGAGGATCATTCAGAGCACGGAGGATGGCAGTATGGAACTTACGGTCAAACTGGGGTCTCGGTCGTACCCCATCCATTTTGAGCACGGCATACTCGGCCGCATCGGCGAGCATGTGGATTTAGGCCGCAGGGTGATGATCGTGACCGACGACGGCGTGCCTGCGGCTTACGCGGAGAAGCTGCTGGCGCAGTGCCCGCAGGGTTTCGTTCGCACGGTGCACATGGGCGAGGGCGCAAAGTCCTTCCCGGTGTATGAGGAGCTGTGCACGGCGCTGCTGGAGCACGGCTTTACGCGCAAGGACCTGGTGATCGGGCTGGGCGGCGGCGTCGTGGGCGACCTGTCGGGGTTCGTGGCGGCCAGCTACATGCGCGGCATCGACTTTGTGGGCATCCCCACCACCACGCTGTCGCAGATCGACTCGTCGGTGGGCGGCAAGATGGCCATCAACCTTGCCGGCGTCAAGAACATCATCGGCGCGTTCCACCAGCCCAGGGCGGTGTTCATCGACGGCGACGTGCTGGGCACGCTGCCTCCCCGGCACTTTGCAAACGGCCTTGCCGAGGCCGTCAAGATGGGCTTCATCGCCGACCCCGAGATCATCCGGCTGTTTGAAGCGGACGACTGGAAGGCGCATCTGGACGAGATCATCTACCGCGCGATCGCGGCCAAGGCGCACGTGGTGGAGATCGACGAGAAGGAGCAGAACGAGCGCAAGAGCCTGAACTTCGGCCACACCATCGGCCACGGCATCGAGAGCGCGGGGCATCTTGCCGACCTGTACCACGGCGAGTGCGTGGGGCTGGGCATGCTGTACTTCTTTACGGACGAGGCACTGAAAGCCCGCTGCATCCGCATACTGGAAAAGCTGGGGCTGCCGACGGAGACGAACGTTGACAAGGACGCGGTCTACGCGGCGCTGACGCACGACAAGAAGGGCGACGGCAAGACCGTCAGCGTGGTCAAGGTGGATGAGCTGGGCAGCTACCGGCTGGAAAAGATGAGCTACGACGCCATCCGCGCGCTGCTGTGACACGGGAGAGCAATATGAGAAGCACGATCGGACGCAATTTTTCACTGACGATATTCGGCGAGTCGCACGGCCCGGCGGTGGGCTTTGTGCTGGACGGGCTGCCGGCGGGCATCACGCTGGATCTGGACCGCATCCGCGGAGAATTAGACAAGCGCAAGCCCACGGGCAAGATCTCCACGCAGCGGCACGAGGCTGACGAATTCAAGTTCCTGAGCGGCTATTATGAGGGCCACACCACGGGCACGCCTCTGACGTTTGTGATCGAGAACACCAGTCAGCGCTCGCGGGACTATGAGAAGATGAAGTACCTCCCCCGCCCCTCGCACGCGGACTTTTCGGCGTTTGCCAAGTACGGCGGCTATCAGGACGCGCGGGGCGGCGGGCATTTCTCCGGCCGCGTGACGACGGGACTGGTCGCGGCGGGCGCGATCTTCGAGCAGATCCTCGCGGAGCACGGCATCACCATCGGCACGCACATCCTGCGCTGTCAGGACGCCTGCGACCGGCATTTTGACGAGGGCAATCTCGCGGTGGACATAGCGAAGCTGGACAGCCCGGACTTCCCGGTGCTGGACGCGGACGCGGGGCGCAGGATCCACGCCATCATCGAGCAGGCGCAGCGCGAGGGCGACTCGGTGGGCGCGGTGCTGGAGACGGCGGTGCACGGCCTGCCCGCGGGCATCGGCGAGCCCATGCTGCACACGGTGGAGAGCGAGCTGTCGGCGCTGCTGTTCGGCATCCCGGCGGTCAAGGGCGTGCAGTTCGGCGCGGGCTTCGGGTTTGCGGACATGGTGGGCAGTCAGGCCAACGACGCGATCTTGGGCGTTACGAACGGCAGGCTGCGCACGCGCACCAACCACAACGGCGGCATCAACGGCGGCATCACCAACGGCATGCCGGTGGTGTTCTCCACGGTCATCAAGCCCACGCCGTCCATCTACAAGGAGCAGGACACCATCGACCTTACGACGGGCAAGCCCGCAAAGCTTGTCATCGAGGGGCGGCACGACCCGGCGATCTTCCACCGGGCGCGGTGCGTGGTGGACGCGGCGGCGGCCATCGTGCTGTGCGACCTGATGATGGGACGATTCGGCTATCTGTGGGCCAGAAAGGAGCCGGCATGCGCTACGGACTGATTGGCGAAAAGCTGGGGCACAGCTTCTCCAAGCTCATCCACGAGCAGCTGTGCAGCTACACCTACGACCTCATCCCCCTTGCGCGGGAGGAGGTGGACGGCTTCATGACGCGGCGGGAGTTTTCCGCCATCAACGTGACCATCCCCTATAAGGAGACGGTGATCCCCTACCTGACGTTCGTCGACCCGGCGGCAAAGGCCATCGGCGCGGTGAACACCGTGGTCAACCGCGGCGGGCTGCTCTACGGCTACAACACGGACTTTGCGGGCATCGAGTACATGCTGGACAAACACGGCTTTGTGCTGGAAGGCAAAAAGGTGCTGATCTTAGGCTCCGGCGGCACGTGCAAGACGGCCTCGGCCGTGGCGCGGCACAGAGGGGCGCGGGCGCTGTACGTCGTGTCGCGCACCGCGGGCGACGGGCGCATCAGCTACGAGCAGGCGGTGGCGGAGCACACAGACGCCGACGTGATCATCAACACCACGCCGGTCGGGATGTATCCGAACATCGACGCGCGGCCCATCGACCTTGCGGCCTTCCCGAGGCTGCGCGCGGTGGTGGACGTGATCTACAACCCGCTGAAAACAGCGCTGCTTTTGCAGGCGGAGGAACTGTCCATCCCCTGCTGCAACGGGCTGGAGATGCTGGTGGCGCAGGCCAAGTACGCCGCCGAGCGCTTCATCGACGCCAGGCTGCCCGACGACAGCATCGCGCAGGTGCACGCGCAGCTGTGCGCAGACCGCCGGAATCTGGCGCTGATCGGCATGCCCTCGTGCGGCAAGTCCACCATTGGGCAGATCCTGGCGCAGCAGCTGGGCAAGAAGTTCGTGGATCTGGACGAGCTGATCGTGCAGCGGGCGGGCAAGTCCATCGTGGACATCTTCGCCGAGGTGGGCGAAGCGGGCTTCCGCGCGCAGGAGAAGGAGGCGCTGCGGCAGGTCGCGGGGCAGACGGGGCTGGTGATCGCAACCGGCGGCGGCATCATCAAGGACGCGGACAACGTGCGGCTGCTGCGGCACAACAGCGCGATTTGCTTCATCGACCGGGATTTGCAAAACCTCATCCCCTCCGACCCGACGCGGCCGCTGTCCTCGAGCTACGAGGCGGTCAAGGCGATGTACGAGCAGCGCCTGCCGCTCTACCGGGGGTATGCGGACTTCATTGCGGAGAACAACGGCGAGCTTGCCGCCACGGTGCAGACGATAAAGGAGAAATTCTATGAAACTGCTTGTTCTTAACGGCCCCAACATCAACATGCTGGGCATCCGCGAGCCCGACATCTACGGCCGGACGACGTATGCGGACCTGGTCAAGACCATCGAGGAGGTCTGCGCGCGGGAGGGCATCGAGGTGGAATGCCTGCAGTCCAACCACGAGGGCCAGCTGGTGGACTGGATCCAGGGCGCGTACCAGAGGGTGGACGGCATTGTGATGAACCCGGCGGCGTACACGCACACGTCGGTGGCGATCCTCGACGCGCTCAAGGCAGTCGGCCTGCCCGCGGTGGAGATCCACATCTCCAACATCTATGAGCGCGAGGAATTCCGGCACCACTCCTACCCGGGCATGGCGTGCGTCAAGACCATCTACGGCCACGGCGTGAAGGGCTACGAAGAAGCCATCCTGTTTCTGAAGGACTACCTGAGCAAATAAAGCACAATTTTCGGACACAAGAGGGATAAAACGATGATCATTTCGATGAAAAAGGGAGCGCCCCAGGAAGAAGTCAATAAGCTGGTACAATATTTCGAGGATCAGGGGCTTTCCGTGACCATGATCTCGGGCGACAACTACAACGTGTTCGGTCTGGTGGGCGACACGACGGTGGTGGACGAGACGCAGATCGCAGTCAACCCGTTCGTGGACACCATCACCCGCGTCTCCGCGCCGTACAAGAAGGTCAACCGCCTGTTCCACCCCGAGGACACCGTGGTGGACTGCGGCGGCGTCAAGATCGGCGGGCAGGAGAAGATCGCCATCATCGCGGGGCCCTGCTCCATCGAGGGGCTGGAGCCCACGCTGGAGATCGCATCGGCCGTGAAGGCGGCGGGTGCGACGATGCTGCGCGGCGGCGCGTACAAGCCCCGCACCAGCCCGTATGCGTTCCAGGGCCTGGGCACCGAGGGCATTCTTGCGATGGTGGAGGCCAAAAAGGCCACGGGCATGCCCATCGTCTCCGAGCTGATGGCCATCGAGCATCTGGACGAGTTCGTGGAGTATGTGGACGTAATCCAGATCGGCGCGCGCAACATGCAGAACTTTGACCTGCTCAAGGCCGTGGGCAAGACCAACAAGCCCGTGCTGCTCAAGCGCGGCCTGGCCAACACCATCGAGGAGTGGCTGATGAGCGCCGAATACATCATGGCGGGCGGCAACGAGAACGTGATCCTGTGCGAGCGCGGCATCCGCACGTTTGAAAAGTACACCCGCAACACGCTGGACCTGTCCGTGATCCCGATCGTCAAGGAAAAGACGCACCTGCCCATCGTGATCGACCCCTCGCACGCCACGGGCGACTGGCGGCTGGTGGAGTCCATGTCGCTGGCGGCGGTGGCCGCGGGCGCGGACGGCCTCATCATCGAGGTGCACACCTGCCCCTCCAAGGCCTGGTCGGACGGCGCGCAGACGCTCACGCCCGCGCACTTTGCCTCCGTGGTCAAGAAGGCCCGCCGCATCGCCGCGGTCATCGACCGGGAGCTGTAAGGAGGGGGCGGCATGATCGTCAAAATCCATCCCGCGCGCTGCTGCGGCACGGTGCGGGTGCCGCCCTCCAAGTCCATGGCGCACCGCGCGCTGCTGTGCGCGGCTTTCGCGGACGGCGTGTCGGAGCTTTCCGGCATCACGGGCTCGGAGGACATGGAGGCGACGCTGGGCGCGCTGGAAGCCTTGGGCTGCAAGGTGGAGCGCGAGGGCGACGTCTGCCGCGTGACGGGCTGCGGCGGGTTCCCGGGGAACCTTGCCGAGGGCGTCACGGTGGACTGTCGTGAGTCGGGCTCGGCGCTGCGGTTTCTGATCCCGATCTTCGCGCTGGGGCCGCAGACGACGGTGTTCACCGGGCACGGGCGGCTGATGGAGCGCTCGCAGAGCGTGTACGAGCAGCTGTTTGCCCAGCGCGGGCTGCTGTTTGAGAAAAAAGACGGCGCGCTGGTGGTGCGCGGGCCGCTCAAAAGCGGCGATTATGAGCTCAGCGGCAACGTCAGCTCCCAGTTCATCACGGGGCTGCTCTACGCGCTGCCCCTGCTGCCCGGCGCGTCGCGCATCCTCATCAAGCCGCCGTTCCAGAGCCGGGGCTACGTGGATCTGACGCTGCAGATGCTGCGGCGCTTCGGCGTGCGCGCCTGGTTCGAGGGCGAATACACGCTCATCATCCCCGGCGGGCAGCGCTACACGGCTGCGGACTACGCGGTGGAGGGCGACTACTCGCAGTGCGCGTTCTTCGCGGTGCTGGCGGCGCTGCAGGGCGGCATCAAGCTGACCAACCTGCGCAGCGATTCCCTCCAGGGCGACCGGGTGATCCTGGACATCCTGCGCCGGTGCGGGGCGAAGCTTACGGAAGATGCGGACAGCGTCTCGTTTGACGCTGCATCGCTTGCGGGCGCTCAGATCGACGTGGGCGACTGCCCCGACCTGGCGCCCATCCTGTCGGTGATGGGGATGTACGCAGCCGGCGAAACGCGGCTTAACAACGCGGCGCGGCTGCGCGACAAGGAGAGCGACCGCATCGAGGCGATGGAGACCGAGCTGCGCAAGCTGGGCGTATCCGTCTCCTCCACGCGGGACAGCATGACCATCCCGGGCTGCGCGGGCGCGCCCGCCTTCCCCGAAACCACGGTGCACGGCCACAACGACCACCGCATCGTGATGAGCCTTGCGATCGCGGCGACGCTGGGCGGCGCGCCGCTGGTCATCGAGGACGCGCAGGCCATCCGCAAGACCTATCCGGACTTTTTCGAGGTGCTCGCCTCCATCGGCGGGAGAATCGAGGTTGTACATGAATAGAAACACACGCTTTCTCATCGTGGGGCTGGGGCTGATCGGCGGCGCCTACGCGCGGCGGCTGACGGCAGTGGGCTATGCGGTGGACGCGCTGGACATCGACCCGGACGCCATCGAGTACGCGGTGCAGGAGGGCATCATCCGGCAGGGCGCGGAGTACAGCGACGAGCTGGTGGGCCGCGCGGACTTCATCGTGTTCGGGCTGTACCCCACCGCGATGGTGGAGTGGCTGCAGGCGCATCAGGGCGCGCTGCGGCCGGGCGCGCTGATCACGGACGTATCGGGCGTCAAGACCGGCGTGGTGGACAGGGTGCAGTCCTTCCTGCGGCAGGACGTGGAGTTCATCGGCTCGCACCCGATGGCGGGCCGGGAGCTGACGGGCGTGCGCAACAGCGACGAGCGCGTGTTCCGCGGCGCGAACTTTATCATCACGCCCACGGAGAAAAACACGCAGGCCGCTATCGACGCGGTGCACCAGCTGGCCGAAATCCTGGGCTTTGGCCGCATCTCCCAGCTGACGCTGCACGAGCACGACGAGATGGTGGGGTTCCTCTCGCAGCTGACGCACGTGATCGCCATCAGCCTGATGAACTGCAAGGACAACACGCACCTGGCGGCGTACACGGGCGACTCCTTCCGCGACCTGACGCGCATCGCGCGCATCAACGAAAAGCTGTGGAGCGAGCTGTTCCTGCTCAACAAGGACGTGCTGACGCAGGAGATCGACGGCTTCATCCGGGAGCTGACGCGCGTGCGCGACCGCATTCAAAATGATGATCAGGAGGGCCTGAAAGAGCTGATGGTCAATTCCACCCATCGCAGGGCCTTCTTTGACAAGAAAAATTGAGGTATGTGACCGTGAAGCATCCATTCTGGAAGGGCGCAAGGGACGGGCTGCCCATTTGCCTGGGGTACGTTTCGGTGTCCTTTGTGTTCGGCATGATGTGCGTCGAGAGCGGGCTGCCCGCGTGGGTGGCGGCGCTCATCTCCATGACCAACCTGACGTCCGCGGGGCAGTTTGCGGGGCTGTCGCTGATCCTGACGGGCGCGCCGCTGGTGGAGATCGGCGTGACGACCTTTGTGATCAACCTGCGCTACATGCTGATGTCGCTGTCGCTGTCGCAGAAGGTAGACAGCCGCATGTCCACGCTGACGCGCGCCATCCTCTCCTTCGGCAACACGGACGAGGTATTTGCCGTGTGCATGCAGCAGGAGGGGCCGGTGACCACGCCCTACATGTCCGGCCTTGTGCTGTGCGTCTACATCGGCTGGGCGCTGGGGACGATCCTGGGCGCGACGGTGACGAGCCTGCTGCCCGAGATGGTGCGCTCCGCGATGGGCATCGCGATCTACGGCATGTTCATCGCCATCATCATCCCTCCGGCGAGGAAGCTGCGCCCGGTGCTGTACACTGTGCTGCTGGCGATGGCCATCTCCGGGCTGTTCTACTACGTGCCGGTGCTAAGTCACCTCTCGCGCGGCTGGGTCATCATACTCTGTGCGGTGGGCGTGTCGGCGCTGATGGCGTGGCGCTTCCCGGTAAAGCCGGAGCAGCGGGAGGAGGGCGCGGACGATGCTTGACTACGGACGCATCCTTGCCGCCATCGCGGTGATGGCGATCGTGACGTACCTGCCGCGCATGCTGCCGCTGGTGCTGTTCAAGCGGCGCATCACGAACCAATTCGTGCAGTCCTTCCTCTACTACGTGCCCTATGCGGTGCTGGCCGCGATGACCTTCCCCGAGGTGCTCTACTCCACCGCGAGCCTGATCTCCGCGCTGGCGGGGCTGGCAGTGGCGCTGCTGCTGGCCTACCGCGGCAAGGGGCTGCTGCCCGTAGCGCTGACGGCCTGCGGCGTGGTGTTCGTCTGCGAACGCCTGCTGGCGCTGGTGATGTAGGCGATTTCCGGCATAAAAGAAACCCGCGTTCCGATGGATGGAGCGCGGGTTTTGCCGTTATGCGGATGCGTTACTTAGCGACCTTCTGCGCGATGCCGATGAGGATGTCGGCGCAGGCCTTGAGCGACTGCACGGAGATGTACTCGTACTTGCCGTGGGCATTGTGGCCGCCGGAGCAGAGGTTGGGGCAGGGCAGGCCCATGAAGGACAGACGGCAGCCGTCGGTGCCGCCGCGGATGGGCTCGATGGAGGGCGTGACGCCCATGTCCGCCATCACGTCCTTTACGATGTCGATGATCTCCATGCGCGGCTCGATCATCTGGCGCATGTTGTAGTAGGTGTCGCGCAGCGTCAGCTCGAAGGTGCCCTCGCCGTACTTGTCGTTGAGGAACGCGACGATCTTCTCAAAGCGCGCCTTTTTGTACTCGAATTTTGCCTTGTCGTGGTCGCGGATGATGTAGTGCAGCTCGGCGCGCTCGACGTCGCCCTGCATGTTCGTCAGGTGGTTGAAGCCCTCGTAGCCCTCGGTCAGCGCGGGCACCTCGCCGGCGGGCAGCAGGGCGTTGAACTCCATCGCCATCAGCGAGGCGTTCTTCATCTTGTTCTTGGAGGAGCCGGGGTGGATGGCGGCGCCGTGCACCACGACGAGCGCGGAGGCGGCGTTGAAGTTCTCAAAGTTGATGCTGCCCACCTCGCCGCCGTCCACGGTGTAGCCAAAGGCCGCGCCGAACTTTTGAACGTCGAAGTGGTCGGGGCCGCCGCCCACCTCCTCGTCGGGGGTAAACGCGATGCGGATGTCGCCGTGGGGCAGCTCGGGGTGGTCGAGGAAGTGCTGCGCCATGGTCACGATCTCCGCAACGCCCGCCTTGTTGTCGGCGCCCAGCAGCGTGGTGCCGTCGGTGACGATCAGGTCCTTGCCCACGTCCGCAGCCAGGCACTCAAAGTCGGCCGCGCGCATCACGATGCCCTTCTCCTCGTTGAGCACGATGTTGCCGCCCTCGTAGTGCACGATACGGGGCTTGACGTTCGCGCCGGAGATCTCAGTGGCGGTGTCCATGTGCGCAATGAAGCCCACCACGGGCGCGTCCTTGCGGTTGCCGGGGATGGTGGCGTAGACGTAGCCGTACTCGTCCATGTGCGCGTCGGCAAGGCCCATCTCTTGAAGCTCCCTTGCCAGGTACGCGCCCAGCTCCTTCTGCTTGAGCGTGCTGGGGAAGGTGTCGGAGTCCTCGCAGGACTGGGTGTCAAAGGAAACGTATTTCAAAAAGCGCTCTACGATCTTGTCCATTGCAGTTCATTCCTCTCCATGACAGCCGGTCAGGCCGTCGATCTCGGTATAGGTAAAGGTGATCTCCGGGCAGAAGGTGCCGGTAAACAGCGCAAGCTCCGCCTCTTCGTCCTCGCCGCGCGCCACCAGCTCGCAGGTGACGAACAGCCCGTCCACGGTGCGGCAGCGCCACTGGATCAGCGCGCCGTCCTCCAGCGCGCCCGTCAGCACGCGCTCCTCCCCTTCCGCGCTGCGCTGCGCGGGCACGCCGTCGCAGGTGTAGAAGAACATCTGCCCGGCGTAGTCCATGTAGGAATCCAGGCCGTCGTACTCGGGGGCCTCCTCCATCAGCACGGTGATGGTGCTTGTGCCCTTTTGCAGCGTCAGCAGCGCGCCGACGCGGGTGTCGGGCAGCCGCTCCCAGCCCTCCATTTTTTCGGCGGGCCAGCTCACGTCGTAGTTCAGGCGGATCAGGTCGTCCTGGCCGAAGTCGAAGTAGTAGTCGGCCTCGTCGTTTAGGTCGGTGTCCACCTCTTCCTCCTGCGTGGGCGCGGGGGTGGCGGACGGCGTGGGCGTGGGCGACGCGGTGGGCTGCGGCGTGGCGTCGGCGGCGGGGGCTTTTGCCCTGCAGCCCGTCAGCAGCAGGCACAGCGCCAGCAGCAGCGCAGCGCTCTTGGTTTTCATGCGCTCACCTCGCTTCAACGGCAGAATTTGTCCACATAGGCGTCCAGCGCGCGCTGGATGATGGCCTTGGCCTCCTTGGGCCCGCGGATCTCGTCGATGACGGTGTCCTTCTGCTCGAGGGACTTGTAGACGGTGAAGAAGTGCGCCATCTCGTCCATCACGTGCTGGGGCAGCTGGAACACGTCGGAATAGGTGTTGTAGACGGGGTCGTTGAAGGGCACGGCCACGATCTTGTCGTCGTTCTTGCCCTGGTCGAGCATGGAGATGACGCCGATGGGGAAGCAGCGCACCAGCGACTGGGGCAGTATGTTCTCGCTGCACAGCACCAGCACGTCCAGCGGGTCGCCGTCGTCGCCGTAGGAGCGCGGGATGAAGCCGTAGTTGGCGGGATAGTGCGTCGAGGTGTACAGGATGCGGTCCAGGATCAGCAGCCCCGTCTGCTTGTCCAGCTCATACTTGTTCTTGGAGCCCTTCTGGATCTCGATATAGGCGATGAAGTCGTCCTGATTGATGCGCGAGGGATGAATGTCGTGCCAGATGTTGCCCATGCGCGACGCTCCTTTCATAAATCATGGTATTGAGAGGGGATGCTCCCTCCCAATACCATGATAGCGCATTTTTCCCATCAGGTAAAGGCTCAGTTGCGCTTACACGCCCGAATAGGCGGAGAAGCCGCCGTCGATGGGCAGCACCACGCCGGTGATAAAGGACGCGGCGGCGTTGTTGAGCAGGAAGAGCAGCGCGCCCTCCAGCTCCTCGGCCTTGCCAAAGCGGCCCATGGGCGTGGCGGCGAGGATCTTGCCCGTGCGGGGCGTGGGCGTGCCGTCGTCGTGGAACAGCAGCTTTTCGTTCTGCTTGGTGACGAAGAACCCGGGCGCGATGGCGTTGACGCGGATGCCCTCGCGGGAGAAGTGCACGGCCAGCCACTGGGTGAAATTCGAGATGGCGGCCTTTGCGCCGGAATAGGCGGGGATCTTGGTCAGCGGGGTGAAGGCGTTCATCGAGGAGATGTTGATGATGTTGCAGCCCTCTCGGCCCACCATCTGCGCGGCGAAGGCCTGCGTGGGCAGCAGGGTGCCCAGGAAGTTCAGGTTGAACACGAAGGACACGCCGTCGGCGTCCAGGTCGAAGAAGCTCTTGGTGTCCGCGTCGATGTCGCCGGGGAGGTAGTACTCGTGGTCGGTGGTGGCGCGCGGGTTGTTGCCGCCCGCGCCGTTGATCAGGATGTCGCAGGGGCCAAAGTCGCCCTTGACTGCGTCCGCGACCGCGAGGCAGTCGGCCTTGTCCAGCACGTTGCACTTGTAGGCGCGGGCAGTGCCGCCCTCGGCGTTGATTTCGGCAGCTACCTCCGCAGCGGCGGGCTCGTTGATGTCCAGCAGCGCGACCTTTGCGCCGGCGCGCGCCAGCACGCGGGAGAACGCGGAGCAGAGCACGCCGCCCGCGCCGGTGACGACCGCCACCTTGCCCGTCAGGTCGGTATTGAGCACATTTGCCATGTTACTTTGCCTCCTTTGCCTTTTCCACGGCCTCGAACAGGCCGTTTAAGTATGCGGCGCCCAGCGCGCGATCGTACAGGCCATAGCCGGGCTTGCCCGTCTCGCCCCAGATCATGCGGCCGTGGTCGGGGCGGACGTAGCCGTCAAAGCCGTTGTCCACCAGCGCCTTGGTGATCTCGTACATATCCAGGCTGCCGCAGGCGGACAGGTGGCCGCGCTCCTCGAAGGAGCCGTCGTCCATCAGCTGCACGTTGCGCATGTGCATGAACGCGATGCGATCCATCGCTGCGTACTTGCGCACCAGCGCGGGGATGTCGTTGAAGGACGCGCAGCCCAGCGAGCCGGTGCACAGCGTCAGGCTGTTGGCGGGGCTGTCCACGATGGCGAGCATGCGGTCGAGGTTCTTTTCGCAGGTGATGATGCGCGGCAGACCAAAGATGGGATAGGGCGGGTCGTCGGGGTGGATGGCCATGCGCACGCCGCAGGCCTCGGCCACGGGGATGACCTCTTTGAGGAAGTGCTCGAGGCTGCGCCACAGGCCCTCCTCGCCGAGCTGCCCGTAGGCGCGGAATAGCTCCTTCATCTCCTCCTTCTCGTAGGAGGCGTCCCAGCCGGGCAGCGACAGGCCGTCGTTGAGAGGATCCAGCCCTTTGAGCTGGTCCATGTACATCACAAGGCTGGTGGAGCCGTCGGGCGCGGCCTTGTCCAGCTGCGTGCGCGTCCAGTCGAACACGGGCATGAAGTTGTAGCAGACGCACTTGACGCCCGCCTTTGCGACTCTGCGGATGTTCTCCTTGTAGTTCTCGATGTACTCCTCGCAGCGGCCGCGGCCCAGCTTGATGTCCTCGTGCACGGGGATGGACTCCACCACGTCGAACACCAGGCCATGCTTCTCGCACTCGGTCTTGATCCACGCGATGGACTCCTCGCTCCACACGCCGCCGGGCTTGACGTCGTAGACGGCGCTGACGATGGAGCGCATATTGGGGATCTGGCTGATGTAGGCGAGGCTGACGGGGTCGTCCGCGCCGTACCAGCGGAATGACATTTTCATGCTTGCACCCTCCATGGATGTTATTTTTTGCATGGATGTATTCGATGGAAAGCGCTTACATTCCTGCAAAGAGCGGTATTTTTTCGCAAAAATGGCAGAAGCGGGGTTTTTGCCGCTACGGCTTGATTTTTCTTGGATTTAACAGTATTATTATAGCAGGAAATCGTTTGCGATTTTACTTTACATAAGCAGGAGGTAGAACCCCATGAAGTATGGTTACTTCGATGACGCTGCCCGCGAGTACGTCATCACGCGCCCCGATACCCCCTACCCGTGGATCAACTATCTCGGCGAAGAGGATTTCTTCTCGCTGATGTCCAACACCTCGGGCGGCTACACCTTTTACAAGGACGCCCGCCTGCTGCGCCTGACGCGCTATCGCTACAACAACGTCCCCACCGACGCCGGCGGCAAGTACTACTACATCAACGAGGGCGGCGACCTGTGGACGCCCGGCTGGATGCCCGTCAAGGCAGACCTTGAGAAGTACGAGTGCCGTCACGGTCTGGGCTACACCGTCATCACTGGCAAGCGCAACGGCCTGGTGTGCGAGCAGACCGCCGTGGTGCCGCTGGGCTACACCGCCGAGGTCACCCGCGTCAAGTTCCGCAACGAGACCGACAAGAAGAAGAACTTCACCTTCTTCTCCTTCATCGAGTGGTGCCTGTGGAACGCCTACGACGACATGACCAACTTCCAGCGCAACTTCTCCATCGGCGAGGTGGAGATCGTGGGCTCCACCATCTACCACAAGACCGAGTATCGCGAGCGCCGCAACCACTACGCGCTGTTCTCCGTCAACGCCCCCATCGACGGCTTCGACACCGACCGCGAGAGCTTCATCGGCCTGTACAACGGCTTTGGCGATCCCGACGTGCCCAAGTCCGGCAAGGCGAAGAACACCGTGGCCTCCGGCTGGGCGCCCATCGCGTCGCACTGCATCAACGTCGAGCTCGAGCCCGGTGAGGAAAAGTCCTTCATCTTCGTGCTGGGCTACTGCGAGAACCCCGAAGAGGAAAAGTGGGAGGCTCCCGGTGTCATCAACAAGGCGCCCGCAAAGAAGCTGCTTGACGCCTTCCAGACCGAGGCGCAGTTCGAGGCCGCGCTGCAGGGCATCCACGACTACTTTGCCGAGCAGCTGTCCAACTTCCAGGCCAACACGCCGGAAGTCAAGATGAACCGCATGCTCAATACCTGGAACCAGTATCAGTGCACCGTGACCTACCACATGTCGCGCTCGGCGTCCTACTTTGAGAGCGGCATCGGCCGCGGCATGGGCTTCCGCGACTCCACGCAGGACCTGCTGGGCTTCGTGCACATCATCCCCGAGCTGGCCCGCGAGCGCATTCTGGACATTGCCGCCACCCAGATGGAGGACGGCTCCGCCTACCACCAGTACCAGCCGCTGACCAAGAAGGGCAACAACGACGTCGGCTCCGGCTTCAACGACGACCCGCTGTGGCTGATCTTCGGCGTGGCTGCCTACATCAAGGAGACGGGCGACAAGTCCATTCTGGACGAAATGGTGGCCTATGACTGCGACATGAGCAAGGCCAAGCCGCTGTCCGATCACCTGGTGCGCTCCTTCCATCACGTCACCGACAACCTCGGCCCGCACGGCCTGCCGCTGATCGGCCGCGCCGACTGGAACGACTGCCTGAACCTCAACTGCTTCTCCAAGACCCCCGGCGAGTCCTTCCAGACCACCGCGAACTTCGAGAGCGGCGTTGCAGAGTCCGTGTTCATCGCCGGCATGTTCGTGGCCGTCGGCGAGGACTACAAGGCGCTGTGCGAGATGACGGGCCTCAAGGACGAAGTCGCCTTTGCCGACGTCGAGTGCAAGAAGATGTACGACGCCGTGATGAAGGACGGCTGGGACGGCGAGTGGTTCCTGCGCGCCTACGACGCGTTCGGCAACAAGATCGGCTCCAAGGAGTGCAAGGACGGCCAGATCTTCATCGAGCCGCAGGGCTTCTGCGTGATGGCGGGCATCGGCATGAAGGAGGGCTACGCCAAGAAGGCGCTGGACTCCGTGGCCGAGCGTCTGGACACCCCCTACGGCGTGTCGCTGCTGGCCCCCACCTACAAGGAGTACCATGTGGAGCTGGGCGAGATCACCTCGTATCCCCCGTCCTACAAGGAGAACGGCGGCATCTTCTGCCACAACAACCCGTGGATCACCATCGCGGAGACCATGATCGGCCGCGGCGACCGTGCGCTGAGCACCTATCAGCACATCTGCCCCGCCTACACCGAGGACATCTCCGAGAAGCACCGCACCGAGCCCTACGTCTACCCGCAGATGATCGCCTCCGTTGACGCCGCGCGCCAGGGCGAGGCCAAGAACAGCTGGCTGACGGGCACCGCGTCCTGGACGCTGTACGCCGGCACCCAGTACATCCTGGGCATCCGCCCGCAGTACGACGGCCTTGAGATCGATCCGTGCATCGCGGCGGATTGGGACGGCTTCACCGTGACCCGCAAGTTCCGCGGCGACGTCTACGACATCACCGTCAAGAACCCCGACCACGTGATGAAGGGCGTCAAGTCCGTCACCGTGGACGGCAAGGCCATCGAAGGCAATGTGCTGCCCGTCTATGGCGACAAGGCGACCCACAAGGTCGAGGTCATCCTGGGCTAAGGCACGAACGCACCGGCTGCATAAAAACCCCCGTCGCTTCAGCGACGGGGGTTTTCTCTCATTGCCCTGCGGTCAGGGCTGCGGAAATCTGTTGCGCGGGAGAATATCGGCGTATCGCGGGATGATGGTCTTTTGGTGCTGCTCGTCCAGCTCGCGCAGGGCCTGTACGTAAGCGGGCATATCCATGGCCTTGACGATGCTGCGGATCACTTCCGCACCGCGGGCGCAGCGCTCGTCGCGCTCCTGCACGGTCCTGCACGCGCCGCTCATGCCGGCGTGATCCTCGGGGCGGGCAAAGTAGAAGCCCACCGAGCCGGAGGGATGTGCAAAGCGGCGGAACACGTCGGTCTCGTCCACATACGACTCCGAGCTCGACTTGGGCGCGGCGTCGATGGTGGGATCGACCACCAGCTCGTCCTTTTTGTTCAGGATCTCATAAGCGCCGCTGAACAGGTCGTCGTAGCTGTCGATGCGCACGCCCTTGCCGGCCGCGTATTCGCAGCCCTTGATCAGATCCACGTAGCCGATGGGGCACTTGGTCTCGTCGAAGAAGTCCACCGCCAGCACGCCGCCGGTGAGGAACGCGGGGCCGTGCAGCGAGAGGTAGACCTGCCGCCGGAAGCCCTGGTTGAGCAGCGAGTGCGCGATGGCCTTGAGGTAGTGCAGGCCGTCCTCCACGCTCATCTGGATGGTACCGGGGCTCATGGGGCTGGCGCCGCAGAAGAAATAGGGCAAATTGCCCAGCACCAGGCCGTCGGTCTCCTCCGCCATGAGGCTTGCAAAGGCCTCGGGGGTGACGGTCTCGACGTCCATCGGGAAGGTGCCGTGCACCTCGACGGTGCCAAAGGGCACGTAGATGATATCGTTGCGCTTGCGGTATTCCACGACCTCGTCGTGCGTCATTTTGTTGAGAAAGCGGGTCCTCATCCGGGTCATACCTGAACTCCCCTTTCGGTTTTATTTGTGTTTTCATTATAGCATCCGCCGCTTTGGTATGTAAAGTCTTTCATTCCCCATCCCGCAGGATGAGCAGGATCAGCAGCAGCGCCACAGCGCCCATCAGCACGGCCGCAGCGCAGGCGTCCCAGGTAAGCAGTATCTCCCCATCAACCTACGCCAGCTGATGTCAGCCAATTCCTGGAGCCAGGTGGAGCTGGCCAACCGGCTGAACATCGCCAAGCAGACGGTCTCCAACTGGGAAAACGACAACATCCAGCCCTCCATCGAGATGCTGATCCGGCTGTGCCGCCTCTTCAACGTCACGACGGACTACCTGCTGGGGCTGGACGACGTGCCGCGCATCAGCGTCGAGGGGCTGCCCGCGCCGGTGGTGGCGCACCTGTCGCTGCTCATCGAGGACTATCGAAGGGGCAGCGCAACATAGCAAAAAGGCAGCGATTATGCTGCCTTTTTGCTTTATAAAGCTGTACTCGTGGCTTTATACGTGCCAGAGCTCCTCGGCATACTGGCGGATGGTGCGGTCGGAAGAGAACTTGCCCGCGCCGGCGATGTTGTGCAGGCACTTGAGGCCGAAGGCCTTGCGGTCCGCGGTGTCGGCGATGGCGCGCAGCTTGGCCGCGACGTAGTCGGGCTCGTCGTAGATGAGGAAGTAGTTGTCGGGCTGGTGCCAGGAGGCGCCCTTGGTCAGGCTGTTGTACAGCTCCTGGAACATGCCGGTGCCGCCGTCGTCAAAGGTGCCGTCGATGAGCGACTCGACCACGGAGCGCAGCTCGGCGTTCTCGGCGAGGAACTTGTTGGGATCGTAGGTGGCCTTCATCGCGTTGATGTCCTCCACGCGCGCGCCGAAGATGTAGTTGTTCTCCGCGCCGGCCTGCTCCACGATCTCGACGTTGGCGCCGTCGTAGGTGCCCAGCGTCACCGCGCCGTTGA
This sequence comes from Candidatus Spyradocola sp., assembly GCA_034113365.1. GTDB lineage: Bacteria > Bacillota > Clostridia > Christensenellales > UBA1750 > Spyradocola. Next base: position 18,511 of record JAXEXP010000081.1, read on the forward strand.
CCATGAACTTCATGTTGGAGGTGCCGGAGGCCTCGGTGCCCGCGGTGGAGATCTGCTCGGAGATGTCGGCGGCGGGGATCAGCTTCTCGGCGTAGGACACGTTGTAGTTGGAGACGAAGATCACCTTCATCTTGTCGTCCATCTCGGGATCGGCGTTGATGAGCTTGGCGACCTCGTTGATGTACTTGATGATGCCCTTGGCGCGGAAGTAGCCGGGCGCGGACTTGGCGCCGAAGATGAACACGGTGGGCTGCCAGTTCTCAACCTCGCCCTTCTTGAGCTTGCGGTAGATGTCCAGGATGGCGAACGCGTTGAGCAGCTGACGCTTGTACTCGTGCAGGCGCTTGACCTGGATGTCAAACACGAAGTCGGGGTTGAGCTTGACGCCCTCGTGCTTCTCGATGTACTCGCAGCACTCCTGCTTCTTGAGGCGCTTGATGGCGTTGAACTGGTCGATGACCTTGTCGTCGATGACGTCGTTCAGGTCCGCCAGCACGTCCAGATCCTTGATGAACTTGCTGCCCACGCAGTCCTCCAGCAGAGCGGTCAGCTCGGGGTTGCACAGGCCCAGCCAGCGGCGCTGCGTGATGCCGTTGGTCTTGTTCTGGAATCTCTCGGGGTAGACCTGATACCAGTCCTTGAGCACGTCGTCCTTGAGGATCTGGGTGTGGATCTCGGCCACGCCGTTGACGTAGGAGGAGGCGTAGATCGCCAGGCGCGCCATGTGCACCGCGTTGCCGTCGATGATGCGCATGGAGTCCAGACGCGTGCGCTTGCAGTGCTTGACGGGCTTCTTGCCGGTCTTGGGATCGGGCTGGGCGTCGCGGTCCTCCTCGTCCCACTCGGCGACGATCTCGTCCATGCCGGGCTTTGCGGCCAGCTCCTCGGCCTCGTGCGCGTCGATCTTCTGGATGATGGCGTAGACCTCGGGCAGCAGGCGGCTCATCAGGCCGACGTCCCAGCGCTCCAGGGCTTCTGCCATGATGGTGTGGTTGGTGTAGGCGAAGGTCTTTTGCGCGATGGACAGCGCCTCTTCAAAGCCCACGCCCTCCTCGCCCAGCAGGCGGATGAGCTCGGGGATGGACACGACGGGATGGGTGTCGTTGAGCTGGATGACCGCGTGCTCGGCAAAGTGGCTGAAGTCGTTGCCGTACTGCTTCTTGTAGCGCGCGATGATGTCCTGCAGCGACGCGGAGCAGAAGAAGTACTCCTGCTTCAGGCGCAGCATCTTGCCCTCGTAGTCGTTGTCGTTGGGGTAGAGCACCTTGCAGATGTCGTCGGCCTGGTTGCGCTCGGCGATGGCCTGCATGTACTGCTGGTTGTTGAACGCCGCGTAGTCAAAGTCCACGATGGCCTCGGGCTGCCACAGGCGCAGGGTGCCGATGTTGTTGGTGCCATAGCCGATGACGGCCATGTCGTAGGGCACGGCGTAGATGTTCTTGCCCGCGAACTTGATCAGCTTGCGGTCCTCGATGCGGCGGATGCACCACGGGTCGCCAAAGCGCGTCCAGTCGTCGGCGTCCTCGCACTGGAAGCCGTCCTTGATGCTCTGCTTGAACAGGCCGTACTTGTACTTGATGCCGTAGCCGTCCAGCGTGATGTCGTTGGAGGCGGCGGAATCCAGGAAGCAGGCGGCGAGGCGGCCCAGACCGCCGTTGCCCAGCGCGGCGTCCTCGATGTCCTCCAGCTCGTTAAGATCCCTGCCGTACTTGGCATAGACCTCCTTGGCGGTATCCAGCAGGCCCAGCGCGTAGAGGTTGTTGTGCACCATGCGGCCCATCAGGTACTCGGCGGACAGGTAGTAGGCTCTGCGCGCGGAGGCGTGCTTGGCCTTGGAGGCGGCCCAGCGGTCGCTGATCTGCGCCATCACGGCCTTGCCCAGCACCATGTGCATCTCGTTGACGTCAAGGTCCTGAATCTCCTTGCAGTATTCGGTCTTGGCGATCATGTTCATCAGATAATCCAGATGGTTCTTGTACTGACCGGCCTCGGCGTTCGCGGGCAGGCGGCCGTACAGCTTGCCCAGGTGATAGAGCTTCTGGGCGTACTCGTCCTTGTTGGCGCCGGGCTTCATGCGCCACTGCCAGTTACCGCCCAGCGTAGAGGGCGTGTTCATGCGCGCCCAGGAGCCCAGCGACAGCACGTCCTGCATCGGGCAGATGCACAGGTCCGCCACGGTGGAGTAGATGCCGCGGATCATGCCCCAGGCATAGCCCTCCTCCTCGGACAGGCCCTCGTACTCGCAGGCGAACTTGCGCTCGGCCTCGGTGGCGTTGGCGAACCAGCCCTCGGTGGTGTCGTTGTCATGGGTGCCGGTGTAGACCACGTAATTATGGGTGTAGACGTGGGGCAGGTAGACCGACTCGCCGTTGGCGTCGAATGCGAACTGCAGCACCTTCATGCCCGGGTAGCCGGAGTCCTTGAGCAGCTGCGCCACGCCGGGCGTGATCAGGCCCAGATCCTCCGCGATGATCGGCACGTCGCCAAGCTTTGCGCGGATGGCGTTGAACAGATCCATGCCCGGGCCCTTGAGCCAGTCGCCCACGACGGCGTCCTTGGCCGGATAGGGGATGGAATAGTACTCGTCAAAGCCGCGGAAGTGGTCGATGCGGGTGACGTCGTAGAGCTTGGAGGCCGCCGCGATGCGGTCGATCCACCACTTGTAGCCGGTGGACTTGAGGTACTCCCAGTTGTAGAGGGGGTTGCCCCACAGCTGACCGGTCGCGGAGAAGTAATCCGGCGGGCAGCCCGCCACGCGCACGGGATGGCGCTCCTCGTCCAGCCAGAACACCTCGGGGTTGGCCCAGGTGTCGGCGCTGTCCATCGCCACGTAGATCGGAATGTCGCCAAACAGCTTGATGCCCAGAGAATTGACGTAGCCGCGGAACTTGTCCCACTGCTTGTAGAACAGGTACTGCAGGAACTCGTAGAAGCGGACCTCGTCGTCCAGCTCCTTGCGGTACTTGGCCACGGCTTCGGGCTGGTGCAGGCGGATGCCTTCATCCTCCCACTCGGTCCAGGCGCGGTTGCCGAACTGCTTCTTGACGGCCATGTACAGCGCGTAGTTCTCCACCCAGGCGCTGTTCTTCTTGACGAAGGTGTCAAACGCGCTCATGTCGCCCTTCTTGGCGTTCTCATACGCGATGCGCAGCACCTTGAAGCGCAGGTCGTAGATGCGGGCGTAGTCCACGCGCTCGGGGTCGTCGCCCCAGTTCAGGTTGCGGTAGTCCTTCTTCTTGAGAAGGCCCTCCTCCTGGAGCATGTCCAGGTCGATCATGTAGGGGTTGCCCGCATAGGTCGAGAAGGACTGATAGGGAGAGTCGCCGTAGGAGGTCGGGCCGACGGGCAGGATCTGCCAGTAGCTCTGACCGGCCTTCTTGAGGAAGTCCGCGAACTCGTAGGCCGCCTTGCCGATGGTGCCGATGCCGTAGGGCGAGGGCAGCGAGGTAATGGGCATCAAAATGCCGGAGGCTCTGTTCATCAGGTTCATCACCTTTCTTGCATATTCAACCGTGTCTATTTTAGCACAATACGCCACATTTCCGCAAGAGGAGAAGGAGGTTTTGCGCTAAACCTGCGTTTTTTATTTGCTTCTTCCGTTAATTTACCGTTGAACCTATATGTATTTTATGTTAAAATACAGGTATAGATATTCTCGTACCTTCTCTTGAAAGGAGCGCGGTGTTCATGGAGCTGAACATGGTCAAGCTACCCACCAAAAGACCCAATCTCTTCCTGCGCGTGGCGAAGGGGCACTTTGCCACAAGCCACAGCCACATCAACTATTACATCGACGTCACACTGCAAAAGACGCGCCTTAGCGAGGCGCAGGCCGTGGCGCAGGCGCTGGTGGCGGCCTATGCGCACACCACCATCATCGACACCGTGCTGTGCCTGGATGGCATGGAGGTCATCGGCGCGTGCCTGGCAGAGGAGCTGACGCGAGACGACTTCCGCAACATGAACGCGCACCAGACCATCTACGTGGTGACCCCGGAGCACACCTCGGGCAGCCAGCTGATCTTCCGCGACAACATCAAGCCCATGATCGAGGGCAAGCACGTGCTGATCCTGGCGGCGTCGGTGACCACGGGCTACACCGCGCAGGCGGCGATTGAGGCCATTTCCTATTATGGCGGCAACGTGGCGGGCGTATCCGCCATCTTCTCCACCGAGGAGAGCTGCGGCGGCTACCCGGTCGTGTCCATCTTCGACCCGCACGACCTGCCCGACTACGTCTCCTACGACTCCAAGGACTGCCCCGACTGCAAGGCGCATCGCAAGATCGACGCGCTGGTCAACTCCTACGGCTACTCCAAGCTCAATTAACCCCCCGCTGCCTCCCCTGCTAAAACGGGAGGCTCAGACTGTCAAAAAACAAGGGTGAGCTCCCTGGGGATGAATGAAGGGGCCGCAGCCCCTTCATGTTCAATCCGCAGGCGGGGGCGTGTACCCCGCCGAGGAGCGATTTTCTGTAAGCAAGGAAGAATACAGATGGATAACTACTGAATTTCATCCGTTGTCAAACCATAGGCCGATGGAAAATCGCTTCCGATACAGAAAAATTCGTGTGCGGCAAAGCCGTGCGCGAATTTTTCTGCAATTCGCAAAAGATGAGTATTCATCTTTTGCGAGCCTGTCGACTTTGTCGACAGGCTATGCCTCCCCTGCAAAACGGGAGGCTTTCTTTTTTTGCGCCGTTTTGCTACAATAGGGGGCGAAAAAACAGCAAGGGGGTCTTTTCACTATGAAGCAGCAGCTGACCCGCATCCTCCAGCACGCGGGCGAAATGATGCTGGGCCGCGGCGACTTTGCCGTGGAGCAGAAGGCGGGGCACGCCAACTACGTGACCTCGGTGGACAAGGCGGTGGAGGAATACCTGCGCGGCGAGCTCCTGCGCCTGCTGCCGGGCTCGGTGATGATCGGCGAGGAGCAGAAGAACGAGCCGCTGACGGACGTGCCCACCTGGATCGTCGATCCCATCGACGGCACCACCAACTTCATCCACAACTACCGCGCAAGCGCCGTGTCCGTGGCGCTGGCCGAGGGCGGAAAGCCCGTGATCGGCGCGGTTTTCCAACCCTATGCGCAGGAGCTGTACTACGCGCAGCTGGGCAAGGGCGCCGACTGCAACGGCGAGCCGCTGCACGTGACGGACAACCCGCTGCCCCGCGCGCTGGTGGGCTTTGGCACCGCGCCCTACAACGAGGAGCTCGCCCAGCGCAGCCTGGAGCTGGCGCTGCACTTCCTGCGCGCCGCCTCCGACGTGCGCCGCTGCGGTTCCGCCGCGCTGGACCTTGCCTACGTCGCCGCGGGCCGTCAGGACGCGTTCTTTGAGCTCATCCTCAACCCCTGGGACTACGCCGCAGGCGCGCTGCTGGTGACCGAGGCGGGAGGGCGCTTTACCATGCCCCAGCTGTCCGCGCCCAACTTCGGCGTGTCCACCGCAATCCTCGCCGCAAACGCCGTCTGCTTTGATGGCGCGCTGGACATACTTCGTCAGCACAGCGTGCGCTAAACCTCCACGGACAGACCGGACTTGCGCGCCTGCACGCCCTGCTGCGGGCGTGGAACGGTGTAAATGCGGCCGTCCTTTTCATAGCGCGCACCGGTCTGCTTGAAGTAAAACGACACGCCCGCCTCCACGCACTGCCGCCGCAGCGACAGCACCCATTCGTGGCGGCAGACGCGCGCCGCGTCGCCCGATTCGCCGCCCGCGACCACCCGCTCGATGCGCGCCGGGTCGAGGTAACGCCGCAGGTCGACGCCCTCGAGCAGCGGCTCGCAGATGATGCTGCGGTGGCGGATGGGCGCGGCGAGGAAGATGGGCAGCCGGTAGTTAGCGCGGTCCTGATTTTCGCAGGTGCAGCCGATGGTCACGTTGTCATAGCCCTGCCCCCAGTCGTCTGGCAGCATCACGGAAAAGCGGTCGATGCGCTTGGTGATGATGAGGAAGTGGATGTCGGGCCGGGCGGCGATGCAGCGCCACGCCTGCGCGCGCCACGGGTCGGCGTCCTCCAGAAAGAAGTCCGACGTGCCGCAGGTGAACACCTCGCGCCCGCCGCACAGCTTGTATGCGCCGTCGCGTCCCCTGCGCAGCGGCAGGTCGAAGTCCGCGGTCTTGCGCACCTGGCCCGCGTCGCGCCCCACGGAGCGGTCGCGCCGGTAGACGTAGCAGTTCTGGCAGCCGGGGCTGAGCATGTGGCAGCCGTGCCACGGGTTCCACGCATCCATCACCCATTCACCATCCAATCTTCACAATGCGGGACGATTTCCCGATATTTCACGGCTTCAGTATAGCATGGCGGGAGGAAAAAGGGAACGGCGCATCCAAATCCTTCGTTGAAAAGATGTATCTTTGCAGAAAGGATCTGTATTGCCATGCTGAAGAAAACATTGTGTGCGCTGCTGTGCGCACTGCTGATGCTGTCCGCCGCTGCCTGCTCCTCCTCGACTCCGGCCGCCGATCCCACGCAGGCGCCCGAGGACACCGCGCAGGCCGTGCCCGTTTCCACGCCCCTGCCCGAGGATGAGCAGGGCGCAGACGAGCCCCACTACTACACGCAGGACGACCCGGAGTACCGCGAGCTGTATTCCGACAACGCCATCGAGGCGGCGCTGGACGAGGAGTTCACCAACGCCGTGACCACCGAGGACTTTGACGCGCTGGCCAAGAAGTACGTCGCGGCTTGGCAGGACGAGTACCACGCGCTGATGGCCGACCTCATCGCCGCGCACCCCGAGGACGCCGAGGAGCTGCAGGGCCTGCTCGAGTACACCGACGAGGCCGCCCAGCAGGCCTGGGAGAACACCTACGCGATGAACTTCTACACCGACGAAAACGGTGACGAGCAGCCCGCTCCCGCCGCCGAGCAGAACGCCAACTTCGACAAGGCCGAGGTCTACAAGGACGCCACGATCCTCTCCATACTCAACGACTACCGCGGCGACGCCCCCTACGAATTCCACTACAACGCGCAGTGACCCCCACAAACAGCAAAAAGCACCCCGATAAAGGGTGCTTCAGCCTGTCAAAAAACAGGCATGTGCTCCCCGGGGATGCATGACGGGGCCGCAGCCCCTTAATCTTCAATCCGCAGGCGGGGGCGTGTATCCCGCCGAGGAGCGATTTTCTGTACGCTAGGAAAGAATAAGCTGGACGAAGCCTCTGTTTCCGCCGTTCTTAATCCATAGGCAGATGGAAAATCGCTTCCGATACAGAAAAAGATGAGTATTCATCTTTTCCGAGCCTGTCGACTTTGTCGACAGGCTAAAGCACGGCAGGGAACCGTCCCTGTCGCGCCGTTTTCATGTAAAATCAGCCGATTTTGACGCCGAAGATCTTGCGGCCGCGCGTGCCGACGACGAGCATGTCGCCGAATATGGCGGGCGAGCCCTCGACGTTGGCCTCAAGGTCTGCCTTGGCGAGCACTTCGCCGGTATGGCCGTCGACCAGGCGCAGCACGCCGCCGCCGTCGGCATGGACGACCCAGCCGTTGCCGTTTTCGTCGTAGACGCAGGTGGGCGACGACCAGGAGGAGCGGCTGAGCTTGACGTGCCAGAGAATGTCGCCGGTGGCGCTGTCCACGCCCAGCAGCACGCCGCCGCCGTATTCGTCGGTCTTGGCGATGGAATAGAAGAGCAGGCCTTTGAGGCTGCCCTTGCCCAGCGCGGGGGTGGCGTAGGCGCCCGCCTCGTGGCCGGAATCGCCGCCGGGCAGCTGAATCTCCCAGACCAACTCGCCGGTGAGCGCGTTGAGCTTGCGCAGGTAGCAGGTGCCGTGCGTGCCCTGCTTGTCGATCTCCGTCGAGACGTAGAGCCACAGGTTCTCGCCGTCCTCCTCGAGCACCGTGGAGGCGTCGATGTCGTCCGAGCAGTCGCGCACCCACAGCGGCGTCATCGTGGTGGTGTCCAGGCAAGTCAGGTAGCCGCTGTTGTCGCCGTACCACATGTAGTTGCGGTAGGCGGTGGGGGCGTTTTCGATGCCGTATTCCTCAATGTCCGCCTTGTAGCGGTAGGTGGTGACCTCCGGGTCGATGGAGATGGTTCCGGCGGCCTTGTCGTACTGGGTGTTCAGCTCCATCGAGTAGATCAGGCCGTTTTCGCCGCACTCGATCACGGTGTCGTGGGCGGGATCGACGAGGCACGCGCCGTCAAACAGGCGGTGGCGGCGGTATTCCAGCTCGTCCTTGCCGTTCAGGAAGAACAGCTCGCTCTGGTCGAGCAGCGAATAGATGCGCCAGCCCGACTGTGAGTGGGTGTGACCGTCGCGGTCGTTGATGCCCTCGCCCATGAACAGCAGCGGCGTGCCGTCGGGGTAGATGGACACGCTGCCCTTGATGGGGTAGCCAAAGTCGATGGGGTCGCGGGTGAAGCTGCCGTCGGACAGGTCCAGGAAGTAGATGTTGCCGTCCAGCGTGCCGTAGATGACCTCGGTCAGGCCCTCCTGCGCCTTTTTGTCGTCGTAGAGGTTCATGATGGCGCGGGTCTCGTCGTCCCAGCGGACGATGACGGGCTGGCCGTTCCAGCCCACGCCGCCCCAGGTGCCCGAGCGCGTGCTGGTGATGGCGCCGATCTTGTTGCTCCACACCACGGTGAGCTTGGGGGTGGTCATGTCCACGGTGCCGTAGGCGCCGCCGTCGCGGTAGTTGCTGCCGCGGAAGGACACCACGCCCTCGACCTGCGCGTAGTCCGCGCCTGCGCCAAAGTCGAGGGGATCAGCGCGGCTGTACGCGTCCAGCTTTTTACCGTCCTGGAACACCTCCCACTTGCTCAGCAGCAGGGAGGGGTCGAACTCGGCTGCGGGGGAGACGGTGCGCAAGGTAGTGGGCACCGGGGTGACGGTGGGCTCGGGCGTGGCCGTCGGGACGGGCGTGGGCGAGGGCGCTGCGGTGGGCGTGGGCACGGGGGTGGGCAGCGGGGTTGCGGTCAGCTGCACCTCGTAGACGGCGTGGGGCGCGGCGCAGGCGGTGAGGATCAGCGCGAGCAGCAGAGCAAGGCAGAGCATCTTTTTCATGGCAATACTCCTGAAAATGGCCGATGCGCGTGCGTGCATCGGCCTTGGGTGGTCGGATCAGAGTGTGGACTTGAGCGCCTGGGCGAGCTGATCGGGACAGGAGGTGCCGCCGCGGCACTGGATGCCCTCGCAGCGGGCGATGACGTCCTCGACCTTCATGCCCTTGACCAGCGCGGCCACGCCCTGGGTGTTGCCGCGGCAGCCGCCGATGAATACGCAGTCCTTGACAATGCCGTCCTCCACGACCAGATTGATCTGCTGGGAGCAGGTGCCGTGGGTTTTATACTTCAATTCCATGCTGTTTCCCTCCTGAAGCGCGATGATTTCGTACAGGGGTATTATAGCGGATGGCGGCGAAAAAAGCAACAAGGAGCGAGAAAACCGACGGGAGGGGCGATGTTCACAGATTCTTTTGAGTTATTCCGCGGAAAGTTCGCATTTACATTGTAGACTAAAGTCGGTATAATGGAAAAAACGTGCAGGGGAGGAAAGTGCGTGTTCGGGTATGTCCGGCCGTGCCGTCCGGAGCTGAAGATCAAGGACGACGCGTTTTTCAAGTCGTATTACTGCGGGGTGTGCAAGGCGCTGGGCAGGCGCTCGGGGCCGCTGTGCCGCGGGCTGCTGCGCTATGACCTGGCGTTTTTGTGCCTGGTGCGCGACGGCGTGCTGGACGACAGCGCCGTGCAGACGCTGCGCTGCCCCATCAAGGGCAACAAGCTGAACATGATGCAGGGGGACAGCGTGTCCTTCTGCGCGGACGCGCACATCCTGCTGTCGGCGGCCAAGCTGCGCGACGACCGGCGCGACGGGCAGCGGGCGAGCCTGCTGCTCACGCCCGTGCTGTCGCCGGCGGAAAAGAAGGTCGCGGCGCTGTACCCCGAGCTGGCGGGCGCGCTGGAGGGCATGCTGGATAAGCAGGAGAAGCTGGAGAAGGCGGGCTGCGCCGATCCGGACGACGCGGCAGAGCCGTTTTCACGGTTTCTGGCGCAGCTGTTCGCGTTCGGGATGCCGGAGCAGAGCCAGCCGTCGCTGCGGTTCATGGGGTACAACGTGGGCAAGTGGATCTACTGGCTGGACGCGCTGGACGACTACGACCGCGACGAGAAGAAGGGCGCGTACAACTGCTGGCGCGCGGCGGGGTATACGCGGCAAAAGGCCTGCGAATGGGCGCTGCCGCTGCTGATGCAGTGCATTTCCCAGGCGCAGCTGTGCTGCGATCTGCTGGACACGCGCAAGACCGACGTGCTCATTCAAAACATACTGGGCGAGGGCATGCCGCGCGTGATGGACGCCGTGGCCGAGGGAAGGAGGCTGGACGATGGATCCATATAAGGAGCTGGGGGTGTCTCCGAGCGCAAGCGACGAGGAGATCAAGGCCGCCTACCGCAATCTGGTCAAGAAATACCACCCGGACCGCTACGCCAACGCGCCCAAGGAGGTGCAGGATCAGGTCTCCGAGAAGGTCAAGCGCATCAACACCGCGTACGACGAGATCAAGAAGATGCGCTCGGGCGGCGGGACGGGCTCTGCGGGGTACGGCGGGTCCTCCTCCTACGGAGGCTACGGCTACGGGCAGCGGAGCACAGGCGGCGGCTACGCCTCCTCCGAGCAGTTTCAGGACATCCGCGAGATGATCCAGCGCGGGCTGATCATGCAGGCGGCCGAGGCGCTGGGCCGCATCCAGAACCACACGGCGGAGTGGTATTATCTGTCGGGGCTGGTGTACATGCGGCAGGGGATGTACTCCCGCGCGCAGCAGGCGTTCCAAACCGCGGCCAACATGGAGCCGGGCAACGAGGAATACCGGCAGGCCGCCGAGCAGATGAGCGGCATCTACCAGCAGACGCACACCCGCACCATGGGCGGCGGCAACGACCTGCTGTGCAACATCTGCCAGTGCATGGCGTGCATGAGCCTGTGCGGCGGCGGGCGGCTGTTCTGCTGCTTCTGAGGAGGCGCGAATGAAACGGCTGCTTGCGCTTATACTGCTGACGGCTGCGCTGCTGACGGGCTGCGCGTCCGACTTCCCCTCGCCCGACGCTGCCGCGCAGATGAGCACGGCGGATGCCGACGAACTGCTGCTGGGCGTGCACGCCGACGCGCTCAACCGGGAATGGGGCGCGCCGGACCGCTTTCTTCCTGACCGGTTCGGCGACTGCTGGGCGCTGGAGCACGGGCGGGAACTGCACGTGTACTACGACGATAACGCCTGCGTGGAAGGGTATGCCCTCGTGGACGGGGCGCCCGGAGAAAATCAATGAGATCGAGGTTCTGAAAAATGACGGCACTGTACCACACCCATCCCGAATGCACCCGGTTTACCGCCGAGGTGGTGAATTGCGAGCCCGTGCCGGAGCAGGAAGGGCTTTACCGCGTGGAGCTGAGCGACACGGCGTTCTATCCGACCGGCGGCGGGCAGCCCTGCGATCTGGGCGTGCTGGACGGCTGCCCGGTGGTGGACGTCACGCACGAGGGCGACGAGGCGCCCATCCTGCATTGCGTGCGCAGCGCGCGGCCGCTGAGCGGCACGGTGACGGGGCAGATCGACGCTGCGCGCCGCCGCGACCACACGCAGCAGCACTCGGGGCAGCATCTGATCTCCCACGTGCTCTACGAGCGCTTCGGGGCGTACTCGCTGGGGCTGCACGTGGGCAGGGAGGATAGTTACGTCGACCTGGTGGACGACGGCAGCTTTCGGCTGACGCGCGAGATCTGTGACGACATGGAGCGGGAGATCAACGAATGGATCGCGCGGGACGAGCCGGTGCGGTGCTTCTTCCCCACGGAGCAGGAACTGGCCAACCTGCCGCTGCGCAAAAAGCCCGACCCGCACGAGGCGCTGCGTATCGTGTGCATCGGAAAGGAGGAGGCGGTGGCCTGCTGCGGCACGCATGTGACCTCCACCGCGCAGGTGCAGATGGTGCACATCCTCTCCTGGCAGCAGAGCCACGGCAATCTGCGCGTATTCTTTGTGGCGGGACTGCGCGCGGTGCAGTATGCGGCGCTGCGCATCGCCCAGGCGGACGCGGCGGCCAAGCTGTTCTCCTGCAATGTGGCAGAGCTGACCGCGGCGGTGGAGCGGCTCAAGGCGCAGGGGCAGGAGCTGGCGCACCAGCTGGGCGAGGCGCGCAAGGCGCTGGTGCTGGGCAAGCTCGCCGCGCTGGAGCCCGAGGCGCACGCGCAGGGCAACCTCTACGCCGCGGTGCTGGACGGCGCGGACGACGCGCAGCTGCGCGAGGGCATCTCCGCAGTGACGCGGCGCGACCCGATGGCGGTGTGCTTCCTTGCGGCGCCTGCGGGGGAGCAGTACGCTGCGGCGCTGGGCACGGGCGCGCAGAGCGCGGTGCACGCGGGCAATGCGCTCAGGGCGGTGCTCTCCGTGCTCGGCGGCAAGGGCGGCGGACGGCCGGACAGCGCGTTCGGGCGGTGCGCGCGCATGGACGAAGAAGAGGCGCGCGCGGCGCTGCGGTCGATGATGGACTGAGTTGGGATCGGAATTGTGAATAGGAGCGGCTTCGCCTCCGGGGAGGGGCGGGGCGGCTTTTTTTGTGGGAAGGGGTGGGGTGTGCGCGGGGGACACCTCAT
>JAXEXP010000082.1:0-14463 GCA_034113365.1 Candidatus Spyradocola sp.
TCCAGCTTATTCTTTCCTAGCGTACAGAAAATCGCTCCTCGGCGGGGTACACGCCCCCGCCTGCGGATTGAAGATGAAGGGGCTGCGGCCCCTTCATGCATCCCCGGGGAGCACATGCCTGTTTTTTGACAGGCTGAGGCACGAGTGCAAATGCTCGTGCCTTTTGCCATGGAATACCGGGAAAAACTGACAGCGCGCGATATTTGAGGGGAGGATACGAGCGGAATGGGCTGAAAACCGGCCCTAAAACAACAGATCCTCCAGCTTTTTGCCGCGCAGGAGCGCGTAAAAACGGCGGCAGATCTCCTTTTCCTCTTCGGTGAGCTCAGTGCGGTTTTCGATCCCCTTGAAGCGCTCGTAGGTGTAATACTTTGCGCCCATGGCGTTGATCCGCCGCATCATTTGCTGATCGTCGAGCGGCAGCGCGGTTCCCTCGGGGCTCGTGACGAACACATTGCACCCGGGGAACGCCAGCGTCTCCTTCTCCGACGGCGCATACGCGTGATAGGGCTGGATCTCCACGCCCCTTTGCATGAGGGCTTTCAGCTTGTCAAAATGCGCGTGGAAAACGTCCGCCGGCAGGCAGTGCTCCGCCTTGCAGACGCCCGCAGCTAAGCCGCACACCTCGCCCAGCACGCCCAGCGTGCGCATGACCCGGACGCAGGAAAACGCGATGTGCGTGGTGCTTACGATCCTTCCGCCCAGAAACAGGTTCTTGATGTCCTTGGAATAAAGGCATCGGTAGGGCACGGGATAATGCTCCTTGATCCCCCTGTGGATCGCGCAGGAGCGGAAGGGCTCGGCGAACCTCGCGGTGTTCAGCGGGTCGGGATAGTGGATGTCGATGTCCCAGGTGAGCGACGCGGTGGCGTCGGGGTAGGGAATGTGCTGCTCAATGTCGTTTTCCGTGAGGATGTGCGCGCCCTTTACGCGGTAGCTTTCGCGCTTTCCGCCCAGGGGCGAGACCCAGTTCAGGCTGCGGTTTTTGAATCTGTCCTTTTCTTTTGAATGGTTTTTGAGGAACGACCAGTTGCAGAATATCGTCATCAGCGCATAATCGCGGATGTATTCCGTCTCCACGGCCATGTCGCGGAATTGACCGACCTCCCACTCCCAGTCGCCGCTGGTCACCTTGTAGGAGTTCTCCTCGGTGAACTCGACGCCCCAGTCGACGTCCGGGAACGACGCCTCGCCGTCGCACACGGAGGTGTTCCAGGTGATCGTCATGCCCATGACCATGTTGTCGGCCCGGTCGGGCGCAAGCTGCTCGCCGTATTCCGCCCTGGCCTCTCTGCCGTACATCACCTCGGCACCGCCCAGGCGCGAAAGCGTCGCGTCGCCGGTGCAGTCGGCAAAAAGAGCGCCCCGGTACCGATTCATTTTTCCGGTATGGGTGTTCTTGGTGGTCACCGAAGTGATTCTGTCGTTTTGCTTTTCCAACGCCACGACATGCTCGTTGAGGAACACCCCGTACTTGCCGCCCGCCCATCTCTCCGCCGTGCGGAAGGCGTTGAGCTTTCGGTCGTCCTCATAGACGCTCTTGTCGAAGGAACCGGGCGAGCCGAACACCGGGGAGATCTCCTGCAGCACGTTGCCGAGCGCGGGATAGGGCTCGGAACGGATGAAGCCGCCGAGTCCCACCTTGATCTCGGAGCTGTTGCAGCCGCCGAGCACCGGCCTGTCCTGGATCAGCGCCGTGTTCAGGCCCTCGTACACGGCGGTCAGCGCCATGCACACCCCCGCGATGCCGCCGCCGCAGACGATCAGGTCGTAGACCGTCTCGACGTCCTCAACCGTTGCGCCCGACGCGGCTTCGCGGAATTCCTCTGTGTTGCGGGGCGCGTCGCCTGCATCGGTCGACAGATAGATCGCGTCGCACCGGCCGTTAAAGCCCGTCAGGTCGCAGAGCGACAGGCTTTGCTCTGCCGATTCCGCCTCCACGCAGCCCGCATACTGCCAGTCCCAGCTTTCGCCGTTGTTCCCGAGGACGTTGGGGAAGTATTCTTCTCCCAGCTTCAGACGGAATATCCCCGCGGCGGAGCCTCTTTTCCATGCGGCAGTCCAGTCGCGCGTTCTGACCCACGCGTGCCATGGACCGGCTTCGGGCAGCTGAATGGTCGTGGCCGCATCCGCGACGGGCACGCCCATGCCGTGCGCCATCACATAGGAGGAACCCATCGTCTCCATGGACTGCTGGTCTACCACCCAGCCGCCCAGGCTTTGAAAGCTCTCGGCTTCGATGAACAAATGACTCATATTTTGCGCGTTCTCCTTATGCGTTTACAGATTGAACAGCAGGATCGCCGCGATGCCCAGCGCGAACGCGGCGAGCTGACGCCGGGTGGGCTTCTCCTTGAGCAGCAGCGCGGACGCCGCCAGCGAGGCGAGGATGACGCCGACGTTCACGGTGGGGAAGATGACGGCGCTGGGCAGCAGGCCTGCCAGCAGCGTGTTGGCCGTGTTGGCGGCCGCCATGCAGACGCCGACGACGAGTATGGGCAGCGCGAGCGCCGGAGCGATGCGCGCCTTCGGGGCGGCGTCTTTGCGCGCGGCAAGGGCGGCCAGCAGGGACAGCAGCGTCGCCAGCATAAAGGCCAGGCACAGAAACATGCCCGTCTCCCCGCTTGCGGCGGATTTCTGCTGGAGCTTCTGCACGATGCCCAGCCCGCCGGACGCCAGCATGGCGACGATCAGCGGCAGCGGCAGCCCGCGCGGCTTCGCGGCGCCAGCGTCGCTCTTCCCGGAGGCGAGGAAAATCGTGCCGATGCACAGCAGGATGCTGACGATCTTGAAGGCGTTGACCGGCTCGCGCCAGACCACGGTGCCGAACACCGTCGGCAGTATGAAGCCGAAGGAATAGACCATCGCGCAGACCGACACGGGGCAGCGGGTCAGCGAGAGCGTGTACATCCACTGGGACAGCACCGTGAGGACGCCGTAGGCTACGGCCAGCAGCACGGCGGTCTGGGAGGGACGGGCGATGCACCTGACGTTCAACAGCAGCAGCACGGCCGCGGCGACGGCAAACAGCACCGCCTGGGTAAGGTAGAAGCCGCGCCTGCCGGAGCTCAGCGCGCCGAGCTTCTTGGAGAAAACCGCCCTTGCGGTCGAGCAGACGATGGACAGGGCCAATAGTAACAGTGCGGTCGGTTCCATTTATACGTCGCCTCGTATGATCCTGGCAAGATTGGGGCTTAGGATGGTTCGGGTGTCGTCGTCCACAAGGCTGAAGCGGTTGCCGTCGTTGGGCGTGCTCAGGTAGTTCCACACGCAATAGGGGATGCCGTGCTGCCTGAGGAAGGCGATCACGTCGCGCATCCAGTTTTCGCGCCATTCCAGCTTGCAGTGGCGGATCGTGCCGAACTCGCCGCACCAGAGGATGCTGTCGGGATGCTGCCGGATGAACTCGGCGGCGGGGCGCAGGCTGTCGAAGAGGTAGGTTCTGTCCATCGCGGCGTAACCCGCATAGGCGTTTTCGCTGCCGTTGACCACCTTTTCGTAGTCGCGGTAGCGCTCGATGTCGCCGGGATACGGCATTTTCCGGTTGTAGTAGTGCGGCGCCGCCTGCAGCACGCCTTGCTGGTGCGTAAAGCTGAAGGGCTCGTAGGTGTGGAAGGTGTAGATCACGTTTTCGTCGTCGAACACCTGCAGCTTGTCCAGCGTGTTCACGGAATTCCAGCAGGTGCTGCCGATGATGATCCTGCGGGAGGGGTTCTTTTTGCGCAGCGCAGTAATGGTCTTTTCAGCCAGCCGGTTCCACTGATCAGGATCGACGTCGCGCACCTCGTTGAGCAGCTCAAATACGACGGCGCTGCGATCCGAGAAGTGATCCTCCAGCATCTCCCAGAGCGCGACGAAGCGCTGCTGAAGCCCGTCGCCGTCGAGCAGCTGGACCTTTTCCTCGATGTCGCAGTAGTTGCCCACGGCCTTGTGCAGGTTCAGCACGACGTTCAGGCCATATTTTTCGCACCAGTCAACGAAGTTGTCCATGAGCCCGAGGATCTCCGTGCGGTAGAGCCCCGGCGCCTCCTCCAGCACGATCTGGTCAAAGCCCAGGCGGATGTGGTCCATGCCGAGCTCCCGGATGTAGGCGACGTCGCGCTCGGTGATGTAGGTCCTGAAGTGCTCAAAATCGCCGATGGTCAGGTCCAGCCTGCGCTCCATGGGCAGGCAGTTGAAGCGCTTGTAGTTCGTCAGCCAGCCGCCGATGCCCATGCCGTGTTCAAAGCCTGTGAATTTCTTCATCCTGCTGCGCCTCCTTATGGGAGTTATTATACGCGGATGCGCGGGCGCGCGCCATGGCGCAACATAGATGTATTTGCACAAAAGATAGATTTATGGTATGCTTTTTTGCGGGTGAGGAATATGGAATACCACATCAGCCAGACGGAGGACGGCGTGATCCGCTATCCGCTGCACAGGCACGCGTTTTGCGAGATCATGCTGTATCAGCAGGGAATTGGATACCTGCGGACGGACTGCGGGGACATCCCCTTTGAAGCGGGGACGGCGATCATCGTCCCGGCAAACATACTGCACGGCTCCGTGTCGGAGCAGGGGTTTCGGAATATCTCCATCGGAGGGGAATTCGGCAGCCTGCTGCTGCTGGACCGCCTGGTCTCGATCCAAACCACCGCGGACAGCAGGATACTCGGCGGGCTGGTGTACGACAACCGGTATGCGGACGAATCCTATGTAGGCGCGCTGATCCAGTGCTATGCCGCGTCCCTGATGCAGACCTTTCACGGCTCCTCGCAGGCCGACGCGGCCATCGACGGCATCATCCGGGAGATCTCCCGGCAGGCGCTGAACCCGGACTTTCGCGTGGCGTCCGCGCTGAGCCTGTCGGGGTACGCGGAGGACTACATCCGCGCGAAGTTCAGGGCCGCGACGGGCAAGACGCCGGTGGAATTCGTGAACGCCATCCGCGTGGAGCACGCCTGCATGCTGATGGACATCTACGGCTCCGAGCTGCCGGTCACAAGGCTCGCCGAGAAATGCGGCTTTTCCGACCCGGCCTACTTTTCCCGCGTGTTCAAACGCATCAAGGCCGTCAGCCCGCGGCAGTACATCCGGGCGCACGGCCGCTGACGTCCCTGCCCTCCAGCCGGACTGCGACGAACCGGTTAGATGTCCGCAGGTTCAGCGTCACCGTGCGGGTTACGTCCCGCCAAAGCGCCTGGCGTATTGAACTGCCCGCGGCGATTGTTCTATAATAGAAGCAGGATCATGTGCAGAAATCAAGGAATATACTGAATTCTCTTTTTGGAGGTGCGGGAGATGATGGTGACGAAAGCGTATCTGCGGCTCAGCAACGGAGAGCGGCAGGAGGTTCAGGTGAAGCTGACCGAGCAGGTGGAGGAGGGCGTGCACGCCCTTTTCATCGACGGGCTGTCGGATCGGGCGCTGGATCCCGAGTTCGGCGCGGGCATAGAGCTTTACGTGGAGGGCGTGAAGCGCTGGATGGCGGATTATCGCCACAGCGAATACTGGTGCCGCCCGGAATTTGGGACGGACTGCGCGTTTATTCCGGACGAGACGCAGGGGCTGATCTATGAGAAAGCGGACGGCGGCTTCGGCGTCGTACTGCCCGTGGTGTCCGAGCGGTACAAATGCGTGCTGGCGGGGTGCGGCAAGGAGACCGTGCTGGCAAAGCTGTTCAGCTGGTACGAGAACCTGACCGCCTGCAAGGCGCTCGCCGTCGTCTGGGCGGAGGGGGAGGACCCGTATGCGCTGCTGGAGCAGTGCGCCCGCGTGGGGCTCAGGCTGCTGGGGACGGGCGTCCGCACCCGTCGGGAGCGGCGGTACCCCGAGCTGTTCGAGTACCTGGGCTGGTGCAGCTGGGACGCGTTCGAGATCCGCGTGGACGAGGAGAGCCTGCTTGCGAAGTGTCAGGAGTTCCAGGACAAGGGCATCCCGGTGAAGTGGGCGATACTGGACGACATGTGGGCAGAGGTGCGGGACTTCTACGGCAGGGAGTACAGCACGCGGCCGGAGATGTTCCGGCTGATGCACTCGTCCAGGCTGTATTCCTTCCAGGCCGACCCCATTCGTTTCCCCAACGGGCTGAAGGCCTGCATTGAGAAGATCAACGGGTACGGCGTCAAGGTGGGCATGTGGCATCCCACCACGGGCTACTGGATGGGCGCAGACCCGGACGGCGAAGTGTACAAACAGCTGAAGGACTGCCTGATTCAGACGGAGAACGGCATCTACATCCACAGCCCCGAGCAGGACAAGGCCTACAAGTTCTACTGCACGTTTCACGACTACCTGCGAAAGTGCGGCGCGGAGTTTGTCAAGATCGACAACCAGAGCATGAGCCGCAGATACTACAAAAAGCTCGCGCCCGTGGGGCAGGTCGCAAGACAGTTCCACGACGCGATGGAGGCGTCGGTGGGGCAGCACTTCGACAACCAGATGATCAACTGCATGGGCATGGCCAGCGAGGACATGTGGAACCGGAGCGTCAGCCCCATCTCCCGGTGCAGCGACGACTTCCTGCCGGAAAACAAGGCGTGGTTCACCAAGCACATCCTGCAGTGTTCCTACAACTGCCTGATTCAGGGGCAATTCTACACTTGCGACTGGGACATGTGGTGGACGGACGACGGACAGGCCGTGAAGAACAGCATACTGCGCGCCATCAGCGGCGGGCCCATTTATGTCAGCGACACACTGGGCCGAAGCCGCGCGGAGATCTTCAAGCCGCTGGTGCTGGAGGACGGAAGGATCCTGCGCTGCGACAGGCCCGCCATGCCCGCAAGGGACTGCCTGACGACCGATCCCGTGCACAGCGGCAGCGTATTCAAGCTGCAGAACCTGTGCAACGGCAGCGGCATACTGGCGGCGTTCAATCTGGATGAGCAAGAAAAGCCGGTTGACGGATTCATCTCCCCGCGCGACGTGGAGGGCCTGACGGGGGAGGAATTCGCCGTCTATGAGCACTTCTCCGGCACCTGTCAGATCCTGAAGCCCGACGAGCGCATTCCACTGACGCTTGCCGACAGCGGCGACTTCAGGCTGTATGTGATCGTTCCGCTGCAAAACGGCTGCGGCATGATCGGCCGAACGGACAAGTTCATCTCGCCCGCGACCGTCCGGTACGGCAACAGCGGCAGGGGGGAACTGGTGGAGGACGGCCCCTGCGCCTATGTGGAGAATGGGCAGCTGAGGGTAAAGAGCTGAAAACACCGTCTGCAAACGGCAGGATGGATACCGGCGAAAAGAGCGGGATCCCAGGCGATAGAAAAAACAGAATCCTCGACACAGAAAAAGCCGCGGTTCCCGGCGATGAGCCAGCCGGAAACCGCGGCTTTGCTGTCAGCGGCCCTACTCCTCGATGGACAGGGCGATCCGCTCCGGGGTGATCGGCAGCTCTCTGTGCCAGATCCCCGTTGCGCGATAGATGGCGTGGGCGATGGCGGGCGCGGGCGTGTTGATGACAATCTCCCCGATGGACTTGGCTCCGAAGGGGCCGGTGGGTTCATAGCTGTGCTCAAATTCCACCTTCAGCCTGCCCATGTCCAGGCGGGTGGGCACCTTGTACTGCATGAAGGAGGACTCGATGGGCTTGCCGTGGGGATCGTACGTCACGTTTTCCATCAGGGTGTGGCCGATGCCCTGCACGATGCCGCCCTCCGCCTGGATTCTGGCCAGCGCGGGGTTGATGGGAATGCCGCAGTCCACGACGGCCATGTAATCCAGTATCTCGACCTTGCCGGTCAGCTTGTCCAGCTCGATCTCCACCATGCCGACCATGTAGGGGGGCGGGGAGACGGGGGAGGAGTGGGTGGCCGTCGCTTCGGCGGGCGTGGTGTTGAACACCTGGGACTTGTACGCGACGTCGGTCAGCGATACGGCCTGATCCGTGCCGATCCGGCGAACCCGATTGCTTTCAAACACCACCTCGTCCGCATCGCAGCCCATCATCTCCGCTGCGATTTTGCAGATGGTCTTTTTGAGATCGGCGCAGGCCTTCTCTACGGCCTTGCCGGTGATGTAGGTGGTGGAGGAGGCGTAGGAGCCGGAATCGTAGGGCGAGACGTCGGTATCCGCGCCGAACACCGCAACATCCTCCACCTGGCAGTCCATGCACTCGGCGACCATCTGCGCCAGGATCGTATCGCAGCCCGTGCCCATGTCGGCCGCGCCGATGATCAGGTTATAGGTGCCATCCTCGCCGAGCCTGACCGTGGCTGAGCCGACGTCGACGTTGGAGATGCAGCTGCCCTGCATGGCCATTGCCACGCCGGCGGTGCGCACCTTGCCGTTGCCCATGTCGCGCACCTTGGAGCGCTCCTCCCAGTTGAACATCCGGCGGCAGTGCTCCATGCAGCGGTCCAGCGCGCAGGCGTTGGCGGTCTCGTTGTAGTAGGCGGGCATGACCATCCCCTCTTTGACCATGTTCCGGTCGCGGATGACCGTCGCGTCCATGCCCAGCTGCTCGGCCAGCTCGCTGACGAGCGACTCCAGTGCGAATATGCCCTGCGTCGCGCCATAGCCGCGGTACGCGCCCGCCGCCTGATGGTTGGTGTAGACGACGTCGTAGCTAAAGCGGTGGGCCTCCAGGCTGCCCGTGTACAGCGGCAGCGATTTGTGGCCGGACAGGCCGACGGTGGTGGGGCCGTGCTCGCCGTACGCGCCGGTGTTGGACAGCGTGTACAGATCCAGCGCGCGAATCCTGCCGTCCCGGTTTGCGCCCATGCGGATGCGGATCTCCATCTCGTGGCGCGGGGAGCCGGCGATCTGCGCCTCCTCCCGGGTATAGCTGATCTTGGCGGGGCGACCGGTCCTGAGCGTGACAAAGGCGGGGTAGACGTCGCAGACCGCGGTCTGCTTTGCGCCGAAGCCGCCGCCGATCCGCGGCTTTTCCACGCGGATGCGGCTCTTGGGAATGCCCAGCGCGCGGGACAGTATGCGGCGCGTGTGGAACACGATCTGCGTGGAGGACACCACGTGGAGGCGGCCGTAGCGATCCAGATCGGCATAGCAGATGAAGGGCTCCATCATCGCCTGATTGAACGCCTTGGTGTGATAGGTGCGCTCCAGCACGACGTCGCAGTCGGCCATCACGCCCTCCACGTCGCCGTGCGTCTCGCTGTCGCTGGCCACCAGATTGCGCTTGGGGTCGCCGCCCACCGGACAGGGGGGCTCCCAGTCCTCTTCCGGGTGAACCAGTATGGGGTTGTCCTTGGCGGTGCGGAAATCCAGCACCGCGTCCAGCAACTCGTACTGGACCTTGATGAGCTTCAGGGCCTTCAGCGCCGCTTTTTCGGACTCCGCGGCGACGATGGCCACCGCGTCTCCTGCAAAGCGCACATGCCGGTCGAGGATCAGGCGGTCATACGGAGAGGGCTCGGGATAGGTCTGGCCCGCGATGGCAAAGCGGGTTTTGGGCACGTCCTCCCAGGTGTAGACGTCCACAACGCCGGGCACCAGCTTGGCCGTGGACGTGTCAATGGACTGCACGATCGCGTTGGCGTGCGGGCTGCGCAGGAGCTTGACCACCAGCGCGTCCCGGGGGGTCACGTCGTCGGTATACACGGGCTTGCCCAGCAGCAGCTGCATCGCGTCCTTTTTGCGGACGGACTTGTTGATCGCTTTGTATTCTCTGTGTTCCATAGCTGCCTCCTCAAGCCTTGCGGGAATTAAGGTAACTGCGGATCCCGCGAAGCTGCCCGTCATAGCCGGAACAGCGGCACAGATTGCCCGCCAGAAAGGCCTTGATCTCGTCATCGGTGGGGTCGGGGTTCTCCCGCAGCAGCGCGATGGTGTTCATGACCAGCCCCGGATTGCAGAACCCGCACTGATCCGCGCCCTGGTCGGCGATAAAGCCCACAAAATCGGCCGCCTCCGCCTGGAGTCCCTCCAGCGTGAGGATCGCGTGGCCGTCGGCGCGGACCGCCAGCGCGGAGCAGGACAGGATGGGCTTGCCATCCATCAGCACCGTGCACAGCCCGCAGTTGGACGTGTCGCAGCCCCGCTTTACGCTCAGGCATCCGTGCTCCCGGAGAAAGTCCAGCAGCACCGTGTCCGCATCCACATGCGCGACGATGGGTCGGCCATTGAGTTTCAGCTTGATTTCCATATCAGATCCCTCCCAGTTCCAACAGGGAACGCTCGGTCAGCACCTTGATCAAATGGGTGCGGTAGGCGGCGCTGCCGCGAACATTGCTGCCGGTGGGCGCATTTTCGGCGGCATAGGCCGCAAACGCCCGGGCGCTCTCCGCGGTGATGCCCTCGCCCAAAATCCCCTCTTCGTCCCGGAGCAGCATCGCGCGGGCGGGCCTTGCGCCGATGGATGCCCGGTACTCGCCGCCCACGCGGGAGACGGCGAGCGCCAGCACGGGAAAGTCGGTGCGCTGGTTGCGCATGGCGGTGTAGACCATGCTGCCGGGGGTCTTTTTGACGATCAGGCGCACCAGTATGTCGTTGTCGTATTTCATCGCGGCAAACCGCTCCAGCGGGATCACGCCGCCCTTGTAAAGCTCCACATCGCAATCCAGGGCAAGAAAAACCGTCAGCACGTCGGAAAAGCCGAACCGCCCCCAGAGGCTGCCGCCCACGGTCGCCATGTTGCGGAACTGAACGCCCACAATATCCCCGAGCGCATGGGCAATGGCGTTGTGGGTATAGGCGTTCAGCCCCTCGTGCTGCTCCAGGCTGCGCAGCGTCGTCATCGCGCCGATGGAGAACTGCTCCTCGCTCTCCTCGATGGCGTCCAGACCCAAATCGCACAGGTCTATGGCCGTGCCGACGCTGCCACGCCCCAGCCGCAGCCACAACATGCCGCCCAAAATGCGATTCCGCCGGTTCTGGTTCAGCTGCCATGCCTCCTCCAGACTTTTCGCGCGAACGTATTTCTGTATGGTGATCATAAGCCCAGTCTCCTTTTTCGGCATGTTTACATACTTTTGCGATTTGAGTATACCATTTTGCGTTGATTCTGTGAAGAGGATTTGATATAATACCGTTGTATTTCCAAAACAACAACGAATGGAGAGCCGAACATGAGAAAAATTCTGTCCCTGCTGCTCGTACTGGCGATGGTGCTGTGTCTTACGGCGTGCAGCCCTGCTCCCGCGCCGCTGGAAGCCACCCCGGAACCCACGGCCACGGAGCAGCCCACCGCCGAGCCCACCGCCGAGCCCACTCCCACGCCCATTCCCACGCCCATTCCCAGCTACTATCCCATCACGGTGACCGATCAGGCCGGGCGCGAGGTGACCATCGAGGACGAGCCGGAGAAGCTGGTCAGCGGCTACTACATCTCCACCAGTCTGCTCATCGCGCTGGGGCTGGACGACAAACTCGTCGGCATCGAGGCCAAGGCGGACAAGCGCGCCATCTACCGGCTCAGCGCGCCCGCGCTGATCGAGCTGCCCAACGTCGGCACCGCAAAGGAATTTGATCTGGAGGGCTGCGCCGCGCTGGAGCCCGACCTTGTGCTGCTGCCCCTCAAGCTCAAGAGCGCGGCGGAGACGCTGGAGGGTCTGGGCATCGACGTGCTGCTGGTCAATCCGGAGAGCCAGGAGCTGCTCACCAAGATGATCCATCTGGTCGCGGCCGCCACGAATAGCGAGGAAAACGCGCAGGCGCTGCTGGGCTTTGCCGAGGAACAGGAGGCCTTCCTTTCCGCCGCTTTGGAGGGCGCGGAGGCGCCCCGCGTATACCTTGCCGGGAACTCCAGCGTGCTGAGCACGGCGGGCGGCGCCATGTATCAGTCCGATATGCTCGGCATGGCGGGCGGTGAGAACGTCGCGGGCGGCATCGGGGACGCCTATTGGGCCGAGATCGACTACGAACAGCTGCTGAGCTGGAACCCGGACTATATCGTACTGGCCTCCGACGCGGCCTATACCGCAGAGGACGTGCTGAACGATCCCAACCTGGCCGGCTGCGCCGCTGTGGCGAATGGCAATGTGGTGCAGCTGCCGGGCAAGGCCGAGGCCTGGGACAGCCCCGTGCCCAGCGGCATACTGGGCTCCGTATGGCTGGCCAACGTACTGCACCCGGATCGGGTCTCCGACGAGGAATGTGCCGCAAGGATCGATGCGTATTATGAAGCCTTCTATCACTTCACCTACAGCGAGAACTAAATACCTGTGCACATTTGGGGCGATCTTGTTGATCGCCCTTGCCTGTGTCGGGCTGTTTGTGGGCAAGTATCCGCTCTCCCTTACGGCGCTGATGCGCGGCGACCAGATGCAGTGGCGCGTGTTCCTGACGCTGCGGTGCAGCAGAACCGTGGTGGGCGTGGCGGGCGGCTTTGCCCTTGGCGTCGCGGGCTTTGTCTATCAGACGGTGTTCCGCAATCCGCTGGCGTCCCCGGACATCATCGGCGTGTCCTCCGGCGCGAGCGCAGGCGCTGCGGCAGGCATACTGTTCCTGTCCGGCGCCGCCGCGGTGACCCTGTCCGCTTTCACGGGCGCGCTGCTGGCCGTCGTCGCGGCGCTGGCGCTGTCCAGCCTGGATCGAAGCGGCCGAAACAGCACCATCGTGCTGGCGGGCATTGCCGTCCACGCGCTCGCCCAGACGGCGCTGATGTGCTTGAAGCTGACGGCCGACCCGGAGCGGGAGCTCGCCTCCATCGAGTATTGGATCATGGGCAGCTTAAACGGCGTCAACGCCCATTCCATCGCAGGCAATCTGCTCCTCTGCGCGGTCTGCATGGCGGTTCTGTTTGTGCTGCATCGCCAGCTGATCCTGCTGTCGACGGAGGAGGGGGAGGCGCGCATGCTGGGTGTGCCGGTGGGGACGCTCCGGCTCGTGGTGCTGCTGGCGGCGACCCTGTCCGTCGCGTCCGTGGTCAGCCTGACCGGCTTGATCAGCTTTGTCGGCCTGCTGGCCCCCCACGGCGCGCGGCTGCTGACCCGGAACAACCGCATCGGGACCATGCTGCTCAGCGGCCTGCTCGGCGGTATCCTGCTGTGCGGGGCGGATATATTGGCAAGATCCGTCGCATCTACGGAGCTTCCGGTGAGCATCTTCACCAGCCTGCTCGGCGCGCCGTTCCTGATCGCGCTGATCGTGCGGGGAAGGAGGCGGCTATGAGCTTCTTTACCGCGCGGGATCTCACCGCCGGATACGGCAAAAGCCCCGTGATCCGGGAGCTCTCCTTTGAACTGGAAAGCGGCTGCCTGATGGGGATACTGGGCGCAAACGGCAGCGGAAAGACCACGCTGCTCAAGGCCATCTGCGGCATCCTCCCCCACAAGGGGCGCTGCACGCTGGAGGGCACCCTGCTGGAAGCGTGCAGTCCCCGGCAGCTTGCCAGGCTTTGCAGCTATATTCCGCAGCGCAGCGGCATTGGGATCGACCTGTCCGTGCTGGACGTGGTGCTGATGGGGTTCAACCCCCGGCTGGGTATGCTGGAACGCCCCGACCGCGCGATGCGCGCCGCAGCCCTGCAGGCGATCGCGCAGGTCGGATTGGCCGGGAAGGAGCAGGCCAACTACCTGCACCTGAGCGAGGGGCAAAAGCAGCTGTGCATACTCGCCCGCACGCTCGTGACCGAGAGCAAACTGCTGCTGCTCGATGAGCCCGAAAGCGCGCTGGACTTTCGGTACCGCTACAAAATGCTGGACGAGCTGCGCAGCTGGATCGCTTCAACGCAGGGCGGCGCGATCATCACGCTCCACGACCCGGTGCTGGCGCTGAACCATTGCGACAAGCTCCTGCTGCTGGCGGGCGGACAGCTGCTGGGCGTGATGTCGCCGCGTACCGATTCGCTGGAGACCATGGAAGGGCTGCTCCGCGCCGTCTATGGGCCCATCAGCGTGCAGCCGTGCAAAACGCGCAGCGGCAGGACCCGTCTGTTGCTGCTGAAGGAGGAGCCGTGAGAGCGAGGACGAGAATCACCTTTCTGGACGACAACGGCGAGAAGTTCTTTGGCGAAGGGCCGGCGCGACTCCTGCACGCGATCGCGGAGACGGGGTCGCTCCGCGCCGCCTCGATGTCCATGAACATGGCCTATACCAAGGCACTGAGATTGATGAAGAAGGCCGAAGAGACCCTGGGGTTTGCGCTGATCACCCGGACCACCGGGGGAAAAGACGGCGGCGGCAGCGTCGTGACCGCCGAAGGGAAGGAGTGGCTGGAGCGCTATGAGGCCTATCGGGACGCCTGCATTCAGGCCAACCGCGAGCTGTATCTGGAATTCTTTCAGGAGCAGCGGTAAGCGGCATCTGATCCTGACCGGGACGCGCGGCGCGGGAAAGACCACCCTTCTGGGCGAATTGTTCCCGCAGCCGCTGCCCGGCGTCACCACGTGGGCGCAGCCGGGAAGGGCCGTCTATCTGGCGGATAACCTCACCCGGGAAAGCGTGCGCATCGGCGCATACGACGCCTCCCTGCCCGGTTTTGAGAACAAAATGGCGCCGCGTGCGGAGGGGTTGAAAACACTGGGCACCGCTTTTCTCAAACGGTGCATGCAGCATGAGAGCGAATGGGTGCGCATTG
>JAXEXP010000083.1:0-57054 GCA_034113365.1 Candidatus Spyradocola sp.
CGGGGGGGGGGGGGCGGGGGGCCCCCGGCTTTGGGGGGGGGGGGGGCCGCCGGGCGGGAGCACTGCCGTGCGGCGCGCGCAGACCCCGGCTGGGGGCGGGATGCAGTCTATCGATGGAGAGGTGCGGATGATTCAGCTGGATGAACGCCTGCTGGCGGCGGAAGCGCTCGCCGGGCGCTGTGATCGCGTGGTGGACGTGGGCACGAACCACGGCTTTCTGCCTGTGCACATGCTGCAGAGCGGCTTGTGCGGGCGGGCGGTGCTGTGCGACGTGAGCGCGGACGCATTGGAGCGCGCAAGGAGAATGGTCGCGGCGGAAGGCCTGGAAGGGAAAACAAAGCTGATCGTGACCGATGGCCTGCAGGGCATTGAGATCAAGCAGGGCGACGTGGTGACGGTCTGCGGCATGGGCGCCAGAACCATTGCGCATATATTGGATGAAAACCCCGGCTGCCCGGTGGTGATGCAGCCCAATGTAGAGGTGCGCCTGCTGAGAAGGCATTTGGAGGGCATCGGCATGCACATCGCAAGGGAGAGGATCGCGTTTGCCGCGGGAAGGTATTATGTGCTGCTGCGCGCCGAGCCGGGCAGAGAAGCGGGAATGAGCGACTACGAGGCGCACATCGGGCCGGCGCTGTTGCGGGACAGGCCGCCGCTGTTTCGGGAGTATCTGCAGTGGCGGCTGGGCGTGACGCAGCGCGCGCTGGACGGCATGAAGATCGGCAGGGACGCGGAAAAGCTTCGGCAGGCGCAAAGCGACGTGGACGACGTCAAGAGGGCGCTCAGAGAGGTGGAGAGCAGATGAAAATGAAGGACCTGATGTGCGCGATGGAGTGCATCGCGCCGGTGAGCAGTGCGGAGGAGTGGGACAATCCCGGCCTGCTGGTGGGCGACGAGGAAGGAGAGGTGCGCGGCATTGTGCTGTGCGTGGACGCGACGTCCGCTGTGGTGGATTTTGCGGAAAAGGTGGGCGCGAACGTGATCCTTTCGCATCACCCGCTGATGTTCGGCGGGATAAAGCAGCTGACGGAAGGGAGCTATGAGGGTGCGCTGCTGCGGCGGCTGATCCGGAAGGACATGATGCTGTTCGCAGCGCACACCAACCTGGACAAGGCGCCCGGCGGCGTGGAGGATTGTCTGGCGGAAGCCTTGGGCGTGGAGTGCGAATGGAGCGAGGAGCCGTTCCTGCGCTGCGGGCAGGTGGGGCTACACAAGGTGGGGCAGCTGGTGCGCCGCGTGCGGGAGCGCATCAGCCCGCAGGCGGTGTTTTACGGCGATGCGGATGCGGAGATCGACCAGGTGGCGCTCTCCTGCGGCGGGGGCGGAGAGTTCTTCCGTAGGGCGCACGAGCTGGGCGCGAACGTGTTCATCACGGGCGAGATGAAGCACCATGAGCGCATCGAGGCGCAGGGGCTGGGCATGCAGGTCATCCTCGCCGGGCATGAGGAGAGCGAGCGCGTGGTGCTGGAGCCGCTGAAAGAACGGCTGGAGGCACTGATGCCTGGGAAACCGCCTGTGTTCATTGCCTGAGGTTAAGTTTTGGATTTGAGTTGACAGTGCGAAAGGATTGTGCTATACTCTTTGCTGTTGAAGCAGAAGCACCCGCTTCTCACCCGCGCCTCAGGCTAAACGGGTCCTACAATGCAAGCACATGCAGTGATAGTGGCGTATTGATGCGGGTGAAATCTGTTCACCCGCTTTTTTTATGCGGAAAGATTGCTACCAAACAACTCGGAGGTGTGTCGGAATCAGTATGGACATGATGATCAATGAAGAAATCCGCGACAAAGAGATCCGTCTGATCGGTCAGAACGGCGAACAGCTCGGCATTATGTCGGCCCGCCAGGCGCTGGAGATGGCGGAGGGCATGGACCTTGACCTGGTCAAGATCGCGCCCACGGCCAAGCCGCCCGTCTGCAAGATCATGGACTACGGCAAGTACCGTTTCGAGCAATCCAAGCGTGAGAAGGAAGCGCGGAAGAACCAGAAGGTCATCTCGGTCAAGGAGGTCCGCCTTTCCCCCACCATCGAGGAGCACGATACGCAGGTGCGCGTGCGCGACTGCATCAAGTTCCTCGGCAACGGCGACAAGGTCAAGGTCTCCATTCGGTTCCGCGGCCGCATGATCACCCACTCCGAGGTCGGCCTCGATGTGATGAACGAGTTCTACGAAAGAGTCAAGGATTATGCCGTGATGGATCGCAAGCCCTCCACCGAGGGCCGCACCATGACCATGATGCTCTCTCCCAAGCAGGACAAGTAATCTCATAAATTTCCCCTAAGAGAGGAGGATATATTCCATGCCTAAGCAGAAAACGCACAAGGGCGCCGCAAAGCGCTTTTCGGTGACGAAGAACGGTCTGGTCAAGCACCAGAAGGCTTTCAAGGGTCACATCCTCACCAAGAAGAGCACCAAGCGTAAGCGCAACCTGCGCCAGACCGGTTACACCACCACCACCGAGGGCGCGACCATCAAGAAGCTCATCCCCTACAAGTAAGAAAACCTGTTGTGGTAAATCAAAGGAGGCATACCCCAAATGGCCAGAATTAAGATGTCGGTCAACGCCAAGAAGCGCCGCAGGAAGGTTTTCAAACTTGCCAAGGGCTACTTTGGCGCCAAGTCCAAGCAGTTCCGCGCGGCGAACGAGCAGGTCGCCCGTTCCCTGCGTTACGCCTATGTCGGCCGTCGCCTGCGCAAGCGCGACTTCCGCAAGCTGTGGATCGCCCGTATCAACGCGGCTGTCCGTCCCTACGGCCTGTCCTACAGCCGTTTTATCAACGGCCTGAAGCTCGCCAACGTCGACCTGAACCGCAAGGTTCTCGCCGAGATGGCCATCAACGATCCCGCGGCGTTTGCCAAGGTCGTCGAGGTCGCCAAGGCGAAGCTGGCGTAAAGACCACCGCATAAATTGACCGTCCGTGTGCGCATGGGCGGTCTTTTTCGTAAAGCAAAGGAGAGGGAAAATGCTTCAGGATCTGCTGACCAGCACGGCCAACGAAAAGGTGCGCTTCATGCGCGCGCTGCAGGACGCAAAGGCGCGCAAGGGCTCCGGGCTGATGCGCGTGGAGGGCAGAAAGCTCTGCAATGAAGCGGCGCGGGAGCTTTCCGTGGACACGCTGTTCGTGGACGAGAGCCGTGTGAACGAGTATGACGGCCTGATCGAAGCGTGCCTAAAGCAGGGCGCTGCGGTGCACCCCGTCTCGGCGCGCATCATCGAGTACGCGTCGGAGACCAAGACCCCGCAGGACGTGGTGCTCTCGGCGCACATCCCGCAGCTGCCGCTGCGCAGCGGGCCGCTGGTCGCGCTGGACGGCGTGCAGGATCCCGGCAACTGCGGCACGATTCTGCGCACCTGCGACGCGGCGGGCTTTGGCGGCGTGATCCTCGGCCCGGGCTGCGCCGACCCCTACGCGCCCAAGACCGTGCGCGCCACGATGGGCAGCCTGTTCCGCGTGCCCATCCTGCGCGTGGACGACCTTGCGGGCGAACTTGCGAGCCGCCGGGAGCAGGGCACGGCGATCCTGATCTCCCACCTGCACGGCGAGGATTTCTACGCGCGGAAGCCCCTGCCCGAGCAGCTGGTGCTCGTCATCGGCAGCGAGGGGCGCGGCGTGAGCGACGCCGTGGCGGCCACCGCCACCCACCGCTTCAAGCTGCCCATGGTGGGCGGCGCGGAGTCGCTCAATGCCTCGGTTGCAGCCGGCATCCTCATCTACGACATCTTCCGCGAGCGGCATTATCCGCGTTGACCGGAGACGACCTCATCCGTCTCGTGCCGCAGAAGCGTCACGAGCCACCTTCCCCTGAGAGGGGAAGGCTTTTGGATGCGCGCGTTCCTCCATAGGCTTCCCCTTGAGGGGAAGCTGCAGCCTGTCGACAAAGTCGACAGGCTCGAAAAAGATGAATACTCATCTTTTTCGAATTGCAGAAAAATTCGCGCACGGCCTTGCCGCACACGAATTTTTCTGTATCGGAAGCGATTTTCCATCTGCCTATGGATTAAGAACGGTGGAAACAGAGACTTCGTCCAGCTCATTCTTTCCTAGCGTACAGAAAATCGCTCCTCGGCGGGGTACACGCCCCCGCCTGCGGATTGAAGATGAAGGGGCTGCGGCCCCTTCATGCATCCCCGGGGAGCACATGCCTGTTTTTTGACAGGCTGTACCGCCGTTTTCCCCTTGAAACAGGGGGAAAACGGCGGCTTTTTCATGCGGTTTTCAGTCATAATCGGTGCAAAACTGATCACTTTGTCAGGCGGATGGTGTAGAGCCAGTGGCTGTCCACGGTCTCGGGGTCGATGGGCGGGAAGAGGAGCTGGGCCTTGCCGTGGTGTTCGCGGACGGTGATGGGCGCGTCGCTGCCCAGCAGGTCGGCCTTGAGGCGGGGAGCGTAGTCCACCAGCTCCAGCGTCTGCTCGCCGAAGGGGAAGCGGTTCAGGATCGCGTAGGTGGTGTCGCCCTTGCGGGTGTAGTAGACGCCGTTTTGGCGCGATTTGCTGTGGATGGTCGTGCCGTAGATGGCTTCGCCGTTGACGCGCAGCCAATCGCCCATCTGGAGCAGGCGCTCCTCCATGATGGCAGGAATGGTGCCGTCGGCGGCGGGGCCTACGTCCAGCAGGAAGTTGCCGCCCTTGCTGACGAGGTCGCAGAGCATCTCCAGCAGCTGTTTGGCGGTGAAATAGTCGGCGGCGCGCTCGTTGCGGTTGAAGCCGAAGGACTTGCCGATGCCGCGGTTCTCCTCGAAGGGGCGGTCCAGCGTGACGTCCTCGATGCGCAGGTTTTCCTCGATAAAGCCGTATTCCGTGGTGAAATTGCCGCCGAAGTGGCCGCGCGTGCCCTTGCCCCAGCGGTCGTTGGGCACGATGAAATCGCGGACGGAGGACTCGTTATAGAGCCACTGCAGGAACTCCGTGGAATGCCAGGTGGTGTCGGGATGGTCCCACTCGCCGTCGGTAAAGAGGGTATAGGGCTGGTATTTTTCCACCAGCTCCTTGAGCATGGGGTGCAGGTGCTCGAGGGCGTAGCGCTCGGGATCCTTGAGGTAGAGCGGGTGATACCACTCATAGACCGAATGGTAGACGCCAAAGCGCACGGGCGTGCCGTCGAGCGCACATTTCAGCTCCTGCAGGAAGTCGCGGTGAGGGCCGACGTCCACGCTGTTCCAGTTCCAGGCGTAGTCGGACTTGTAGAGGCAGAAGCCGTCGTGGTGCTTGGAGACGAAGTTGACGTAGCGCGCGCCGGACTTGACGAAGATGTCCGCCCAGCGGCCGGCGTCGAACAGCTCGGCGGTAAAGCCCTTTACAAAGTCCTCATAGCGGGCGTGCTCACCGTAAACGCGGCGATGGAACGCGGAGGCCTCGCTGTTTGGGTCCTCGAGCTGTTTCCAGTACCACTCGGCATAGTCGCCGTTGCGCGTGTAGGCGGGGACGGAATACAGCCCCCAATGGATGAAGATGCCGAACTTGGCGTCGCTGAACCACTGCGGGACGGGGCGGGCGTTGAGCGACGCCCAGTTGTTTTCGTACATGCGGGATGACCTCGCTTTCTTGCGGATTAGCGGATGCCGCGGCGGGCGTTGAATTCCTGCCAGACGGTCTCAAACCAGTCGTCGGTGCGGGGCAGCGGGCGGACTGGGGTATAAAAACTAACGTTGTCGCGGGTGCGGAGGGTGTGGCTGCGCATGGGATCGCCCGCGGGGACGCCCGGCACGAGCGCCGAGCCGAGGCTGCCCGAGGTTTTGGCGGAGAGCAGCATGGCCGAGAGCATGGCGCGCTGCACGGCGAGCGCGTCCAGCGTGTCAAAGGCGGCGGGCAGGTCGGCGACGCCCTGCGCGGACAGTCTCGGGGGCTGAGAAAGCTCATTTGCCATGCTCTGCATCTGTTCGACGTCGCGGGTGAAGGCGGCGTACTGCGTCATGCGGGTCTGCATGCGCTTGCGAACGGTCAGGTGGTGCGGAGCATCGGCGGTGAGCAGCGCAGCGATGTCGCTGCGGAGGGCCTGGACGGCATTTTCGCAGGCGGATTCGTCGATGGGAGCGGGCTGCGCTTCGTAGGCGATGTGCTCAGCGGCGCGCTGAGCGCCCACCTGCGTGGAATTGAGCGCGGAGCCGCCCGGGCGCGCGATGCCGAAGGTGCCCGCGGCCTCGCCCGCGCAATAGAGGCCCTCGATGCTGGTGCGCCAGTTGGCGTCCACGGCGAGGCCGCCGTTGCAGTGCTGGGCGCAGACGGCGATGGGCAGCAGCTCGCGCGACAGGTCGATGCCGTGGCTGCGGTAGAGCTGCACGGCCTGCGGGTTCATGCGGCGCAGGCGCTCGATGGGCGTGGCGACGAGGCAATCCGAGCGGGTGAGGTACTCGCGCGCCTCGGGGGAGAGCAGGGTGAAACTATCGTCGAGTCCGGCGGGGTCGTGGGTGAAGTCGAGGTAGACGCTGCGGCCCTTCATGCGCTCGGCGTGCACGGCGAGGTCGACGCGGGAGGAGCCCACTGCGGCCTTGGTGCTGTCGAAGGGCCACTGGTAGCCCTTGAGGAAGGTCATGTTGAGGGCTTCAGCGGCGCTGCCGAGGGCCTCGGGCAGGAATTCGCGCTGGACGCCGTGCTCGTCGATGGAGACGTAGCGCGGGAGCACCTGCTGGTAGCTGCCCGAGAGGTTCCAGCGGAAGGAGGTGCTGGCGAGGCCGTACTGCCACTGGTTGAGGTTGGAGCCCTCCGCGCCCGCGCTCAGCGCCATACCCGTGCCGCCCGACTGGCTCTCGGGGTAGACGACGCTGTCGTAGGCCAGCGCGGGACCGCCGGTGCACAGCACCACAAACGGCGCGCGCAGGAGCGTCAGGCCGTAGTCGTCGTGCAGGCGGGAGGTGTCCAGCGCGAGCACGCCGTGGACGCGGTTGCCCTTTGTGATGAGGCGGACGGCCTGCAGGGGTGCTAAAGTTTGCACGCCTGCGCGCCCGGCGGCGCGTTGGAGGGCCTCGGTCATCAGCTTTGAGGTGAGGGGGCCTGCGGAGGTGGCGCGCATGCGGGAATCGTGGTCGGTGCGGTAGCCCACGAACTCGCCGAAGCGGTTGGTGGGAAAGGGCACGCCGAGGTCGGTCAGGCGCAGGAAGGCGCGGGCGCTGCCGGCGGCCTCGCAAAGCGCGGTATCGCCGTCGACGCAGCCGCCGGAAAACAGGTCGCGCGCCATGTCGTAGACGCTGTCCCTGCGGTCGGCGCAGAGGGAGAGCTTGTAGTAGGTCTGCTTATCGCTGCCGGTGTTGCGCGAGGTTCCGCGGTTGACGCCCGCGCTGAGCAGCAGCACGTCCGGCACGCCGAGGCGGGCGAGGGTTTCCGCGGCGGCATAGCCCGCGCAACCCGTGCCGATGACGAGCACGCGGGCGGTGATTTCCTTCATAATCGGCTCCCTAGATGTGCGCGAAGCGGTCGTCGGGGATGGAGAGGCGCTGGGCCAGCTGCATGGCCAGCTCGACGAAGCACAGCTCGCGCAGCGCGTGGGCGTCGCTGCCCAGCGTGAAGGTGCAACCGCAGTCGCGCGCGATGGAGAACATGCGCTCGTGATTGGCCATAAGCTGGGGGTCGTTCCACTCGCGCTCGAAGGAGGAGCCGTTGATCTCGATGGCGGCGCCGTGCTGTGCGGCGAGGGTGAAGCAATCCGCGAACTGCTCGTCGGAGATGCAGTCGAGTATGGCCTTGGTCTGCATAGGCGTGCGGCCGACGGGGCCGAAGGGGTGGGCGATGATGGTGGCAAAGTCCTTGCTGACCAGGTCGCAGAAGCTGGTGACGAGGTAGTCGGCGACCTGCTCGTCGGTGACGCGGTCCTTGGGCAGCACGAGGCCCACCATGTGGATGTGGGAATGCGGCACGAGCAGGTAGTCCAGCTGATCCTTGCAGGCCTGCGAGAGCATGATCTTGCCGCCGGCGAACTCCGTCTCCGCGCCGATGAGCAGGCGGACGCCGTGCAGGTCGGCGGGGATCTGATCGCGGATCTTCATGATGTGGGAGAAGGGCTGGCCGGCGTAGAACTCGCTGCCCGCGGGGGCATCGCAGTCCCAGACGTGGTTGGAGATGCCGATGGTGCCCACGCCATGCGCGGCGGCCCAGGCGGCGATGTTTTCCACCGTCTGCTCGGGGTCGGAGGAGCAGAGCGAGAGGTTGGTGTGGATGTGCAGGTCATGGAGCGGTGTGTTCATATAGATAAACCTCCTTGGTGTGATGAATTTCAAGAATGAGCGTTTTCGACGAGGGCGGCGTTCGCAACGGTTCCGCCGCTGACCCTTTTTCCCGCCTGTTCAAGCGGTCTCTGCGCGATGGCAAAGAGCTTCTCCTGCAGGCCGTTGACCGTGATCGTCCTGCGGAACTCGCAAAGCGACGCTGCGTCCGGCACCTGCTCGCCCGCCGCGCGATCCAGCTTCATGAATGCCATCATGGCACGGCTGTCGCAGATCACGTCCTCTACAGCATCATCGGGCAGATGAAACCAGATCTGCAGCAGGAACATGCGCAGCATCTGCTCGGTTCTGCGCGCTCCGCCCGGCCAATGCGGCTCCATCAGCCTGACGCACGCCTCCCACGGGATCAGCCCGTCCATCTCCATCAGAAAGGCTTCCCGCTTTGTCCGGTGCGGTCTTGTGCTGCTTTCCATTCTTCCTCATTCCTTCCCTGTTGCTATAGTATAGCACTTCTCATCAGCGGGTCAAACTTCGTTTTTACAAATCGCTCCGAGTGAGGGGATTTCGAGTGAAGCCGAGAAATCTCTCAGTACTCTGGAGCACTAAGTCGAGTGGCGCCATTTGCCCGGCGGCACGGAATAGGTCTGGCGGAAGGCGCGGATGAAGTTGTTGACGTCGGCAAAGCCGCATTTGACCGCCACGTCCGTCACGGGCAGGTCGGTGGTCTCCATCAGCTCGCGGGCGTAGGACAGGCGCAGCAGCTTGATGTACTGCTTGGGGCTGTAGCCCACCTGTTCGTGAAAGCTGTGCGTCAGGTGGCTGGGGCTGACGAAGAACTTCGCTGCGACCTGTGCCACGGACAGCTCCTGTGTAAAGTGCCGGTCGATGTATTCCTGCGCCTCGCGCACACGCCCCGCGACGGGGCCCGGGCAGGCGGCGAAGTTCTCCGGACAGGCGCGTCGCGTCAGCACGAGCAGGCGCTTGAGTTCCGCCTCGGCCATCTCCCGCGCGCAGGGCAGGTCGGAGAGGTATTCCCGATGCAGCGAGGCAAAGATCGCGTCGGCATCCGTGCGGCTGCTTCGCAGGGGCACGCAATGAGTAAAGCCCCTCGGCCGGCTGGTAAACACGGCCGTCAGCGACGAGTGCGGGAATGCGCGCGTCAGCTCGGCCAGCGACAGGATCGCAAAATACCGCTCATAGGGCTCGGACAGCACGCGCACCTGATGCTCCTCCAGCGAGGAGATGAACAAAAGGCAGCCCGGCCCGGCGGTGTAGTCCACCCCGCCGATGGTGAAGCGCGCCTTGCCGCGCTTGACATACACCATCTCGCAGGAGAGATGGCTGTGGCGGTGTTCGGGCGCCTGGCTCACGCTGTGCTGCAGATCTGTGATGAGCTTCTTCATGTCAGGCCATCGTCTCCAGCATAGCGGGCGTCACTTCGTAGCGCGGCGCTTCGCCCGAGAGTATGCGCGCACACTCGTCGGCCATGTATGCGCCCATACGCGCCACCTCCCGGCCCATCGAGCCCGCGATGTGCGGCGTGAGGAACACGTTGGGCAGGCGCAGAAGCGGACTGTCCGCATCGGGCGGCTCGGGGAAGGTGACGTCCAGCAGCGCGGTGCGGTCGGGGCATTCCTCCATTGCGCGGGCGAGGGCGGCCTCGTCCACCTGCGCGCCGCGTCCCGTGTTGATGAACGTGGCGTTGGGCAGCATGGATCGCAGCAATTTCTCGTCGATCATGCCCACGGTGGAGGGCAGGTTGGCCACATGGTTGGAGATGATCTGGCAGGTCGAGAAGATCTCCTCCAGCGTGGCACGGCGCGCGCCCAGCGCAGCAAGCGTCTCGTCGGACACGAAGGGATCGTAGATCAGCACCTCGTATTCATAGGCGCGCAGGCGCTCGGCGACCATGCGGCCGATCATACCGGCGCCCAGCAGGCCCACGCGGATGCGGTAATTGCAGGGCTGCGATGCAACGAATCGCTTTGCATCATCGCGGTCGTGGTCGCGGTAGCGGCGCATGGCCTGGAAGCACCCCTTGCCCGACAGCACGATCTGCGAGACAGTGTACTCGGCCACGGGCACCGCGTTTGCCGCCCATGCAGAGATCACGCGCACGCCGCGCGCCAGGAAGGGGCGCGCAAAGGCCTGCACCGAGCCCGCGCCGTAGAACAGGACCTGCAGGTTGGGGAAGATCTCCGCGATGCGCTGCTGCGTCAGCGCCGGCATGCCCCAGGTGGACAGCAGCACGCGCACGTCCTTGACCTCTTCTGCCCGCGCCGCGAGCGTCTCCTCCGTCAGCACGCCGGGCAGCAGGTCGAGCAGTTCATTCAGCCGCTGCCGCACACTTTCCGGGTAGACCCGGTCGATCAGTTCCGGTGAATTGGTGATGAACGCCGCGCGCATGCGCATGCAGACTCCTCCTTTATTCGTGTGATTTGCATATTCTCATTGTAGCAGAACGCACGCCGGATGAACAGCCCTCATCTGCAATAAAATCGGCAAAACCTGCACAGGACGGTACCGTCGTTTTTGGCATGGAGCGCAGATTCCGCATAGTTTTTGCGTGATTTGTGCGACCGCGCGGCGGGGAAATGTCGTATGCTGGATCTATCGAAACGCTATGACAGGAGGAATGTGCATGTTCACCTGCAAGACACTGGAGGAGCTTCGTCAGGCGGCGGAGCGCGCCGGGGTGCAGCTGCCCCTTTCCGACGGGTATGACGCGCTGCGTCGCCCGCTGACCGTTGCCGGGCGCGTGCTGCCCAACCGCATCGCCATCCAACCCATGGAGGGCTGCGACAGCGAATCAGACGGCACACCGGGCGAGCTGACGCTGCGCCGCTATGATCGGTTTGCGCGCAGCGGTGCGGCGCTGATCTGGTTTGAGGCGTGCGCCGTGCGGCGCGAGGGGCGCGCCAATCCGCGGCAGTCCTTCCTGACGCCCGGCAATCTGGACGACTTTCGCCGCCTGACCGAGCGCATTCGGCAGACGGCGGTGCAGGCGGGGCACGAGCCGCCGCTGCTCATCCTGCAGGCGACGCACTCGGGGCGGTATTCCAAGCCCGACGGCGCACCCGCGCCCATCATCGCCTACAACAACCCGCTCTTTGAAAAGGACGGCCCTCTACCCGCCTCCTGCATCATCTCCGACGACGAGCTGTTCCGTTTGGAGGACGACTTTGCGCACACGGCGCAGCTTGCGCAGGCTGCGGGCTTTGACGGCGTGGACGTCAAGTGCTGCCACCGCTATCTGGCCAGCGAACTGCTCTCGGCGCACACCCGGCCGGGCGCGTTCGGCGGCAGCTTTGAGAACCGCACGCGGCTGCTGCGCGAGAGTTACGGCAAGGCAAAGGCCGCTGTCACGGGGGATTTCCTCGTCACCTCGCGCCTGAACGTGTACGACGGCTTCCCCTACCCCTACGGCTTTGGCGTGCGGGACGACGGCAGCCTGGAGCCCGATCTGACCGAGCCCATCCGGCTGGTGGGCGCGCTGCGGGAGATGGGGCTGCAGCTGCTGGACGTGACCATCGGCAACCCGTATGTCAACCCGCACGTCAACCGCCCTGCCGACTGGCAGCCCTATCCCCTGCCCGAGGAGCCGCTGAAGGGGCTTGCACGCATGATGGACTGCGTGGGCGGCATCAAGCGCGCCTTCCCTGGGCTCGCGGTGATCGGCTCGGCGTTCTCGTATCCGCGCGCGTTTGCGGGGAATCTTGCTGCGGGCGCGGTGAAGGCAGGCGTGTGCGATCTGGCGGGCTTTGGGCGGATGGCGTTCGCCTACCCAGAGTTTGCGGAGGATCTGCTGTCCGGGCGCGGTCTGGACATGAAGAAGTGCTGCGTCGCCTGCGGCAAGTGCTCGCAGCTGATGCGCCTGGGCGGTATGGCGGGCTGCGCGGTGCGCGATCCCTACTACACCAAGCTGTACAAGGAGCTGACTGCAAAATGAATGTCATTTCGGGCAAGGGACACAATGCGCTGGTGACGGGCGCGCGGCGCGGCATCGGGCTGGGCATCGCAAAGGCGCTGCTGCGCGAGGGCTACCGCGTGATGCTGTGCAGCGTGACGCGCGGGCCGGAGGCGGCAAAGGACATCGCGCCTGAGCTG
Source organism: Candidatus Spyradocola sp. (assembly GCA_034113365.1). Taxonomy (GTDB): domain Bacteria; phylum Bacillota; class Clostridia; order Christensenellales; family UBA1750; genus Spyradocola. Next base: position 12,266 of record JAXEXP010000083.1, read on the forward strand.
GACGCGCTGGGCGACTGGCGGTACGTGCCCTGCGACGTGTCGGACGAGGCGCAGCGCGCGGAGCTGTTTTCCGCGGTGCAGCGCGAGTTCTCCGGGCGGCTGGACGTGCTGGTCAACAACGCGGGCGTCGCGCCGCGCGTGCGGCTGGACGTGCTGGACACCACGGTGGAGAGCTACGAGCGCCTGATGCGCAACAACGCCGAGGGCTGCTTCTTCATGTGCCAGGCGGGCGCGCGGATGATGATTGCGGGGCAGCAGGCGGGCTTCCCCGATTACCGCCCGCGCATCGTCAACATCTCCTCCATCTCGGCCTACACCTCCTCCACCTCGCGCGGGGAATACTGCACCTCCAAGGCAGCCGTGTCCATGACGACGCAGCTGTTTGCCGACCGGCTGGCCGAGCACGGCATCCCGGTGTTCGAGGTGCGCCCCGGCATCATCCTGACGGACATGACCGCGGGCGTGCGGGACAAATACGAGCATCTCGTGCATGAGGAGGGAATCACGCCCATCCGCCGCCTGGGCACGCCGGACGACGTGGCCAATCAGGTGCTCGCCGCCTGCTCCGGCTTGCTGGACTTTGGCACCGGCACCGTGCTCAATGCCGACGCGGGCTTCCACCTGCGCCGCCTGTGAGCGCCCAAGTCCGGCAGACCTTCCTTGCCGCCCCAGGAGGAGCCCGGCGTCCGTCGAGGACGCCATAGACCCTCCCGCCCCTCCCCCCTTGTGGGGGAGGGGCGGGAGGGTCATCTTTCCCCCGGCCGCCGGCGGGCAAAAAAGAGACGTCCCGCAGGACGTCTCTTCCTTTTTTCGCGTATTTACTTCAGCTTCGGAGGCAGCAGGGACTTGTTCAGCTCCTCGTCCTTGTCGCAGTCCATCACGAACACCTTGGTGCCGGCCAGGCAGTTCTCGAACATCCACTTGATGTCCTCGTCGAGCATGCGGATGCAGCCGTGGGAAGCGGGCGTGCCCAGCTTGCGGTAGGAGGTGCGGCTCATGGTCGAGACGTCGGGCTTGCTGTAGAGCAGCGAGTGGAAGAAGTAGTTGCCCTTGATGTGCACCGCGTAGCGCACATAGGTGTTGTAGGTCTTGAACAGTCTCCACTCCTTGCGCTCGGCATCCGACAGCGTGAACTCGCCCTTGGGCGTGGGGTTCCTCTTGGTGCCGGTGGAGCAGATGAACTGATGCTCGATCTGATCGTAGTGACCGGAGGAGGACTCGCTCAGGATCGTGATGACCTGATTGGTGCGGTCGACCTTGATGACGTAGGGCATGTTGTAGGTGTACCAGTCGGCGACGTAGATGCCGTCGGTGGAACCGGTGCTCTGCTCCACCTTCTCAGGCGTTTCGGCCTTTCCGGTGTAGGTGGGTTCCTGCGCGCGGGGCGCCTCGTCGTAATCGGGATAATAGGTCACCGCCAGCGCGCTGGCCGGGAAGCACACCATCACCAGTGCGAGAACGAGCAGCGAAGAAATCAGTTTTTTCATTTCAGTGATCACACCTCCAAAGTCTGTTGGAAATATTATGACATATTTGTTACGATTTGACTAGCCCCCAATTTGCTTTTTTGCGTTCAATTTTATCGCTTGACAAGCAGGGGCGCGCCTGCTAGCATGGAGGCGTGAGTATTCCAGCAAACAGAAACGGAGATGAAAACCATGCAGGCACGCAGGCTGCGCACGCCCGAGGAATACGTGGAGGCCGTCAAGATCTCCACCATCGCCTTTGTGGGCAAGTGCGACCCCGAAAAAGTCCGCGCGGGCGTTGAGGAGGAGATGCGCAGAAACGACGGCTCTGCCGAGTTCTGGGGCGCGTTCGGCGACGACGGCGCCATGACCTCCCACATGATCAACAACATCTATCACATACTCTACGACGGGCGCATCGTGCTATGCGGCGGCGTGGGCAACGTCTCCTCGCTGCCCGAATACCGCAGGCAGGGCGGCATCCGCAGCATTTTCCGCGAAAAGTTCGCCGACATGCGCCAGCGCGGCTTCGTATTCTCGGCGCTGTATCCCTTTTCGCACGAGTATTACCGCAAGTTCGGCTATGAGTTCTGCCATGCGCCGCTGCGCCAGCGGGTGGAGGTGAAGGATCTTTCCATCTTCCCCTGCCCGTATCAGGTGCGGCTGCACCAGTGGGGCGAGAGCATCCAGCCCTTCAAGGACGTCTACCAGAAGTTCATACTGGGGCGCAACATGGCCATCGTCCGCTCCGAGCGGCAGTGGGACTGGATCGAGGGCGATCCGTACAAGGACAACGCATACCGCTACCTGCTCTCGGATGAGAGCGGCGCGCACGCCTATGTGATGTTCAAGCCCGAGGGCGGCGGCGACACGCGCAAGGCCGTGATCCGCGACATGGCATGGGACAGCCGCGAGGCGCTCTACGGGCTGCTGGGCTTCCTCTACCGGCTCAGCGCGCAGTACGCCTACGTCGAGGGCGTGTTCCCCGCCGAGGTGGACTTCCGCACGCTGATCCCCGAGCCCTACCGCGTCGAGCAGAAGGTGGATACCCACGGCATGTACCGCGTGGTGGACGTGCCCAAGGCGCTGACGCTGATGCGCCATCCGCAGGGCAGCGGCAGCTACACCATCGCGGTGCGCGATGCGTTTATCGAGGAGAACAGCGGGACGTATGCCGTCAGCTACGCGGACGGGAGCGCCGTTTCCGTCGAGCGCACCGGCGCGCCGGCCGACCTGACCTGCGACGTGACGACGCTGGCGCAGCTGGTGCTGGGCTACGCGCCGCTGTCCACGCTGCGCCTGCGGCCCGACGTGGTGGTTTCGGGCAACGAGGAGACGCTCAAGGCCGTGTTCGTCAAGAAGAACTGCTACTTTGCCGATTACTTCTAAACCCTGCGGACAGGCAAAAAAGAGCGGGCCGCCCTTCCCGGACAATCCGGGAGAAGGCAGCCCGCCTTTTTTATGCCTGCTTACGTGATCTGCGCGCGCTGCGCCAGCTTCCTGAGCAGGTACAGCAGCGGCTTGAACAGCGCCAGCGCCGCCAGGAAATTGCCCACACAGTGCGCGATGTCGAACATCAGGCCCGACACCCAGGAGGCGATCATCGCCTGCCAGCCCACGAAGAAGAAGTGCGACAGCTCGCACAGCGCGCCGAACGCGAGGCCGAACGCGCCGCTGAGGATCGCCCAGCCCAGCGTGGACTCCATTTTGCGGAAGCACCAGGTCAGCCCGGCCAGCACCGCCCAGATGTACAGATAGGTGATCCACCAGGTGGAAAAGCCGTAGAGCAGCCCCTCCAGCACCGCGAAGGCATAGATGACATACAATACCTTGGGGCCGAACACCAGCGTGTAGACGATGACCAGCAGCGACACCAGCTCGATATTGGGCAGGAAGGACAACGCCACCTGCGCCACGAACAGGATCGCCGTCATCAGGCCCAGGATCACCAGCTCGCGCACCTTGAGCTTCATCGCGGTTTACCAGCCGGTGGTCAGCGTCAGCTCAAAGGCGTCGCCGTCGTAGATGGGGGTGGTGTCAACGCCGGTGTTGAGCATCTCGCCGCCCTTGGTCACGCACCACCACTCCTGCGCGGAGTCGTCGGCGGTGTAGCCGTCCACGGTGGTGATGAACAGGCCGTACTCGCTGTCAGAGCCCTGGACCAGGTCCACCTGCTCCAGCGCGCCGCGCAGCATCTCTTCATCGGTATCGATCTCCACCACTCGCTCGGTCGCGTCCTTGTGCACGACGGTGACGGTGATGTGCTTGGCGCCCGCAGCGGTGTCGGGACGGGTGGCAAAGTAGACGCCGGCAAAGATCGCGACGACCGCAACCAGCGCGACCAGCGCCCAGATGAGGTTTTTCTTCTTGGTAGACTTGTTGGTCATGAAAATAACACTCCTTGTTCTGAATTGTGAACCCATGATACCGTACAAACTACGTTTTGTCAATCGCAGCGCATGACAAATGTTCCATATTGTGAAATCTTATGGAATATTTCAAAATCCATATAGGCATTTGCGGGAGTTTGTAGTATAATGTAGAAAAACTAAATAAGGATGATGGATCATGCGTAGAAATGCGATTTATATAGTAACTCTGCTGTTGCTGACCACGGTGCTGCTGTCGGGCTGCACGCCCCCTCATGCCAACGCGCAGGGCGTGCCCAGCGGGGACATGGTGATCCTGGAAAACGGCGACGGCCACGCGGCGCACCAGGAGCAGATCGTAGTGACGCTCAAGCCCGCGCCCACGCCGGAAGCCACGCCGACGCCTGTGCCCACGGCGACCCCGGCTCCCACCCCCGCCCCCACGCCGGAGCTCACGCCCGAGGCGACGGAAGCGCCCGAAGCGGCGGGCCCGTCCAACCCGGCGGAGCAGATCCCCGCGGTGGAGGGCAAGATTTGCTACCTGACGTTTGACGACGGTCCGTCGAAGAACACCGAGGCGATCCTCGATGTGCTGGAGGACAAGGGCGTTGTGGCGACGTTCTTTGTGATCGGCGAGAACGCGCAGAGCCATCCCGAGCGCATTCAGGCCATTGCGGCGCAGGGCTCGCTGGTGGCCAACCACACCCAGACCCACCAGACCGACACCATCTACAAGAGCGAAGAGGCGCTGCTGAAGGACCTTGAAGCGGGGCGCCAGACCATACTCTCGGTCCTGGGACAGGATTACCCCGACGACCTGATGCGCTTCCCCTACGGCTCCACCAACCGCCGCTGCCGCGACTACCGCGAGGCGGTGGAGGCTGCGGGCTACCGCTACTTTGACTGGAACGCGCTCAACGGCGACGCCGAGTCCAACGCCTCCAGCCGCACGACGCAGCAGCTCTATGAGGAGCTGGTGGAGACCGTGAACGTGCAGGCCGAGCGCGGCCGCAACCTGATCGTGCTGATGCACGACACCAACAGCAAGGGAAAGACCGTGGAGATGCTGCCCGACGCCATCGACTACATCCGCAGCCTGGGCTACACCTTCGCGACGCTGGAAAACAAACCCATGGAGTGATCGCATCATGTGGATCGTATACGCTCTCGCCTCTGCAGTGTTTGCAGGGGCGACTTCTATTTTGGCAAAGGTGGGCATCCGCGACTGCGACTCGCACGTGGTCACGGCGCTGCGCACCGGCGTGGTGCTAGTGTTTTCGTGGCTGATGGTGCTGATCACCGGCGCGCAGGCGGGGCTTACGGAGCTTACGGGGCGCACGGTGCTGTTCCTGACGCTGTCGGGACTGGCGACGGGCGCGAGCTGGCTGTGCTACTTCAAGGCGCTGCAGCTGGGGCCGGTGGCGGCGGTGGCGGCGGTGGACAAGTCCTCCACGGTGCTGACCATCCTGCTGGCGGCGCTGCTGCTGACCGAGGGATTGACGCTGTGGAAGGGCGCTGCGGTGGTGCTGATCGCGGCGGGCACGCTGCTGATGCTGGACCTGAAGCCCGCAAAGGGCGCGGAGAGCAAGGGCGGGCGCGGATGGCTGGTGTGCGCGGCGCTGTCGGCGGTATTTGCCGCGCTGACGAGCATACTGGCCAAGCTGGGCCTGCAGGACGTCAACAGCAACCTGGCCACGGCGCTGCGCACGGGCGTGGTGCTTGTGATGGCATGGAGCATGGTGTTTGTGACGGGCAAGGCAAAGATGGTGCGGCATGTGCGCGGGCGCAGCCTGCTGTTCACCGTGCTGTCGGGCATCGCGACGGGCGCGAGCTGGCTATGCTACTACAAGGCGCTGCAGATGGGGCCCGCGTCGGCGGTGGCGCCCATAGACAAGCTGAGCATACTGATCACGGTGGCGTTCGCGCGGGTGTTCCTCGGGGAAAAGCTGTCGCGCAAGGCGCTTGCGGGGCTCGCGGTGCTGACGGTGGGCACGCTGCTGACGCTGCTGTGACGAGCGGAATGTTTTTTGGTGCGCTGGGGGATGGCTGGTGCGTGACGGACACCTCATCAGTCGCCTGCGGCGACAGCTTCCCCTCAAGGGGAAGCCAAAGGATGGTCTGCGTTATGCGATCAGGAGGTATCCTTTGGATAGGATTGTATAGGAGACATTTATGGCTGAAATCGTTCCCATGAAGATCATCGCGCGCATCCGCAGCGATTTTTCTGAGAAATTCGGCATTCCGCGGCAGAGCGGACTGGTGGACGCGCTGCGGGCGCGCATCGTGTTTGAGCCGGAATACCGGAACGCCGACGCGCTGCGGGGGCTGGAGGGGTTCTCGCACATCTGGCTGCTGTGGCAGTTTTCCCGGGCACAGCGGGAGGACTGGTCGCCCACGGTGCGGCCGCCGCGGCTGGGCGGCAATGCGCGCATGGGCGTGTTTGCGACGCGGTCGCCGTATCGGCCCAACGCCATCGGACTTTCCTGCGTCCGGCTGGTGTCGGTGGATGTGGACGCGGAGGACGGTCCGGCGCTGACGGTGGCGGGGGCCGATCTGTTGGACGGCAGCCCGATCTTTGACATCAAGCCCTACCTGCCCTATGCCGACGCGCACCCCGAGGCGGCGGGCGGTTTTGCGCCCTCCCCCGCCGCGACGCTGCGCGTGGCGTTCCCCGAGGCGCTGCTGGAGCGGCTGCCCGAGGACAAGCGCGGGGCGGTGCTGGACGTGCTGGCGCAGGACCCGCGGCCGGGCTATCAGCACGAGCCGGGGCGCATCTACGGCATGGCGTTTGCGGGGCACGACGTCAAGTTCACGGTGTCGGGAGACATATTGACGGTGACGGACGTGCTGAAGTTGGAATGAGTACAGAAAAAACATGCGGACCTGAGCGGTTTTGTGGCTCGGTTCGCATGTTTTTTATCATTTGTCGAAGCGGAAGGCGTCCAGTTCGAGGTGCTCGCCCTTGAGGTTCAGCCAGACGGGCAGCGTGCCGGTGAGGCCGGGAGTCAGCGCGCCGTGCAGCTCGGTGAAGGCGTCGGCGGAGACGTCAATGGAGCCGAGGATGCGGTTCTGGGTAGTCATCACGGAGACGGCGCCCTTGCCGCGGGCGCGCAGCGTCCAGCCGGATGCGGGTTGGTGGAAGTTCAGGTAGCGGTATTCCGCCCAGCCCTCGTGCTTGCCCTCTTCGCAGGTGAGCATTTCGCGGCCTTCGGGCTGCGGGGCGATGAACCAGCCCCCGCGCAGGCGGCAGGCGACGGCGGCGTCGATCCAGCGGAAGGCGTCGAGGGGATCGGACGCGCCCTGCGAGGTCATCATCACCTCGTCGATGGAGCCATCGGGGTTGAAATGGATGGGCTCGACGCAGACTCTGCGGCTGGTGAAGCTGTTTTGCGAGGCGCGGTGGTAGAAGATGTACCACTGGCCGCGCCACTGACAGATGGAGCCGTGGTTGTTCCAGGTGCCGGGGTCGCAGAAGGTGTTGTCCACGATGACGCCGCCGCGCGTGTAAGGGCCCAGCGGCGCGTCGGCCACGGCATAGGACATGCAGGTGGCGCGGCCGCGCGTGGTGTCGGTATAGATGAGGTAATACTTGCCGCCATGCTTGCGGATGGACGAGCCCTCGTGGAAGCCGTGCTCCTGCTCGGTGAGGATGCCGTGGCGCAGGGTGGACAGGTCGAGCGAGGTCATGTCGGGGTTGAGCTTTGCGCCGCGCAGGCTGATCTGGCCCCAGAAGTAATAGGCTTGGCCGTCGTCGTCGATGAACACGGAGGGGTCGATGCCGTCGCCGTCTGCTCCGACGATGGGCTGCGCGGAGTGGAAGGGGCCTTCCGGGCGGTCGGAGACCGCGACGCCCTCGTGGCCGAGGCAATCGCACATGTAGAGGTAGGTTTTGCCGTCGCGCTCGATGGCGTCGGGGGCAAAGAGCACGGTGTCGGGGCTCCACGGCAGGCCGGGATGGTCGGCGGTGTTGCGGAAGGAGACGCCGCAGTCCGTCCAATGCTCCATTTTGTCGTCGTCGGTGACGTAGACGTGGTACTCCTTGCTGCAATAGTCGGCGCAGCCGGAGAGGTCGTTGGAGCCGTAGAGGTAGAGCCTGCCGTCGGGCATGACGCGCGCTTCGGCGTCGGGGGTGAAGAATTGGGTGGGCAGCAGCGGATTCATGCGTTCGATCCCTCCTTCGGTAGATTTGCGCCATAGTCCAGCCAGGCTTGGATCATGGCGCTGGCGATGGCAATGGACTGCGGGCCGCGGGGCAGCTCGTCGCGGGAGAACCAGCGGGCGTCGGCCAGCTCCTCCTGTTGGATGCGGATGGGCTCGCGCTCGTCGGCCTGGGCGAAGAAGCCCACCATGTGGGTGTCGGTAAAGGGCCAGGGCTGGTTGCCGAAGTATTGCAGGTTGGTCAGGTGCAGGCCGGTCTCCTCCAGCGCCTCGCGGCGGACGGCCTGCTCGAGGCTCTCGCCGATCTCGAGATACCCGGCGATGCAGGAGTAGAAGCCGCCCACGAAGCGGCGGCCCTGCGCGAGCATCAGCTTGTCCGCGCCGTTGTGGATGAGCACGATGACGGCGGGCGAGATGCGCGGGTAGACGGTGTTGCTGCAGGAGGGGCAGGTCATGGCGCGCTCGGTGGCGCTATGGGTCATGGGCGCGCCGCAGCGTCCGCAGAAGCGGGTGTTGCGGTACCAATCCCAGAGGTGCTGCGCGGTGCCGCCGAGGAATGCCAGCGGCTGGGGCAGGCTGCGCAGTGCGCGGTGGGGCTGGCGCTGGGCGTAAAGCGGGGGCTGGTCGGCGAGGAACACGGCGCGGCCGTCGTAGTCGAACAGGTACTGGAAGGCGGTATCGGTGGGGTAGTCGGCGCAGGTCGGGAAGGCGTTGTCCCGGAGGTAGACGCCCTTGGGGTCGAAGTACAGCGCCAAGTCGCTGCGCTGCGGGGCGCGGGGGGAATAGGCGTTGGACAGCACGTGCGGTGCGATGTCGTGCAGCATAGGAACTCCTTGTTTTTTGCGAGAGAACAATGTCTCTTCTTCATTTGTATTGGATACGAAAAAGATACAGCTTGGGGCATCGAAGCGGGGCTTGGGGCTGTTTTGGTGCGTCTGGGGGTGGGGTGGCAGTTTACGGACACCTCATCAGTCGCCTGCGGGCGACAGCTTCCCCTCAAGGGGAAGCCGTAGGGTGCGCATTGCTGCTGACTGCATGAGTTGGCTGTTTATGCTGAACAATGAACGTTCACCATGCAAAAAGGTGGTGTTAGAACTGCATGTGATGTGATCCCTTGCGGCCGGGGTTGGGGTGCGGTGACGGGTGCTTCATCGGTCGCCTGCAAAAGGAAGGATGAGGCACATAGCCCGGATTCGCGCTTCCTTAAGGCTCCCCTTGAGGGTTTACCCAGAGGGGCGAAGCCCTGAAGGTCGAGCGTGTCGGAATAAACAGTCCGGTGGACTGACCTACGGAGGGGCGCAGCCCTGAAGCATGAGCGTTTCGGAGGGAACAGTCCTGTGGACTGTTGCCGGAGAATAAGCCATGTGGAACACCGGAGCAGTCCAAAGGACTGATTCGGTGCGCAGATAGATGAAGCCGACCGGAACACCGGAACAGTCCGAAGGACTGTTTCGGTGCGGAGCGGGGAGCTGCCGGCCTTCGGCCGGCGGAAGGGTGGCGCTGCAGCTCTGCCAAACGGATAATGACGTCAGTGGCTCAACATGAAGTCCAAGGGGATCATTTCAGGAAAAAGCGGAGGAGCTTTTCCTTTTTCTTCGTATAGGGGTGGTAGCGGATGGGCAGGTCCAGGAAGGTGGACTTGTCCAGCACGCTCTTTTCGTGGGAGAAGGTGTCGAAGGAGCGCTTGCCGTGGTAGGCGCCCATGCCGGACGCGCCCACGCCGCCAAAGCCCATGTGGGTGGTGGCCAGGTGCACCACGGTGTCGTTGACGCAGCCGCCGCCAAAGGACAGGCGGCGCAGCACCTCGCGCTGGGCGGGCTTGGACTCGGTGAACAGGTAGAGCGCGAGCGGCTTTTCGTCGCCGCGGACGAAGGCGATCATGTCCTCGAGGGTGTCCATGGGGAGGATGGGCAGGATGGGGCCGAAGATCTCCTCCTGCATTGCGGGGGCGGTGCGGTCGCGCACCTCGATGAGGGTGGGCTCGATGCGCAGGCCGTCGGTTTGCCCGCCGGCGAGGATCTGGGCGCCGTCCAGCAGGGCGGTCAGGCGCTGGGCGTGTTTTTCATTGATGATGTGGGGGTATTCGGGGCTTTGCAGCGGGTGCTCGCCCAGAAAAAGCGCGATGTACTTGCGCATGGCGGCGACGAGGGCGTCCTTTGCGCCGCGCTGCACCAGCACATAGTCGGGCGCGACGCAGGTCTGGCCGGAATTGAGCAGCTTGCCGAACACGATGCGCTTGGCGGCCAGGTCGATCTTGGCGTCGTCCAGCACGAGCACGGGGCTCTTGCCGCCCAGCTCGAGGGAGACGGGAGTGAGGAACTGCGCAGCCTTTTCCATCACGAGGCGGCCGACGGTCTTGCCGCCGGTGAAGAAGATGTAGTCAAAGCGGGTGTCGAGCAGCGCGGCGTTTTCGGCGCGGCCGCCCTGCACCACGCGCACCAGCTCGCGCGGCAGGCAGTCGCTGAGCAGGCGCTCCATGGCCTTGGCGGTGTGGGGCGCGTAGTTGGAGGGCTTGAGCACGACGCAGTTGCCCGCGGCGATGGCGCCGATGAGCGGCTCGAGTGACAGCTGCAGCGGGTAGTTCCACGGGGCCATGACCAGCACCAGGCCGTAGGGCTCGCGGTAGATGCGCGAGACGGCGTGGAACTGCGCCAGCGGCGTGCGCACGCGGCGGGGCCTGGCCCAACGCCGGAGGTGGCGGATCTGGCAGCGCAGCTCGTCGAGCACCAGGCCGACCTCGGTCATGTAGCCCTCCATGGGGGCCTTGCCAAGGTCCAGCTCCAGCGCGGCGAGCAGCTCCGCCTCGTGGCGGACGATGCCCTGCTGCAAGGCGCGCAGCCAGCCCAGCCGCGCGTCTGGATCCAGCGTATTGCCTGCGTCAAAGAAGGCGCGCATGTGCGAAAAATCCATCATGATGCTCACGCTCCCCTGTCATTTTGCCTGCAATCATTATAGCGCATCGCGGCGCAGAAATCCACAAAATCGCCCGCATTGCCCGCGTACTCCTTGAAACAAAGCAAAAACAGGATTATAATAGAACCATCCAGGCATTCCATGCGAAAGGAGGGAATTGAATTGAAAGTCAAGATCTTTACCGACACCACCTGTGACCTGTGCCCCGAAAAGCGCGCGCAGCACGACATCACGGCGCTGCCGCTGCATGTGATCCTTGGGGAGGAGGACCACCTGGACGGCGTGGACGTGACGCCGCAGCAGCTGTTCGACTACGCGCTGCACACCAAACAGCTGCCCAAGACCGCTGCGGTGGGCGTACTGGAGTTCCAGAAGGCGTTTGCTGAAGCACTGGACGGCGGGTACGACGAGCTGATCTACACGGGGCTGTCCTCGGAGTTCTCCACGACGTATCACAACGCCTGCCTGGCGCGCGACGCGCTGGCAGAGCAGGGTTACGACCCCAAGCGCATCCATCTGGTGGACTCGCGGCAGCTGTCCTCGGGCGAGGCGCATCTGCTGCTGCGCGCGGCGGACATCCTGGAAAAGGGCGGCACCGCGCAGGACGCGGAGGACGACATGCGGGCGGTGATCCCGCGGCTGTCCACGCACTTCATCATCGACACGCTGCAGTACCTGCACATGGGCGGGCGCTGCTCGTCGGTGGCGTACCTGGCAGGCTCGGTGCTCAAGCTGCACCCGCAGATCAACGTCATCGACGGCAAGATGATCGCGGGCGAGAAGTTCCGCGGCAAGATCGACAGCTGCATCCAGCAGTACAAGCAGCGCATGATCGTCGACCAGCTGGACCAGATCGAACCTGAGCGCATCTTCATCACCAGCACGCTGCCCCGCGACAAGGCGGAGGCGCTGGCCGAGGAGATCCGCGCGCTGGGGTACTTTGAGGAAGTGCTCGTCGAGACCGCCGGCGCAACCATCTCCAGCCACTGCGGTCCCAACACCATCGGTTATCTGACCATCCACAAGGCGTAAACCATTTCATACTGCATCATTTATCCGTACCTTACGTCGCGCCGCATCGCTCAAATGCGGCGCGGCGTTTTTGTGCGCGGGCGACCGCGGATTTTTTTTGCGTCCGGCCAGACTTTTTTAACACAAATCCCGGAAAAAGCCATGTGCAACGGGCAAAAACTCTGGTATAATAAAGCATTGGAGGGATGAACACATGACTTTTGAAAAGCAGATCTTTGGCGTGCTTCGCAACGAAAACGGCCCGGACGCCTGCAATAACGTGGTGCTGACCGGCGATATGAACAACGACGGCTGGAATGACATCGTGCTGTGCGGCAACTGCGGCAGCCTGGCCGTGCTGCGCAACGGCGAGAACTACCGCCGCTGGGAGCGCGTGATCCTGGACGACGCGGTGGAGCACGTGGGCGGCGCGGCCGCGCTGTGCGACCTGACGGGCAACGGCTACCTGGACATCGTGCTTGCGGGCGACAATCAGTCCGACAAGGTGATCTGGTACGAGAATCCCGGAGACCTTGAGGCCAAATGGGAAAAGCACGTCGCGTTTGAGACGGGCTGCAACGGCTTTACCGACATGGTGCTCACCGACAACCTGCTGGGCGACGGCCGCCGCTGCCTGCTGATGACCAACACCGCGCCCGAGGGCACCCGCGTGCTGTGCGCGCCCCTGCCTGCGGACGCAAAGGCCCCCTGGGCCGCGCCCATGGTGCTGGCCGAGGGCCTGCTGGATGAGGACAGCGAATACGGCATCTCCGCGCCCGCCACGGGCCTTGCCGTGGGCGATCTGGACGGCGACGGCCATCTGGAGTTCGTGTGCGGCACGCGCTGGTTCAAGCGCGAGGGCGAGGCCTTTGTCGGCCACAAATACTGCGAGAACAAGGTCTCCTGCCGCGTGGCCCTGGGCGACGTAGACGGCAGGGACGAGCTGGCCATTGTGGTGTGCGAGAGCGCGGCCATCCGCGAATACGAGCTCTCGGGCGCTACGCTGTCGGTCTACCGCCAGGGCGTGGACATCGCGCAGCCCTGGGAAGAGGAAGTGCTGTGCGACAGCATCAACGACTGCGGCGCGCTGCTGGTAGGCAATCTGACCGGCGGCAAGACCCCCGACATCATCGTGGGCGAGGTGGGCCAGGAGGGCCTGACGCGCAGCCTGTGCACCTTTGCAAAGCCCGCGCACCTGGGCGGCTTCAACTTCACCGCCGACACCACCCGGTACCTGAGCCAGGGCGAAAAGCCCGTCACCCGCATCTTCACCCGCAAGGACGGGGAGTTCGTGGGCAGCGTGCTGTCGGAGGACACCGGCCTGTACGCGGCGGCGCTGTCCGACGTGCTGCACGCGGGCCGTCCCTCGCTGGTGGGCGTGCCCAAGATCGGCCCGGAGAGATGGGCGCTGGAGTGCTTCACCGCCCGCAACTGAGACAAAGGGGAACAGACAGATAACAAAGCAGGGGGAACAGAACATGAAAAAGCTGGCCATCGTGCTGCTGAACGACTACTGGCACCCGGCGCAGAGCATCGAGCCGCTGCTGCCGATGATCTTTGATGAGAAGGAATGGATCGTCCGCGTGACGGAGGATCCCAACTACGTCGGCGCGCACATGATCCCGCCGGACCTGGTGATGAACTTCAAGGACGGCATCGCCGACACCTCCATCCCCACCACCAACTGGTACACCAACCATGCGTGGCCGCCCTATGTGGTGCCCATGCTCTTTGCGGGCGGCGGTGCGGGCTACATCGGCGTGCACTGCGGGCTGGCCAACATTCCCGCGGACTCGCCGGTGTACACCGAGCTGCTGCGCGGGCGTTTCATCACCCACCCGCCCAAGTGCCCCGTCAAGGTGAAGATCACCGCGGAGCACCCCGTGACCGAGGGCGTGCACGACTTTGAAATTGAGGACGAGCACTACCAGATGGAGGGGCTGTGGGATCAGACGCAGGTGCTGGGCACCACCGAGTCCGAGCACGGCAGCCAGGTGGGCATCTGGGCGCACGAGTTGGGCGCCTGCCGCGTTGTGGGCATCACGCCCGGCCACACCACCGAGGTACTCACCCACCCCGAGATGGTCAAGCTGCTGCGCAACGCCGTGAACTGGGCAGCCAAGCGCTAAAGAGACGCAATGCCGCCGCGCAGTCTGGATTTTCAGGCTGTGCGGCGGTGTTTTTTATCTGGAAATTTCAGGGTTGACAAGGAGCGCGGACTGCGCTATCGTTAAATTCAGGGAAAGCAAGCCCGACATACACACAGAACAAACGGAAGGGGCGTAACGCATGAAGATCACAGACCTCAAGGGCGCCATCATCGGCAACAACATCTGTCTGCGCGTGGTGACCGACGCCGGCATCGACGGCTACTCGCAGGTGGAGGAATTCAAGGATTTCCTGTTTCCCAACATCGAATACTACAAAAAGGCCATTGTGGGCAGCGACCCGACGGACGTGGAGGCCGTGATGCGGCGCATCCGCCGTCTGGGCGCGTTCAAGCCGTGGGGCAAGCTGGTCAGCTCCATCGAGATGGCGCTGTGGGACATCGCGGGCAAGGACGCGGGCGTGCCCGTCTACAAGCTGCTGGGCGGTAAGGTGCGCGACAAGGTGCGCGTCTACTGCACAATGTACTCCAATGAGGAGCTGCCGCACCCCGAGCGCTTCTCGCTCAACCCCGAGACGCGTGCCGAAAATGTGCTCTACCTGCACGAAAAGTACGGCTTCTCCATCGTAAAGACCGCGCTGTCCTTCCACAACCCGGGCTTTACGCAGCTGGCCATCGACGAGGGCTACGCCTACAACAGCTACCCCGTCGAGCCGCCGGTGCAGTACTTTGAGAACGCCAACGGCTCCATGCTCACCAAGAAGGGCATGGACTTTCTGCTGAACTATGTGCACCGCCTGCGCGAGCTGGTGGGCGACAAGGTGGGTCTGGCGTTCGACTGCGGCCCCGGCATGATGCCCTGCGACGCGCTGCGCTTTGCAAAGGGCGTGGAGGACTGCAACGTGATGTGGCTCGAGGACATGGTCACGGGCGACAACGAGGGCTACAACATGGCCAACCTCTACCGCGACATCACCAACAACACCACCACCAACATCCACACCGGCGAGCAGGTGTATCTGCGCCAGAACTACCGCGAGATGATCGAGACGCAGGCCGTCAATATCCTCGGCCCCGACCCGGCCGACGTGGGCGGCATTGCGGAGCTTAAGTTCATCGCGGAGTACGCAAACCTGCACGGCATACTCATCGCGCCGCACGGCGTGTTCGACGGCGTATTCGGCATGGCGGCGCTGACGCAGGTGTCCTGCACGATGCCGCAGAACTACATCGCCTACGAGTACCCGCAGGCGCATCCCGCGTGGTGGTACGACATCGTGGAGGGCCTGCCCGAGGGCTTCTTCAAGGACGGCCACGTCACGGTGTGGAACAAGCCGGGCATCGGCGTGGAGTTCAACATCCCCAAGGCGGAGAAGTATCTGCGCCCCGAGGACAAGGATTTCTTCCTCTAAGCCGGTCTCATCGCAAGTCAAAAGCGCTTCCCGTTTTTCGGGAAGCGCTTGTTTTTTGCATTATTTGCCTGCCAGCACGTCGCCAATGAACTGCAGCTCCGTCTCAAACAGGCGCTCGCAGTCCTCCGGCTCGTTGTGGATCTCGTGGAAGGCGTTGGGGAACTCGACGTAGCGGACGCCGGCGGCCTTTGCGGCGAATGCGCGGCTGCCCTCCACCGAACAGATGGGGTCCTTGGCGCCGTGGCAGAGCAGCAGCGGCACCTTGAGCTGCTGTGGATTGTCCAGCACCCACTGCGCGGCGCGGTTGGCGTCGCCCGCAAGGCCCAGACCGATGCGGTCGTGGTTGAGGGGATCGACGTCATAGGCGGCGCACACCGCGGCGTCGTGGCTGAGCGCCGAGGCGGGGATGCCGTTTTTGATGGAGATTGGGTTGAGCACGCCCGCCATTGCGCCCACGACGTCGAACAGCGCCTTGGGCGGCGGGTTGACGAGGCGCAGCCACGGGCTGGTGATGATGGCGCCGGCGACGGGCGGCTTGGCGTTGAGCGTGGTAAACAGGCCGATCAGCCCGCCCAGCGAATGGCCGAACTGGAACACGGGCAGGCCGGTCTCCTTGATGGCAAGCTCGATCATGGTCACCATGTCGCGCTCAAGGTCGCGCATGCGGGCGATGCCGCGCTGGCTCTTTTGGGTGACGTTGCGGCCGTGGCCGCGGTGGTCGTGGACGTAGACGGTGATGCCGCTGCGGTTCATGACCTCGGCAAAGCGCTGGTAGCGGTCGCCGTGCTCGCCCAGGCCGTGCGCGATGCACAGCACGGCGCGGGGATTATCCGCCTCAAAGGCGCGCGCGTAGAGCCTGACGCCGTCCGGGCAGGTCAGCTCGAACTCTCTTCTCATATTACCTCTTCTTTTCCTGCGCGATGTTGGAGGACAGCAGGGCGCTGACGGCCTGCAGAGCTTCCTTTTCGTCGGCGCCGTTGACGGACAGCGTGATCTGGTTGTTCGCGCCCACGCCCAGGGACAGCACGCCCATCATGGACTTGGCATTGATGATCTTGGTGCCCTGCTCGATGAGGATCTGCGAGCGGAAGCGGCAGGCGATCTGCACGAGCTGCGCAGCGGACTTGGCGTCCAGGCCGTCGCGGTTGGTGATGACGATACTTTTCTGAAGCATACTCGGTCGTTCCCCTTTCTATTTGTGCATATCCCGGGCAATCTCCATGAGTTTTCTCAGGCGGTTATTGACGGCGCTCTTGCTGATGGGGGGATCGAAATACTCTCCCAGCTCCTTCAGCGGCGAATCGGGGTGCTCGACGCGCACCTCCGCCATCCTGCGCAAGTGCACCGGCAGCTTTTTGAGCCCCATGCCGCGCTCGATGGCCTCGATGGCCTCGATCTGGCGCTGGGCGGCGTCCATGGTCTTGTCCACGTTGGCATTGTCGCAGTTGGCGGCGCGGTTGACGTTGTTGCGCATATTCTTTTTGATGCGCACGTTTTCCAGCTCCATCAGCGCGTTGTGCGCGCCCATGTGGTTAAGGCAGGTTACGATCAGCTCGCTCTCTTTTAAGTATACCACAAAACTGTCCCGCCGCGGAACCATCTTTGCCGGAATTTCCAGGCGGCCCAGGAAATTGACGAGCGAGCGCGCGTACTCCTCCGCGGAGGAGGTGATCTCCAGATGGTAGCCCTTGCCGGGGTCGGACAGCGTGCCGGTAGCCAGGAACGCGCCGCGCAGGTAGGCGCTGCGGCAGCAGCTCTTGCGCACCAGACCTGAGGGCACCGCGCGGCTGATGCGCACGCCCTGGTCGGTCTGCAGCATCAGGCCGGTCTGCTCCAGTATGTGCGGGGCAGCCTGCGGGCCGATGACCACGTGGTAGACGTTGCGCTTGCCCAGGCGCTTGCGCAGCTGGGTGCGCACCTCGGGCGTGACGCCGAAGCACGCCTTGCACAGCGAGAAAATGCGGCGCGCGACAGCGGGCACCTCGGTGGTCATCCACACCGACTGGCCCCCGCGCCCGATGCGCAGCGTGCCGATGCCGTGGATGAACGCGGCCAGCTCGGCCAGCTTACAGCAGCTCTTGCTGACGCACTGGCAGAGCTCCTGCTTGGTCTCCGATGAAAAGGACATAACACATTCTCATTTCTTAGCGTAATAGACGGCGTCGCGGTGCGAGGCGGAGCAATGGAAGCCCGCCTGCTGCAGGCCCTTTGCGATCTCCATCGCCAGGCACACGCTGCGGTGCTGGCCGCCCGTGCAGCCGATGCCGATGACCAGACGGTCCTTGCCCTCGGACACATAGTGCGGGATGAGGAAGCGGAGCAGGTCCAGCGTCTTTTCGAGGAACACGCGGCTCTCTTCAAAGCTCATCACATAGTCGTGCACGGGCTGATCCGCGCCGTTCATGGGGCGCATCTCGGGGATGTAGAAGGGGTTGGGGATGAAGCGCACGTCAAAGACCAGGTCCGCGTCCTGCGGAATGCCGTGCTTGAAGCCAAAGGAGAGCACGTTGACGGAGATGGCCTTGTCCACGTCGCCCTCGCCGTACATGCGCAGCAGCATCTCCCGCAGCTGGCGGGTGAGCATGGTGGTGGTGTCGATGACGCGGGTGGCGCGGCGCTCCATGCCGCGCAGCATCTCCCGCTCCTTTTCGATGTTCTGGATGAGCAGCTTTTCGCTGCCCATGGGGTGCGCGCGGCGCGTCTCCTTGTAGCGGCGGATGAGCTCCTCGTCCGACGCGGTCAGGTAAAGCACGTCGCAGTTGACATTCATCTCGCGCAGCGCGTCCAGCGCCTCGTCCGCGTGGCCGAAGAACGCGCCGCTGCGCGTGTCGATGCCCAGCGCCACCCGCTGGATGGCCGGGTCGTCCTCCATGCACAGCTTCGCCATATTGGGGATGAGCATGGGCGGCAGGTTGTCCACGCAGTAGAAGCCGATGTCCTCCAGCGTGTGCAGCGCCTGCGTCTTGCCCGCGCCGGAAAGTCCCGTCACCACGACCAGTTTCATATCGTTCTCTCCTCGTCTTTCCGCAGCACCTGGCGGCCGGATAAAATTACGGCAACCACGAAGCTGCCTGTCGGGGGTTAAGCTTCCCCTTGAGGTTCACCCGGAGGGGCAAAGCCCTGAAGCATGAGCGTTTCGGAATGAACAGTCCTGTGGACTGTTTATGGAGAATAAGCCATGCGGAACACCGGAGCAGTCGGAACGGCTGGTTCGGTGCGGAGGGTGAAGTGCCGCCTTGGGCGGCGATAGGGTGAGCCTGTTGGACGTCGCGCTGCAACACCGCCCTGTGGCTACTCCTCCACCCGTCCGATCGATCTTTCGCTGTCAAATCCATCCGGGTACCGCGCGCGCAGCTTGGCCAGGTTGCGCTGCAGCACCTCCTCCAGCGGGACGTCCAGCGCCCAGGCGGTCTCCGCAAGGTACCAGGCCACGTCGCCCAGCTCCTTAATGAGCCCCTCCCGATCCAGCTCGTGTCCCTGCGCCAGATGCTTTTTTACGATGTCTATGGCTTCGCCCGCCTCGCCGCACAGCCCCATCACGCCGTTGATGAGCACGTCGCGCTTGTCCAGCGCGGGATTGAGCGTGTGCAGCGCCTGATGCTGATACTCATTCGCCGTCATGTTTATCCTCTCCGATGATGCGCACCTCGGGCTCCAGCTGCACGCCGAACTGCGCCTGTACCTCGTGCTGCACCTTTTCCATCAGCGCCAACACGTCGCTCGCGGTCGCGCCGCCGCGGTTGATGAGGAAGCCCGCGTGCAGCTCGCTGATCTGCGCGCCGCCCACGCTCGCGCCCTTGAGCCCCGCGTCCTGGATCAGCTTGCCCGCAAAATACCCCTCCGGCCGCTTGAAAAAGCTGCCCGACGAGGCGTACTGCAGCGGCTGCTTCTCCCTGCGCCGGTGCGAATACTCCGCCATGCGCGCCGCGATCTGCTCCGGATCATCCGGCTTCAGCCGGAAGCGGGCGGACAGCACCACGCCGCCCGTCTCCATCAGGGAGGTATGGCGGTAGCGCATGTCCAGCGCGGCAGCATCCATCTCCACGATGTCTCCCGAGGGCGTCAGCACGCGCGCACATTCCAGCGCCTGGCTCATCTCCCCGCCGTAGGCGCCCGCGTTCATGTACACGCCGCCGCCCACGCTGCCGGGGATGCCCTCGGCAAATTCCAGCCCCGCAAGGCCATGCTGCTGCGCCGTCCGCGCCAGCGCGCCCAGCGTCGCGCCCGCCTGTGCGGTGACGCAGTCGCCTTCCACTGTCACGTGCGAGAACTCCGCGCCCAGATGCAGCGCCACGCCGCGCAGCCCGCCGTCGCGGACCACCAGGTTGCTGCCGCGCCCGACGAGCGTCAGCGGCAAGCCGTTTTCCCGGCACGCGCGCACCACCTTTGCTATGTCCTGCTCGTTTGCGGCGTGCACCACGCAGTCCGCGGCGCCGCCCACGCGCATCGTGGTCAGCTCCCGCATCGGAATGCCGGCCTGCACGCGTCCCTCGAGCCCCAAGCTGTTCATCAAATCAAAAGCCTTCACATCTGCACCTCTGCTGCGATTTATTACAGTTTACATGATTCAGCGCAAGAATTCAAGTGGCAAGCGCGTCAGGGCAGGACGACGCCGCCCTGCAGCGCCCGCTCAAGCGCCGCCATCTGCTCGTCGTCCGCATAGACCGGCCCGCAGTCCGTCACGGGAAACAGCCCTGCGCGCGCAAGGTCGCGCTGTGTTTCCTCCTCCAGCAGGAATTGCAGCAGCCGCGCCGCGCACTGCGCCCGCGCCTCGGCATTCTCCCGGCCCGCCGCCGTCAGCTCCGGCCGCACCACGCCGCCCAGCAGCACCTGATCGGTATAGGCCTCCCCTTCCGGCACGAGCAGCACGGTTTCAAACCCCTTGCCCGCGCTGCCCAGCGCCTGCATGCGCCGGATCTCCCGCTGGGTGGCCACATAGAACGCGTACTTTTCCTCGATCACAAAATCCGGCCACACCTTGCCGTGCGGGCGCTCGCCGTCCACGCGCACCTGTCCCGCATCGCCCATGCGCGCCAGCGCGCGCAGCGGGTCGGTGTAGGGCATCTGCGGCGCGGCGACGGCCATGCCCTTCTCCGCCAGCAGCGCCATCGTGTCATCGAAATTCAGCGATGGCGACCAGCCTGCGGCGTCCAGCAGCTTCCGGTTGCCCAGCAGCGCATAGCCGCCCATCGCGACGGGCAGGGCGAGGCGCTCTCCGCCCCACACGCCCGCGTCCTGCAGATCGCTGCGCACGCTTGGGCTGTCCGGCAGGGGCTGCAGCAGCTGCTCCGCGTCCAGCGGCACGGTCATGCCGAACAGCAGCGCGTCGGGCAGCGTACCCGCCGCGGCGCCCGTGCGCACGCCCGTCTCGGTCAGCTCGCGCAGCGAGACGAGCACGCCGCTGTTCTGCGCCTCAAACCTGCGAAAGCTCGCCTTGAGCCAGCCGTTTACGTTGACCGTGGGGAAGGAGGGCACTACGCCCACCGCCACCACGCCCTGCCAGGCGGGCTTTTCCGGCTTGAGCCGCTGCTTTACGTCCACCACCGCCGTGCGCGCGGCCCAGGGCGCGGCCAATGTCGCCGCGATCAGCAGCCCCAGTGCCAGCACCCTCCATCCCCATTTCAAGGCACATCCCTCCCCTACCATTATAAACCCCTGCTGCGGATCTATTCCTCATGGCACATAAAAAAGAGCCGACTTCTCTGTCGGCTCTCAGCCTGTCATAAAGCACTTCTGGAAAAGCACATGGTGTGATTCGGTGCGTCCAGGGCAGGGCTGGTGCTTGACGGACACCTCATCAGGCTCCTTCGGGCGCCAGCTTCCCCTCAAGGGGAAGCCAAAGGCTGCGATGCGCTATTCTCTGCATGGTTTTTTGACAGAAAGAGAGCCGACAGCGCAGTCGGCTCTCGTAGGTGATATGGTTTCGTTCAGGCTTTGTCCCGTGCGTTTTGTTCCGCCTTGTGCAGCGCCTGGCGCATCAGCGTCAGCTCCTTGCGCATGGCGTTGACCTCGTCCTTGCTCTTGAGCAGCTCGTCGGCCAGGTTCAGCGCGGTCAGCGCCATCAGACGGTCCTCGGACAGGTAGCCCGAGTAGGAAAGCTCCGTCATGCGGCGGTCGACGTAGGACGCGACGCGCTGCATGTACTCCGGCGTCTCGGTCCCTACGACGGTGTAATCCCTGCCGTGTACGGTGACGACGGTCTTGTTTTTTTCCATGATGCTTCCCTCCCGTCAGGCGGCGTTCTTTGCACTATTATACCCGTTTTTGCTCAAGAACGCAACTGCGCGTTGAATTCCGTCGAAACGTTGGTGATGATCTTATCCGTGACGCGGGTGATCTCCTCCTCGCCCAGCGTGCGGTCGGCCGCGCGCAGCGTGATGGACACGGCGACGGACTTCTCGCCCTTTGCGATGGGCACACCGCGATAGATGTCAAACAGCTTGACCTCCTCGCACAGCGCGCCGGCGCTCTTTTCCATGGTGCGCATCACGTCGCCCACGGGCACCTCTTCCTTCATCACGAACGCGAAGTCGCGCTGCACGGCGGGGAACTTGGGCATGCCCTTGGCGTCGCCCACGCTGGTCTGGCTCTCGTCGAGCACGTTGAGGTTGAGCTCGGCGACGTAGGCGCGGCACTTGAACTTGAAGCTCTCGGCCACGTCGGGATGCACCTCGCCCAGCAGGCCCAGCAGCTGCTCGCCCGCGTACACCTCGGCGCTGCGGCCGGGATGCAGGTAGGGCGCGCCGGAGCGCTTCCAGGACACGTTCTTGACGCCGAAGCGGGTCAGCAGCGCCTCAACCATGCCCTTGATGGTGTAGAAGGTGGCCTTCTCGCCGTACAGGCCGATGCACAGCGCGGGGCGCTCCTCGGGCAGCTCCTCCAGCGGCAGCGACTTGGGCAGGAACTGCTTGCCCAGCTCGTACAGCGCCGCGCCCGCGTTGCCGCGGTTGATGTTGGTGGACAGGGTATTGAGCATAGAGGGGATGAGCGTGGTGCGCATCACGGAGTAGTCCTCGCCCAGCGGGTTGAGCAGCTTGGCGCTCAGGCGCAGCGGGTCGTCCTCGGGCAGGCGCAGCGCGTCGTACCACTTGGGGCTGATGAACGAATAGGTGACGGCCTCGTACGCGCCCATGCCGCACAGCAGGGAGCGAATCTTGGCGTCGCGCAGCTGATGCGCGCTGTTGTGGCCGCCCATCGTCTCGCCCTTCATCAGCGTGGAGGGGATGTGGTCGTAGCCGTAGATGCGCAGCACCTCCTCGGCGATGTCCGCGCCCACCTTGATGTCCTGACGCCACACGGGGCTCTCGCAGATCAGCTTGTCGCCCTTGACGATGGTCTTGATGTCCAGCTGCTCGAGGATCTCGGCCATCTTGTCGGCGGGGACCTCGATGCCCATCAGGGTCTGGACGTATTTTACGTCGGCCTCGACCACGGGGGCGGGCTCCTCGTTGGGGTAGATGTCGATGATGCCGTCCACGACCTTGCCGGCGCCCAGTTCGTCCACCAGCGCGAGCGCGCGCTGCAGCGCCTTCTTGCACAGGCGCACGTTGACGCCGCGCTCGAAGTGGCCCTGCGCCTCGGTGCGCATGCCCAGGCTGCGGCCGCTCTGGCGGATGTTCGCGCCGTCAAAGCAGGCGGACTCGAACATGACGACCTGGGTGCTGTCGGTGATCTCGCTCTCCTCGCCGCCCATGATGCCGGCAAGGCCCGTCGCGCCCTCAGCGTCGGCGATGACCAGCATGTTGGAGGTGAGCTTGCGATCCTTGCTGTCCAGCGTCATCATCTCTTCGTTTTCCTGCGCACGGCGCACGATGATCTGGCGTCCGCGCACCGCGTCGAGGTTGAAGGCGTGCATGGGCTGGCCCATCTCGATCATCACGAAGTTGGTGATGTCCACGATGTTGTTGATGGGGCGCACGCCCGCCTTGTGCAGCGCCTGACGCATCCACAGCGGGGAGGGCTCGATCTTGATGTCCTTGATGACCGCGGCGCAGTAGCGCTTGCACAGGTCGGGGTCGTCCACGCGGACGCGCACCTCGTCGTCGATGCTGCCGCCGTGGGTGGCGTACTCGTAATTGGGCTCCACGACGGGGTTGCCCGCGGCGACGGCGGCCTCGTGCGCAAGGCCGAGCACGCTCAGGCAGTCGGGGCGGTTGGCCAGGATGTCAAAGTCGATGACGGTATCGTCGAGGCCGAGCACGGGCTTGATGTCCGCGCCGGGGGTGGGCTCGCCCTTGAGAATGAGCAGGCCGTGCTCGGTGTTGGAGGGGTAGACGTCCGCGGGGACGCCCAGCTCCTCGCCGGAGCACATCATGCCGTTGGAGGGCTCGCCGCGCAGCTTGCCCTTCTTGATGTGCACGCCGCCGGGCAGGTAGGAGTCGTGCAGCGCGACGGGGACATAGTCGCCCACGGACATGTTGTCCGCGCCGGTGACGATCTGGATGGGAGCCTCCTGCCCCACGTCCACCTGGCAGATGGACAGGTGGTCGGAGTTGGGATGGGGCACGATCTCGGTCAGGCGGCCCACGACCACGTTTTTGACCTCCGCGCCGCAGTCCTCATAGCCCTCGACCGCGGTGCCGCTCATGATCATGCGGCGGACGAACTCGTCCACGGGGATGTCGATCTTTACGTATTTTTTCAGCCAGGAAAGCGGTACCAGCATTTCTTACACCCTCCCTTTTCCGAACTGCGACAGGAAACGCAGGTCATTTTCAAACAGCAGACGCATATCGGGCACGTTGTACTTCAAATTGGTGACGCGCTCGATGCCGATGCCGAACGCAAAGCCGGTGTACTTCTTAGAGTCGATTCCGCACATCTCCAGCACGTTGGGGTTGACCATGCCCGCGCCGAGGATCTCAATCCAGCCGGTGCCCTTGCAGATGCGGCAGCCCTTGCCCTTGCAGGCGGCGCAGGTGACGTCCACCTCGGCGGACGGCTCGGTGAAGGGGAAGAACGAGGGGCGGAAGCGGGTGGAGATGCCCTCGCCGTACATCTCGCGGGCGAAGGTATCCAGCGTGCCCTTCAGGTCGCCCATGGTGATGCCCTCGTCGATGACCAGGCCCTCGCACTGCGAGAACACGGGGCTGTGGGTGGCGTCCACCTCGTCGGCGCGGTAGACGCGGCCGGGGCAGATGATGCGGATGGGCGGCTTCTGCGAGAGCATGGTGCGCGCCTGCACGGGCGAGGTGTGGGTGCGCAGCAGTATGTTCTCGTTGAAGTAGAAGGTATCCTGCGCATCGCGCGCGGGGTGGTTCTTGGGCAGGTTGAGCAGCTCGAAGTTGTACTTGTCCAGCTCGACCTCGGGGCCTTCGGCCACGGAAAAGCCCATGCCGGTGAAGATGGAGATGATCTTCTCCAGCGTGGAGGACAGCGGGTGCTCGTTGCCCATGGGGATCTCTTCGCCGGGGATGGAGATGTCCAGCGTCTCGGCGGCCAGGCGCTGCGCCTTTTCCTTTTCGGCAAGCTCTTGGCTCTTCTGCTCCAGCCAGCCCTCAATCTCGGCGCGCAGCGCGTTGACCTTCTGACCCACGACGGGTCTCTCCTCGGGGCTGAGCTTGCCCATGCCCTTGAGCAGCGCGGTCAGCTCGCCCTTGCGGCCCAGCACGGAGACGCGGATGTCCTCGATATGTGCGCTGCCTGCCGCTGCATCCAGCCTGGCCCGCACGGACTGCCGGATCTCATTCAGTTTTTCCTGCATGATGGTTCCTCCCTTTCACAAAATGGTGTGCTCCTGGGTCCTGTCTACAAAAGAAAAGGCTCCGCGTCCGATATTGGGACGCAGAGCCATAGCCCTTCGTGGTACCACCCAAGTTCGCCGCCGCGTCCATCAACGCGCGGCCTCTTGCACGCTGTACCGGGCGCACCCGCGCGGCTCCGAGGTGAACTTCGGCCCGCTTTTCCGTCCCGATCCGCTTTCAGCCGATGGCGGACCTCTCTTTGGAGACATTACAAAAGCGGCTTACTGAAAAACTCATCACTGCCGACTAACCTAGTTTATACCACAATCCCGCAAAAAAGTCAACCAAAGCGCGGTTATTTAACGCTTTCGCATTCATAAATGCGCCGCACGGCGGCGCGATTGCGGAACACCGTCAGCCAGCAGACGGCGAGCGTGCCCCCGGCGCACAGCGCCATGCACGCGGGATAGGGCAGCACCTCGCCAAGGGCCCCGGCCAGCAGGCTGAGCACGCTGGTGGCGGCCAGCGTCATCATCTCCTGCAGCGAGGAGATGCGGGCGCGCATTTCGTCGGGGAGGTATTTCTGCACGGCGGCCTGCCGCAGCGTGGCGCTGCCCACGCCCAGGAACCCGCACGCGGCGCGGTTGACCAGCATCAGCGGATAGGGCAGCAGCAGCAGGATCATGTCCATCAGCTCATAGGCGTTGTAGACGAAGAACGCAAAGCCGAACTTTTTCTTGGGCGGGATGGTGACGCGGTAGAGCACGGCGCTGCCCAGCGTGCGGCCGACGAACTCGGCGGCGGTGAACAGCGAGTACATGGCGGTGGTCAGCCCCGGCGCGGTCTGGAAAAACGCGACGAGCAGCGGTCCGTAGCCGCCTGCGACGCCGTTTGTGACCGCCATGTAGGTGTACAGCGCGCGCAGGCCCTTTTCCTTTTTGAAGTAGGCGGCGGCGTCGCACACGTCGCGCCACCACAGGCGGACGGAGAAGCGCTCGCCCTCCATGCGGCTGGATTCCTGCATGCGGATGCCGCTCTCGGTCAGGGCGGCCAGCAGCGACAGGCCGCTTTGCAGCAGCAGCAGGTTGCCCACGCCGAAGCGGTCGTAGAGCAGGGCGGCCACGGGCATCATCACCACGTTGAGCAGCGGATAGACCATTGCGGAGACGGCGTAGCCCTTCTCCTCCATGCCCGCGGGGATGAGCTTGGGGTAGATGCTGTCGTAGGCCAGGGAATCGAAGGCGCCGATGCAGGAGAGCAGCAGCGAAAAGGCCAGGTAGCCGACGTAGGAAAAGCCGCTGAACTTCAGGTACAGCCCGGCCAGCAGGTACAGCAGCGCGGCGGCGGCGTCCCCGCCCACGAGGAAGGGCTTGCGCGGCAGGCGGTCCATCCACGGCGCGACGAACAGCGGCAGCACGAAGCCCGGGATCACGCGCATGGACAGGATGAGCGCGGAGGCAAGCGTGCTGCCCGTCTCGTCGAACACCAGGAAGGACAGCGCAAAACCGCTGGCAATGCTCCCCGCGGCGCCCAGCACGGTGGCGACGGTCAGCAGCGTAAAGTTTTTCGTCCAGAGCGTTGGCTTCATGTGTTTTCACCTCACGGAGAACAGCATAGCACATCCGTAAGGTGAATAAAACCCGGTTATTTGGGGAAAACAGTCCGCAAAACAGCCGGGTTAACAGCGCTTATTTTGTATTTACAGGAAAATCCTTCAGCAGCTCGCAGGCCTGCTTGTACTGGCGGCTGCTCTCCAGCCATTCCAGCACCCAGGGCAGGTGGAAGGCGGCAAAGCCCGCGGGGCGCTCGGCACGGCAGCGGGTGAAGCAGGCCATCAGCGCGTCGCCGTAGGCGGGGTCGTGCAGGGGATCGGGGGATTGTAGGCGCAGGCGCACCACGCGCGCCATCAGGCGGGTGAGGTCGTTTGGGGCCGCACCGTCTTGGTCGAGCCTGCGCTCCATTTCATCCAGCGTGCGCAGCGCTTCGTCGGGGCGGTGCAGCTTTTCCAGGCAGATGGCCAGCTTGTGCAGCGCCAGCGCATCGGGGTCGGGCAGGGCGGAGAGCAGGTCGTAGGCCTCCTGCGCGCGCCCGGCCTCCAGCAGCGTGGCGCCGGTGTTGTAGCGCAGGCTGTACAGATCCTGCGTGCGGCCCAGCGCGCGGGCGAGGCGCTCGGCCACCGCGTAGTGCGCGCGCATGCCCGCAACGTCGCCGCGGTTGCTGCAGCAGTTGCCCATAAACAGGCGGCAGTCCAGCATCAGCGCAGGGCGGCCCTCCTCCGCGGCGAGGCGGTAGGCGGTGTGCAGCGCCTCCATGGCGGCGGTGTTGTCGCCCCTTTCGTAGGCGAGTATGCCGCGGCTGCGGTGCAGCAGCGCGCAGGGGTACAGGCGGCAGGCCTCCTCGCAGCGGTCCTGCAGGTTGCGCTGCAGGGCGAGCTGGATGTGGCTGAGGCAGGGCTCCAGCGCCTCGTCCAGCGGGGCGTAGGGCGGGGCTGCGTAGGCGCGCAGCAGCAGCGCCCACGGCTCGAGCTCGCTGCCGCGCAGGTCGGGCAGGCCGTCGGTCGCCTCGCGCACGTCGTCCCAGCGGCCGTCAAACAGCGCCTCCATGCTCTGGCGGATGCGCTGCTCCGCGTCGCGGCGCTGGGCTTCGTCGGGGACGGGGAGGTTCAGCCGGGCATAAAGCGCGTCCAGCACCTCGCGCGAGGGCGCGGCCTGCCCCTGCTCGATCTTGCTCAGGTAGCTGACCGCGCAGATGCCCTTGCACAGCCCCTGCTGGCTCCAGCCGCGCGCAAGGCGCTCCCGGCGGATCACAAAGCCGCAGTAATCCATAATAAATGACCCTCCGCGTTCCGAATAAGGAAAAGATACTTTCACACGATTGGTTGCGCCGCTTCGCGTCACGGCTTACCTCCGCTCGAATCCCATGCTCAGCCCTTCTGGTCCTGCAAAAGGGACAAATGCCAGAGCGCACGATTTTGCTCAAAGCGAGGGTCTTTCAGCGGAAAGCCTTCTTGGAGAGAGCGGGCTGCGCTCAGTCCTCCGCGACCTGCGCAAGGTACGCGGCGAAGTCCTCCGTCAGGCCGAGGTCCCACAGCAACGAGCAGGAGAGATATTTATCGCGGATGTCGCGCGAGCCGAGGAAGGCGTCCACGGTGTCCTGGATGCTCACGCCGATGTCGCCGGGGGTGAGGGGCATGCCGGTCGACGCCATCAGGCTGCGCAGCGCGTCCAGCGGGGGCAGCTCCTCGTCGATGATGCGCAGGATGTCGTCCCAGTGCGCCAGTATGTTGTCCAGGCGGGCGGCGTGGCGCGCGGGGTCGTTTTTGCGGGTCTGGGCCTCGATTTTGAGGATCTCATCGGCGGTCTTACCGAAGATGCGGCGCACTTGGGCCTCCCACGCGGCGGGATCGAAGGACGCCATGTGCTGCCGGGCGCGGGCGGGGTCGGGGGTGACGGTGCGGATCTTCTCGTAGAGCTTGAGGGTGAGCAGCGTGCCCACGCCCACCTGGATGCCGTGCAGGTCGTACCGGCTGCCGCGCTCGAGCGCCATCATCTCCCACATGTGGGAGAAGTAGTGCTCCAGGCCCGAGGCGGGGCGGGAGATGCCGGCATAGGCCATGGCGATGCCCGCGATGACCAGTCCCTCGGCGATGGCGCCCACGGCGTCCGGGTCGCGGCTAGGGATGCCGGGGGCGGCGTCAGCCACGCGGCGGACGGCGGCGCGCATCAGCGCGGCGATGTTTTCGCAATAGAATTCGCCGGTGACGAGGTTGGAGATGCGCCACTCGCACAGCGCGACGTACTTGGCGGCCATGTCGCCCAGACCCGCCCAGAGCATGCGCATGGGCGCCTGGGCGAGCACGTCGGTATCCAGCAGGATGCCCGCGGGGGCGTGGTTGTAGAGAGAGACCTTGACGTGGTCCACCTCCATGGAGGAGGAATTGGAGGCATAGCCGTCCATGGAGGGCGCGGTGCCCACCACGGCGCTGCGCGTGCCGATGGCGTGCGCCATGACCTTTCCAATGTCGTTGAGCACGCCGGAGCCCACCGCCAGGATCAGGTCGCAGCGGGGATCGTAGTGCATCACGGCGCTGCCCACCTCCCACTCGGCGGGCGAGATGCGTTCCTCGCCGGGGAGGATGTAGAGGGTATAGGCGATGCCGGCTCGGTCCAGCAGGGCGCAGACGCGCTCGCCGGCGGCGGCGTAGGTATTGCGGTCGCAGAGCACGAAGGGGCGCTTGCTGCCCAGCGCGGACAGCATGTCGGGCACGGAAGTCAGCGCGCCCCGGCCGATCCTGAGGTACTGCAGCGCGCAGACGTGGTGGTGGCCGCAGGCGCAGTCATAGCCCTCGGGGCGCGTCAGCTGCTGGAGGGTGAGCTCGTCGAAATTCTGCATGGAGGCCGCCTTTCTGCCGCATTACACGGCGATCTTGGTCCATTTGCCGGTGCTGAAGCGGTAGAGCGTAAAGCCCAGCCGCGTGTACTGGTCGATGATGATGCCGATCCACGCGCCCAGCAGGCCCAGCCCCAGCGGATAGCACAGCAGGTAGGACAGCACGGGGCGCACGAACATGATGCTGATGAAGGACACCATCGCGACGAACTTGGTATCGCCCGCGCCGCGCAGGCAGCCCGAGAACACCACCTGCGAGGTCTGCGCAAAGGTGACGACGGCGGTGATGTAGAGCAGCGGCACGCCAGCCTGGATGATGTGGGCCTCCTGCGTGAAAAGCCGCATGATGGGCACGGCGCAGGTGACAAAGACCACGCACAGCACCGAGGAGATGCACATGGCCAGCCGGTTGCCCACCTTGCCGTAGATGATGGACAGGTCGGGGCGTTTGGCGCCCAGCTCCTGGCCCACGAGCGACGCGCAGGCGACCTGCAGGCCGTCGCCGAAGGTGAAGGACATGCTCATGGCGTTCATCGCGATCTGGTGGGTGGCAAAGGCGTCGGTGCCCAGACCCGCGATGATCTTGGCGTAGGTGAAAAAGCCGATGCGCATGAACACCTGCTCCACCAGCGCAGAGGCGGTGATGGAAAACATGCTCCCCAGCGAGAATTTGTCCATCAGCCAGCGGCAGCGCATGCGCAGCGTCAGAAAGCCGTCGCGATAGAGCAGAGACGCAATGGCGATGGTGAGCGACACCATGGAGCCGATGACCGTGGCCAGCGCCGCGCCCGCGATGCCCAGCTTGGGAAAGCCCAGGTTGCCGCCGATGAGCAGGTAGTTGAAGATCATGTTCACAAAATTGGCCGCGAGGTTGGTCACCATGGAGATCTTGGTGTTGCCCGCGCCGCGCTGGGCCGCGTTGATGGTCATGGACAGGCCGTTGAATATGGTGCCCAGCATGATGATGCGGAAATAGGTGGTGGCCATGTCGAGGATGTCGTCGCCCGCGCCGGCAAAGCGCATCATGGGCCGCGCAAACGAGAAGCCCGCAAAGCCGAACAGCAGCGAGATCACCGCGGAGAGCAGCATGGAAAAGCGCAGGCACTGGTTGGCGTCCATGCGCTGCAGGGCGCCCTTGCGCCGCGCGACGATGGCGGTGACGGACACGTTCAGGCTCATGATGATGGCCAGCACGATCATCTTGGGCTGGTTGGTCAGGCCGACCGCGGCGATGGCGCCCGCGCCCAGCGTCGAGACCATGATGGTATCGATCACGCCGACAAGGCCGACGAGCACCGCCTCCAGCGTGGAGGGCCAGGCGATGCGGAAGGCCGTGGTGTAGATCTCTTTTGTGGACGGGATGGGCCCGCAGACCAGCTCCGGCTTGACCATGCAGCGCGGAATGAAGAAGTTGCGCAATCGGCTGGGCAATGACATGATGTGGTCAACCCCCTGTTTTTCGTCTTTTTTTCATTATAGACCATGCCGGAATAAAATGCAAATCGCCCCCGGAGGCGTGCTGCGGCGCCTGCCGGGGACGATGCGTGCGCATGGAAAGCGTTTTTGGGGGCGATCAGAGGGATTTTTTGAGGTAGATCATGTCGGTGAGGCGCTTGCCGCACTCCATCACGGGATGGTCGTAGTGATCCACGAAGAAATTGGGCACGCGGTGGGAATAGGTGAAGCCGCAGGCGGCATAGAAGGGCAGGGTGAGGGGGCTTTCGCCCGTGCCCACCAGCAGCGTGTCGTACCGGCCGCGGCAGACCTCCTCGACGTGCCGGATCATGCGGCGGCCCAGACCGGTGCGCTGGCGCTCGGGGCGCACGGCGAGGTTCTTGATCTCCGCGGTGCGGCCGCCCTCGTCCGTCACCACGCAGACGGCCTGTATGCCGCCGTCCTCCAGCGCGTAAAGCGTGCCGCGCTCCAGGTAGCGGTCGATCATGCTCTCCTGCTCATCGGCGAGCAGCAGCAGGTCCAGCACCTGCTTTTTATCGGTTTTCAGTTCCACGATGCGCATGCGGCCCCTCCTCCCCTACTCCAGCGAGATGGCGTGCTCGGTCTGTTCGGGGTCGTCGGCGGTGACGTAGCGCAGCTCGCCGCCCACGCGGCGCATGGCGGCCACGCGCACGCCCTCCAGCGCGGTGCGCACCTGGCCGTCCGCCGTGTGGAAGCAGCACAGCGCGCCGTCCTCCGTGCGCAGGTAGTAGACACTGCCGCCCAGCACGGCGACGCCGTCCACAGCGTCCTGCACGGCCTGCAGCACCTCGCCGGTGGCAAGGTCAAGGCGGAACACGCCGGGGATGCCCTCCATGTAGGTGAAGTAAACCGCGTTGCCGGAGGCGTCCACATCGGCGCTGGGAGCGTCCAGCAGCTCCGGCATCAGGCTCTCGGGGCAGGTGACCAACGCGCGGTTCTCGGTCGTCCAGGTGTTCCAGCCGTTCATGCGGGCAACGTCGGCGTCGGACAGACCGAAGCAGGTCAGCGCCTGACCGCCGCTCAGACCGGCTTCGGTCTGCACGTCGCAGTGGAAGGAGACGCCGCCGATGGTCAGCACGTTCCAGGCGTGGCTGCCGTCGCCCGCGGTGACCACCACGTTCTCAATGCCCGCCTGGTCCAGCAGATAGCCGTAGGCGTAGGCAAAGCCGTAATCCGTGGCGCGGCCCTGCGTCAGCGCGCCGTAAATGCCCGCGTCCTCGGCCTCGTAGTCCAGCCGGACGGTCTGCGCGAGGGCCTTGTAGAGCGACAGCGCGGCGGACAGCTGCGTCTGGCCGGGGGTGACGCAGCGCTCCAGCAGGCGCTGGGCGGCCTCATCCAGCTCCTGCGCCTGCGCGGCGCGGGCGTCTGCCCCCTCCACCGAATAGGTCAGGTTCAGCTGCGCGTCCTGGCCGCGGGTGACGTCGCCCAGCGTGCCCCAGATGTTGCGGCTGAGCAGCGCGGCGCGCACGGCCTCCAGCTGCTCATCGGGGACGTCGGCCTGACCCAGATCCACGCTGTCCTGCCCGGCGCGGACGGCGTCGGCCAGCAGGGTGTAGAGGGGCAGGGAGAACTCCGGCTGGGCGGCGAGCGCGGAGGGCGGACACGCGGGGTCATAGGCGCAATCCGCCACCAGCGCCTGGCCCTGCTGCAGCGCGTCGGCCTGCTGCACGGGCTCCACGGTGGGGGCGGGCGTGATCTCGGGCATGGGGATGGAGCCGTCGGATACGGTGAACTGCTCGCTTAGGTGGGGCGCGGTGCAGCCGGCCAGCAGCGCGCAGGCGCACAGCAAGGAGACGATACACAGTTTTTTCATGGTTTGTTCACCTCTATATGAGAGAAAGCGACGGACGAAAATGTGCATTTTGCGTCGGTCGCTTTCCGGAATGTCATCTTAAATTTTCCCCTTGCGGTCGGTCAGGCGATCAGAGCTTGTTGCTCTTGATCTCAACATTGGCCTCGGAGATCCACTGATCCAGCTGCGCGTCGTAGGCGTCGGACTGGGCAGAGGAGAGCATGCCGTCCATCAGGTCGGCCTTGACGTCCTCAAAGGGCACCTCGCCGGCCGCCTTGGTGGCCACGCGGCGGATGATGTGATAGCCGAAGTCCGAGGCAACCAGGCCCGTGGTCATGCCGTCCTCGGTCAGGGCGTCGCAGGCGGCGGTGAACTCCGCGACGAAGGAGGGGTTGCCCACATACGTCAGGTAGCCGTCGGCGTAGTAGTCGTAGGTCATGCCGGGATCGTCGCCGTACTCGGCGATAAGGGCGTCAAAGTCCCCGCCCGCCTCGACTGCGGCCAGCGCAGCGTCGGCTTCCTCCTGGATGGTGGCCAGGAACTCGTCGCGCTTGGCGTCGGCGGTGGCGGCGACGGCCTCGTCGTCATCGGCGCGCAGATCCTTGAGCTCCTGCTTCTGCTCGTCGGTCAGGCCGATGAGGATGTGCTTGACGTAGTAAGTGCCCTCGGGCACATAGTAGATGACGTGGCCGTTGTCAAAGGCGTTGACGAAGGCGGCCAGATCGCCGTCGTAGCTCTCCTTATCGGAGGCGACGTTCTCGGCGTAGGTCAGCTTGGCCTCCTCCTCGGTGACGACGACGTCCTTGGTGACGTACTCATAGAGCTTGTTGCTGGGAATGGCCTCGACCTCCTGCGCCTTCATGTCCTCGATGGAGGTGCCGTAGTAGGACAGGTATTCCTCGACGTCCTGCTTAGCCTGCTCCTCGGGATCGGCGACGGACTCGTCCTTTTCATACTCGGCCACCAGCGCCTCAATCTGGGACTGGTACCAGTCGTCCACACCCTTTTCGGCCTCGGCCTTTTCCTCATCGGTGATCTGATCAAAGCCCAGCTCGCGCACCTTCTGGTCGACAACCAGGTCCTCAACCATCTGATCGATGAAGCTCTCCTTGAGCTCGGCCAGCTGGTCGGCGATCTCCTCGCTGTCCTGCGTATAGCCGTACATGGAGAGGAAGGCGTTGAACTCCTCGTCGAACTGCGCCTTGGTGATGGTCTCGCCGCCGACGGTGGCCACCGTGATCTTTTCGGGATTGACGGTCACCAGCGAGCAGCCGGCAAGCGCCATGACCGCAAGGCACACGGCCAGGAGCTTAGCAAACTTCTTCATCGTAACTCTTCCTTTCTTCTTCACGGGCGCGTAGAGGCCCATGTTGTAAGCACCCATTCATTATACACGATATGATTTGGAGATGCAAATAATATTCTGTAACGATTCTTTGAACGGGCGGCTTTTTTGCATCATTTTTCTTCCATTTGGGAGAGCAGCTGCTCCAGCGCGTCCACCGCGAGCTCCATCAGCTGCTCCGGCTCGCCCTTCCGGTCCAGCACCAACAGCGTGGCCGTGCCCGCCTGCTGCAGCGTAAGGCGCGTTTTTCCCGCGCGGTTGAGGGCCTTGACCAGGCGCGCGCCGTCAACGCGGGCATAGGGCGAAAAGCGCAGCGTCAGGCGTCCTGCGCGCATCAGCACCATCTCCACGCCCAGGCGCGAGGCCAAAGACTTGAGCAGCGCGATCCACAGCAGGTGCTCGGCCTCGGGCGGCACGTCGCCAAAGCGGTCGATCAGCTCGTCCATCACGTCGCGCCAGTCGTCGCGGCTCTCAATGGAGGCGATGCGCTTGTAGACCTCCATGCGCACGGTGTCGCCCTGCACGAACTCCATGGGCAGGTAGGCGTCCACGCGCAGCTCCACCTTGGTCTCGATGTCGGTGGCAAGGCCTGCCTGACCGCGCAGCTCGTTTACGGCCTCCTCCATCAGCTTGCAGTAGAGGTCGTAGCCCACGTCGGAGAGCTGGCCGTGCTGCTGGCTGCCCAGCAGGTTGCCCGCGCCGCGGATCTCCAGGTCGCGCATGGCGATTTTGAAGCCCGAGCCGAACTCGGTGAACTCGCGGATGGCGGAGAGGCGCTTTTCGGCGACCTCGGTGAGCACCTTGTTGGGCGGGACGGTCAGGTAGCAGTAGGCCAGGCGGTTGCTGCGGCCCACGCGCCCGCGCAGCTGGTAGAGCTGGGACAGGCCGAAGCGGTCGGCGTCGCAGACGATCATGGTGTTGGCGGTGGGCACGTCCAGGCCGGACTCGATGATGGTGGAGCAGACCAGCACGTCGAACTTGCCCTCGTAGAAGTCCAGCATCACGTCCTCGAGGCTGTTTTCGCGCATCTGGCCGTGGCCGATGGCGACGCGCGCTTCGGGCACGAGACGGCAGATGTGGTCGTAGAAGCGCTCGATGGAGCGGACGCGGTTGTAGAGCAGGTAGACCTGTCCCTTGCGCTGCA
Source organism: Candidatus Spyradocola sp. (assembly GCA_034113365.1). Lineage (GTDB taxonomy): Bacteria > Bacillota > Clostridia > Christensenellales > UBA1750 > Spyradocola. The sequence goes on from JAXEXP010000083.1 coordinate 47,531, forward strand.
GCTCGCGCAGGATCGCGTCGCGGATGAGCGCGTCGGAGTACTCCAGCACGTAGGTCTGCACGGGGTAGCGCTCCTCGGGCGGGGTTTCCAGCAGCGACATGTCGCGGATGCCCACCATGGACATGTGCAGCGTGCGCGGGATGGGCGTGGCGGACAGCGTGAGCACGTCCACCTGGTTCTTGAGCTGCTTGAGCTTCTCCTTATGGGCGACGCCGAAGCGCTGCTCCTCGTCGATGACGACAAGGCCCAGGTCCTTGAAGCGGACGTCCTTGCCAAGCAGGCGGTGGGTGCCGATGAGGATGTCGATCTTGCCCTCGCGCAGCTGCTCGAGGATGTGCTTCTGCTCCTGCGGCGTGCGGAAGCGCGACAGCATCTCGATGCGCACGGGGAAGTGCTGGAAGCGCTTTTTGATGGACTGGAAGTGCTGCTGGGCCAGCACCGTGGTGGGCACGAGGAAGGCCACCTGCTTGGAGTCCATCACGGCCTTGAAGGCCGCGCGGACGGCGACCTCGGTCTTGCCGTAGCCCACGTCGCCGCACAGCAGGCGGTCCATGGGGTGGGGCTGCTGCATGTCGGCCTTGATCTCGGCGATGCACTGCAGCTGGTCGGGCGTCTCCTCGTAGGGGAAGTCGTCCTCAAAGTCGCGCTGCCACGGCGTGTCGGGCGAGAACGCGAAGCCCGGCGTGGCCTGACGCGCGGCGTAGAGCTTGATCAGCTCGTCGGCCATCTCCATGATCTCGTGCTTGACGCGGGACTTGGAGCGCTGCCACTCGGAGCCGCCAAGGCGGTTGAGACGGGGCACCTTGTTCTCCATGCCGATGTACTTCTGCACGCGGTCGAGCTGATCGGTGGGGACGTAGAGCGCGTCGGAGCCCTGATACTGGATGTGCAGGTAGTCGCGGGTCTTGCCCTCCATGGTCATGCGCACGGTGCCGGTGTACACGCCGATGCCGTGGCTCTCGTGCACCACATAGTCGCCCACCTTGAGGTCGGTGAAGGCCTGGATCTTCTGTCCGGCCTTGTGCCGGCGGCGGGCGGCGCGCTGGCGCGTGGTGCCGAACAGATCCTGATCGCCCAGCACCGCAAAGCCCGCCTCGGGCAGCTCAAAGCCGCGGGTGAGGCCGATGGGCAGCACGGCCATCTGTCCGGGAGAAAGCGCTGCGGGTTCCTCGGTGAATGTAACGGACAGACCGCGCTCGCGCAGCGTCTCTGCAAGGCGTTCGCCGCGCGCGTGGCCGCCCGAGAGCATGGCGACGGACAGGCCCTTGCCGCGGTAGAGCTCGAGCTGCTCGACCAGCAGCGCGTTCTGGCCCTGCAGGTCGGGGGTCTGGCGGGACTCGATGGTGCACAGCGCGCTCAGGCGCACGTCGGCAAGCCCCACCTGCAGCATGCCGAGGATGACGCAGCGGCGCTTTTCCAGCATGCGGGGGATGCTCTCCCAGCCCTCCATCAGGCGCTGCTGGCCGGGGAAGCCCTCGCCGCGCTCCAGCGCGCTCTCCAGACGGGCGGCGAACTCCAGCCCCATGTTCTGCGCGCGCTCCTTTACGCGGGCGTATTCGTCCAGCACGACCAGTTCGGGGTCGAAATAATCGCTGAAGTAGGCGGTGTTTTCATACAAATAGGGGATGAAGTTCTCCAGCGCCTCGGTGCGGTGGCCCAGGCGCAGGCTGTCGATGATCTCCTGACGGCGGCCGGAAGTGTCGGCGCGCTGCACGACGGCGCCGTCGTCGTCCTCCTCGGCGGTGAGCCAGGGGAGGTCGGACTCGTCGGGCTTTTTTGCGGGCGCGGGGCGGCTTGCAAGGCCGCTGAGCTCAGCGGCGAGCAGGGCGGCGGCGCGCTGCATCTGCGCAAGGCCCGCGACGGCCTCGGTGGCGGGGTAGACCTCGCAGGGGTCGTCGGCGGGGGCGGAGCGCTGGGTCATCACATCCAGTTCGCGCACGGAGTCCACCTCGTCGCCGAACAGCTCGACGCGGTAGGCGGTGAGCGCCTGCACGGGGTAGACGTCGAGTATGCCGCCGCGCACCGCGAACTGGCCGCGGCCCTCCACCAGATCCTGCCGCTCATAGCCCATGTCGGTGAGCAGGCGCGCGGTGCGGTCCAGGTCGAGCTCGTCGCCCGGCTCGATGCGCAGCAGGGCGGCTGCGAAGTCCTGCCGGGGCATCAGCGGGGTGAGCAGGGCCTCAACGGGCGCGGCGACCACCTGCGCCTCGCCGCGCAGCAGCCTGCCCAGCACGGCGATGCGGCGCTGGATGAGCTCGCGGCTCTCGGCGGCCATGTGGTAAAGCGTCATGTCGCGCGCGGGAAAGTAGAGCGCGGGCACGCCGATGCGCGTCAGATCCTCCGCCATGCGCAGCGCGGACTGCTCGGAGGGCGTGACGACGAGCGTGCGGCGGCCGGTGCTCAGCGCGCCCGTGACCACGGTCTTTGCGCCCTCGCTCAGGCCGAAGGCGGCGGCGGGCTTGCCCTTGGAGCGGTCGATGGCGGCGGCGAGGTCGCGGTAGCCCTTGACCTTCATCAGCGGCTGCAGAAACAGATCGGATATCAAAAACTCACCCCCATAAATAGGAATTAGCGAAGAGTGAAGAGTCGGAGTTCGTTTGGGTTGGATTTTTCCCAAAAACGCCTTGTGCCGCAGTACCCGCTGATGGGGGGCTGCGGTAGAGGTACATACTAATATAGTTTTATCCAAATATGACCGTTGCTGCCTAACGCCCTGCGAATCGGCGTTTCTGTGCGTCTGGGGCTGGGCTGGTGCTTGGCAGACGCCTCATCAGTCGCCTGCGGGCGTCAGCTTACTGCGCACCGAACCAGCCGTTCCGGCTGTTCCGGTGTTCCGCATGGCTTATTCTCCATAAGCGCTCCACAGGAGCCCTTATTCCGAAACGCTCATGCTTCATTCAGGGCTTCGCCCCCTCCGTGTAAACCCTCAAGGGGAAGCCAGGGGACTTCTGGGGGTGGGAGGGCGCTCGGCTGACACCTCATCAGTCGCTGCGGCGACAGCTTCCCCTCAAGGGGAAGCCAAAGGTTGTGCGCCGTTCATACTCTACCGAGGTTGATCAGTTAGGTGACAGGGATGCCCAGCTCCTTGCGCAGCGCGGTCAGGCGGGGCAGCTCGTGGGGCGGGGGCGGCGCGGTGGGGTCGGAAAAGGCGTGCTGGAGCGCGTCGGCGTCGATGAGCGCCTCGGCAGCGGCGCGTGGCGGCCCGCCTTGTCGCTGTGGCAGGCGATGGCGGCGCAGACCGCGTCGATCTCCTGCGCGGAAAAGACGCCGGTTTGCTCGAGGAACGGCCGCGCCATGGCGGCGCTGCGGGCGGCGTGGTCGGTGCTGTCCAGCGTGGCGTAGAAGGCCATGTCGTGCAGCAGCCCTGCTGTGGCGGCGAGCTCCGCGTCCAGCCCGCGGCGGGCGGCGAGCAGCGCGCAGGCCTGCGACACGCCATGGAGGTGGGCAAAGCCGTGCAGGCGCTCGGCTTCGTCGGGGACGTTGGAAAGCAGCTTATCGATGCCGCGCTGCACGGAGGCGATGCGGGTCATGTTCTTTCACCTCACAAGTCGTAGGCGACCAGCTCGCAGTTGTCCGCGAGGTAGTCGAAGAACTCGTCGCCCGTCATGCTGACGAAATAGCTGCGGATGGCGCGGCTGACGGCGCCGTGGCAGACGAGCAGCACGTCCTGCTGTGCGTCCCGCAGCTCGTCCAGCAGCGAATAGACGCGGTGCACCACGTCGAACGCGCTCTCGCCGCCGCCCTGGCGCAGCGGGGCCTGACGGCGCTGCGCCCGGAACGTGGGCTCTAAGCGGCTCGTGCCGTCGAACGCGCCGAAGTCCTGCTCAGCAATGCGGGCGTCGATCTCGATGGGCAGTTCGATGCCGGACGTCTCCAGCAGGAAAAACGCCGTCTGGCGGGCGCGGGTAAGGGGCGAAGCGATGACGCGGTCGAGGTGCAGGCCGCGGAGCTGCTCGGCGGTGGCTCTGGCCTGCGCAACGCCGGTGTCATCCAGTGGGACGTCTGCCCGGCCGCAGACGCGGTTCTGGGCGTTCCACGGCGTCTGGCCGTGGCGGATGACGTAGAGCTTAGCCATTGTACTTCGCCATCGCTTTCTCGGTGCCGTTCTGGATGATCTCCTTGACCGCGTCGGCCGCGCGCAGGAAGGCGTCGAACATGGTCTGCTGCTGTTCCTTGGGATAGCGGCCGAGCACATAGTCGGCAAGGTCGTAGCCGGGGTGGTCGGGCTTGCCGATGCCCACGCGCACGCGCGGGAAGGTCTGCTGGCCGGTCAGGCCTATGATGGAGCGCATGCCGTTGTGGGTGCCGGCGCTGCCGGTGGCGCGCACGCGCAGCCTGCCCGCGTCCAGGTCCACGTCGTCATAGACGATGATGAGATTCTGGGGCTTGACCTTGTACCAGTTCATCAGCTGGACGACGGCCTCGCCCGAGAGGTTCATGTAGGTCTGCGGCGCGGCGAGCACCACGCGCTCCCCGCCGATGCTGCCCTCCCCCACCAGCGACTTGCAGCGCAGCTTGGTGATGGGGATGTGCAGCTGGGTGCTCAGCACGCTCAGCACGTCAAAGCCCACGTTGTGGCGGGTGTGCTCGTATTTTTTATCGGGATTGCCAAGGCCCACGACGATATACATTACAGCTTGCCCTCCGCCTTGCGCGTCTCCACCCAGCCGGAAAGGTTGCGCTGACGCTCGCGCGCGATGGCCAGCGCGCCGCCGGGCACGTCCTTGGTGATGGTGGAGCCCGCGGCGATGTACGCGCCCGCCTCGACGGAAACGGGCGATACGAGATTGACGTTACAGCCGATGAACGCATCGTCGCCCACGGTGGAGCGGTACTTGCGCTTGCCGTCGTAGTTGGAGAACACCACGCCGCAGCCCAGGTTGATGTTCTTGCCCAGGTCCGCGTCGCCCACGTAGGTCAGGTGCGACACCTTGGTGCCGTCGCCGATGTTGCTGTTCTTGATCTCCACAAAGTCGCCGATGCGGCAGTGGTCGCCCACGTTGGCCTTGGGGCGCAGGTAGGCGTTGGGGCCGACGGTGGTGTGGCTGCCCACGCGGCAGTCGATGAGCACGGAGGCCTCGACCGTAGTGCCGTCGCCGATGATGGCGTTGCTCATACGGCAGTGGGGCAGTATGGTGCAGTCGCTGCCGATGGCGGTTTCTCCCTGCAGCGTGCAGCCGGGGTAGACGACGGTGTCCTGCCCGATGGTGACGGTTTCTTCAATATAAGTGTTGTCCGGGTCGATGAGCGTGACGCCCGAGCGCATCAGGCGCTCGTTGATGCGGCGCTGCATCGCCTTTGCGGCCTGGGAAAGCTGCACCAGGTCGTTGACGCCCATGCAGTCCTCCATCGGCACCACGACGGGCTCGATGCGCTCGCCGTCCGCGCGGAGTATGGACACGACGTCGGTCAGGTAATACTCGTGCTGGTTGTTTTCATTCTTGATGCGCGGCAGCGCGGAGAGCAGCGCTTCGGCGCGGAAGCAGTAGACCGAGGCGTTGATCTCCTTGACGGTCCGCTGCTCGGGGGTGCAGTCGCGGTGCTCCACGATGGCGGAGACTGCGCCGGTGTCGTCGCGCAGCACACGGCCGTAGCCGGTGGGGTCGTCGGCGATGGCGGTGAGCATTGCGCCCGCGGCGCCGGCCTCGACGGCGTCGCGCATGCGCGCAAGGTCGGGCGTGCGCAGCAGCGGCATGTCGCCCGCGAGGATGTACACCAGTCCGTCGGCGGGGATGAAGGCCTGCGCGCTCATCACGGCGTGGCCGGTGCCCCAGCCGGTGGCCTTGTCCTGCACGGCAAAGTCCACGGTGTCGCCCAGGTGGGCGCGCACGCTGTCCGCCGCGTGGCCCACCACGACCACGGGGCGCTCCACGCCCAGCTCGCGGGCGATGCGCACGGGATAGTCCACCATTGCGCGGCCGCAGAGGGTGTGCAGCACCTTGTGCACCTTGCTCTTCATGCGCGTGCCTTCGCCTGCAGCCAGTATGATCGCCGTTGTATTCATAAGCAAACGCTCCTTTTATGCTATTCTAGCTCTACTATTTTACCAGCATTGCGCGGGCAATGCAATGGGCTTGATATACTTGAGATAGGTGAGCAGATACCGGTCGTTCAGCGCGACAGTTTCGATCCGGGAGTACGAATAGCGCGAGGGCTTCTCCTCCCAGACGCCGTCCGCGTCGAATCTGCGCATGGCAAACGCCCGCGCGCCCGCCCGCAGGAGCTTGCCCGCGGCGTAGTCACCAGAATCGCCGTCCGGCTTCAGATAAATGGCCAAAACCGCATCCTGCGCCAGCAGATCCCCCAACGCGCTCTGCCAGCTGTCCAGGCGAACGGCGGGGATCTCTCCGATGCGCTCATACAGCCTCTCGCCCTGCGCGATGCCCTGGCGGAAGTCCGAGTCGATCTCCGCCTCTGCGATGCTGCGCAGCGGGATCAGGCGCAGCCCATTGGGCTGGAAGTCGGGAAAGCTCGCAAACAGCACGAGCCGCTCCCCCACGCCGAGCACATAGCCACAAATGCCCCAGCCGGGGTCCGCTTTGGAATACAGCGTCACATGCCTGCGCTCCCGGAGGGTCGTTTGGAGCGTATGCAAGCGCTGTTCCTGTCGTGTCCTTCTCTCCCGTTCTTCCATCACCGGTTGCACTCCCTTCGTCTCTTCGTTCCGGATGGCTTTCTACAGAAATAACCCCCGAGGGGAGCCAAACGTTCCCATCGGGGGCCGGGCGATGCCGCGCACTGCAGTCCCGTCAGGAGGACCCGGGGATGCCCGAAGGGGGCCGCAGCCCCCTTCGGTTTCCCCGTTCCGGCGGGTGCGCGGGTTACTGCTGGTTGAGCAGCCAGGCGGCGGGGTGGACGATGGCGCCCTGCTGCGCATCCATGGCGTCGGAGACGACGAAGATGGAGCGGATGTCGTCGTAGATGCGGGGGGCGCCCTCCTTGCGGCGCTCCACCATCACGCCAACGCCCACCGTAGTCACGTCAAACTCCTGCATCAGCTCTACCATGCCGCGCACGGTGCCGCCGTCCTTGGTAAAGTCGTCCACGATCAGCGCCTTCTGGCCGGGACGCACGGCGCGCTTGGCCAGCGACATGGTCTTCATCTCGCCGCCCGCGCCGGAGATGTAGTTGATGGTGACCACGGAGCCCTCAAACGCCTTGTGGTCGCGGCGGGCGATGACCAGCGGCACGCCCAGCGCGCGCGCCACCATCAGCGCAAAGGGGATGCCCTTGGTCTCCACCGTCAGCACGAAGTCGGGCGCGGCGGAATAATAGGGCGTGGCCATGATGGCGCCCAGCACCTCCAGCGCGTCGGGCTGGGAGAGTATGTCCTGAATGTAGAGGAAGTTGCCGGGCAGAATGCGGCCGGGGTCGCTGAGCTGGCGGCACAGCGCATAGACGTAGTCCAGCGCGCCCTGCTGCGTCATCTTGGGCAGGAAGCGCACGCCGCCCGCCGCGCCCGTCACGGTCTCGATCTCGCCCAGGCCAAACTGGCGGTAGACCTGGCGCAGCAGCTCAATGTCCTCGGAAATGGTGGACTTTGCCGCGTCAAACATGCCGCAGAAGTGGCTGAGCGTGAAAATATGGTTGGGCGCTGCGGTTAGGATCCGCGACATCGCGCCGATGCGTTCGTTTCTCTTGATCTTGTCCATGACGTCCTCCGCTAATCCGAATGTTCGGAACATTAAAATCTATTATATGCGTATATTTCCGTAAATTCAAGTTCTTAACGTAATTTTCATTCAGTTTTCCGTTAACTTTTGCGCATTTGTATTTTTACGCGCAATATCGTATAATATTGGAAGGGATTTTGCCCGGAACGGAGGATGCGTTTTATGGGAGACATTCGTCTGAGCGACTTTAAGGATAGACAGATCCACTTCATCGGCATCGGAGGCAGCTCGATGTCGGGGCTGGCGGAGCTGCTGATCGGGCAGGGCTACCGCGTGCGCGGCGACGACCGCGTGGAGAGCCACTCCACCGAGAAGCTGCGCCGCGAGGGCGTGGAGGTCATCATCGGCCATGCGGCGGAAAACGTACACGGCGCGGCGCTGGTAGTGTACACGGCGGCCATTGCCGAGGACAACGTCGAGCGGCAGGAGTGCGTGCGGCTGTCCATCCCGCAGATGGAGCGCGCGGAGCTGCTGGGGCAGCTGGCGGCGGAGTTTGCACGGTCCATCGCGGTGTGCGGCACGCACGGCAAGACCACCTCGACCTCGATGCTGGCCACGGTGCTGCTGGAGGCGGGGCTGGACCCCACCATCCACATCGGCGGCGAGATGGACCGCATCGGCGGCAGCGTGCACGCGGGCAAGGGCGACACCTTCCTGACCGAGGCGTGCGAGTTCAAGGCGAGCTTCCTGACGCTGCACCCGACGCTGGCGCTGGTGCTCAACATTGACGCGGATCATCTGGATTTTTACCGCGACATCCAACACATAGAGGACACGTTTGCGATCTTTCTGAACCAGATCGCGCCGGGCGGCACAGCGATCCTGTGCGGCGACAACGTCCGCGCGCTGTCGATGGCGGGGCGCATCGCAGCCCCGAGCATAAGCTATGCTCTGGACAACGCCGAATGCGACTACACGGCCGCGGACATCGAGCACGACGACATGCTGTGCTTCTCCTTCACGCCCCTGGAGCACGGCGAGCCGCTGCCCCGCGTGGCGCTGCGCGTACCCGGGCGGCACAACGCGCTCAACGCGCTGGGTGTCGTGGCGCTCTGCCGCCGGATGGGTCTGGACGGCGAGGTGATCGCGCGGGGGCTTTCGGCATTTGCCGGAGCGCACCGCCGCTTCGAGCTGACGTCGGTAGTGGAAGGCGTGAAGCTCTACCACGACTACGGTCACAACCCGGCGGAGTTCCGCTCCGTGGTGCCCCTGGCCGACGCGGTGGCGGGCGACCACCACCTATTCGTGGTCTGCCAGCCCCACACCTACTCCCGCACCAAGCTGTTATTCAACGACTATCTGGCCTGCTTTACCGGCGCGGACACCGTGCTCATCACGGACATCTACGCCGCCCGCGAAAAGGACCCCGGCGACATCCACGCCACCATGCTCGTCGACGCCCTCCAGAAAAACAACGTCCCCGCCGTCTATACCCCCGACTTCAACGCCTGCGAAGCCTACCTCCGCACCCACTGGCGCCCCGGCGACGTCGTCATCACCCTCGGCTGCGGCAACATCAACCAGCTGAACGACCAGCTGGCGAGGTAGGGTACGACGGGGGAAGGAACGCGCTTTCTTTCCTGAGGAAAGAAAGCTGCGCAAAGAAAGGCATGGATGGTGCGGTGCAAAGGGGGAGCACTGTTCTCTGGCCTACTGGAAAACGCCTCCTGGGGCGGCGTTCTGCGCAAGCAGAACAAGCCCCCCGGCCGCGCTTCGCGCGGCCGGGGGGCTTCATTTGCCTTACGGCAAATGCTACGTCAGGAAGGTTTTTTCAGAAGGGCTAGAACACTGCAGTCACCACTTAGCAGGTACCATATATGCTCTTCTTTTGCGCAGCTTTTCTTCTCTCAG
>JAXEXP010000084.1:0-9599 GCA_034113365.1 Candidatus Spyradocola sp.
TTGAGGGTGAAGGGGAGCTGGGCCTGATAGACGTGGAGGCACCATTTGCCGTAGTCGCCGTCTAGCACGAAGGCGTTGAGCAGGGCGGGGTTGGCGTGGGTGAGGTCGAGGCCGACCTCCTCCTGCGTCTCGCGCAGCAGGGCCTGGAGGGGCGTTTCGCCGGCGGACACGCCGCCGCCGGGGCAGCCCCACTGCAGCGGCGCGGCCTTGGTTGGGGCGCGCTGCTCGAGGAGGACGCTGCCGCGTGCGTCCTGAATGAACGCGATGGCGGCGAGGCTCATCTCCCAGGGGTGCTGCTGCTCGGCGGGGGTGTGGGGGCGCAGGCGGTTATAGCCGAGAAACCGGCCGTCCAGCGCGTACATGTCCCAGCGCTCGGCGCCGTCGTGGAAGCGGCGCAGCAGGGGGAGCGTGCTGCGCAGGCGCTCCCGGACGGGATCGGCAAGCGTCGCGGCGCAGGCGGGGGATCCCAGCCAGTCGAAGTCGACGAGGCGCTTGTCGACGGTCTCGCCGGGCTGGAGGGTGATATCGTCGAGCGTGAAATCGAGGCGGACGGCGTAGATGTCGTAGATTGTGCCGTTGGCGGGGACGGTGAGGGTGGTCAGCAGCGTGGGGGCGGCATCGGCCATGGACAGGCCGGTCTCCTCGAGCAGCTCGCGGCGCGCGCCGGTGAGCGAGTCCTCGCCCTGGACGACGGAGCCGCCGGTGCACTCCCATTTGCCGCCGAAGTGCTTGTCGGGGTGGCGCAGCGTCAGCAGCACGCGGCCGTCGGGCGTGAAGGTCCAGATCTCCACGACGAGGTGATACTCGCCGGGGGCGAGCGGTGTGCCGCGGACGTGGCTGCCGGGCTTGCGGCTGCGCTGTGCGTCGTAGACGTCCCAGAGCTCGGGCATGGAAAGTCCCTCCTTTGGTTTGGATGAAATAGAAAAGAAAGGACAGGCGTGATGACCTGCCCTTGGGGGGGATGACCCTGACGCCCCTCCCCATAAAGGGGAGGGGCGTCAGGGTCTATGGTTTCCTCGACGGAAACCGGGGATCTTCTGGGGTGGTTTTAGTGGTGAGGGGGACACCTCATCCGCCGCCTGCGGGCGGCACCTTCCCTCTGCGCACCGAACCAGCCTTTCAGGCTGCTCCGGTGTTCCGGTCGGCTTCTTCTGACTGCGCACCGAAACAGCTGTTCCAGCTGTTCCGGCGTTACGCATGGCTTATTCTCCATAAACAGTCCACTGGACTGTTTATTCCGAAACACTCATGCTCCAGGGCTGCGCCCCTCCGTGAGCAGTCCACTGGACAGTTTTCTCCAAAACGCTCGACCTCCAGGGCTTTGCCCCTCCGGGTAAACCCTCAAGGGGAAGGCAAAGGAGCTATGGTGCACCTCATTTGATTTTATTTAGCAGACCACGCGGGCGCGGACGATGCCGTCGATGGCGTTGAGGGTCTCCACGATGCCGGCAGGCAGCTCGTCGTTGGAATCGACGACGGTGTAGGCGATGTCCTTGCGGGACTTGTTGACCAGGTGCTCGATGTTGACGTTGCTCTGGGCCAGCTGCGCGGTGATCTGGGAGAGCATGTTGGGGATGTTCTTGTGGATGACGGTGATGCGGTGCTTCTCCGCGGGCTCCAGGTCGCAGGCCGGCAGGTTGACGGAGTTGCGGATGGCGCCGGTCGTAAGGTACGCGCGGGTCTGCTTGGCGGCCATGTCGGCGCAGTTGTCCTCGCTCTCGGGCGTGGACGCGCCCAGGTGCGGGATGGCTATGACGCCGGGCTGACCGATCACGGCCTCGGTGGGGAAGTCGATGACGTACTTGCGCAGCTTGCCGTCGGCCAGCGCCTTGAGCACGGCCTCGGTGTCGCACAGCTCGGCGCGGGCGAAGTTGAGCAGCGCGGCGCCGGGCTTCATCTTGGCCAGCACCTGCTCATCGACCATGCCGCGGGTCTTGTCGGACAGCGGGATGTGGATGGTGACGTAGTCGGCCTGCGCGAGCATCGCGTCCATCGTGGCGGCGCGCTGCACGCCGCGGGACAGCGCCCACGCGTTCTCCACGGAGATGAAGGGGTCGTAGCCGATGACGTTCATGCCCAGGTTCTCGGCGGCGTTGGCCACCAGCACGCCGATGGCGCCCAGGCCCATCACGCCCAGGGTCTTGCCCTGGATCTCGGGGCCGACGAACTGGCTCTTGCCCTTTTCCACCTGCTTGGCGACGGGGGTGTCGCCGGGCTTTAAGCCCTTGGCCCACTCAATGCCGCCGATGACGTCGCGCGAGGCGAGCAGAAGGCCCGCCAGCACCAGCTCTTTAACCGCGTTGGCGTTGGCGCCGGGGGTGTTGAACACGCAGATGCCCGCGTCGGTGCACTTGTCCACGGGGATGTTGTTGTAGCCCGCGCCGGCGCGCGCGATGGAGAGCAGGCTGCCGGGCAGCTCGCTCTCGAGCATGGAGGCCGAGCGCACGATGACCGCATCGGGGTCGGCGATCTCCTTGCTGACGGTGAAGGCGTCCTGCGTCAGGTGGTTGTAGATGACGGGCGAAATCGCGTTGAGCGTCTGAATCTTATACATGAGGAAGAACTCCTTTGCTTACTTGTTGTCGGCCTCGAACTGCTTCATGAAGGCGACGAGCTTCTCGATGCCCTCGGTGGGCATGGCGTTGTAGATGGAGGCGCGCATGCCGCCCACGGAGCGGTGGCCCTTGAGGTTGACGAAGCCCGCGGCGGTGGCGGCCTTGACGAACGCGGCGTCCTTGTCGGGGTCGCCGGTGACGAAGGTGACGTTCATCAGGCTGCGGTCCTTGTGGCGCACGGGGTTGTGGAACAGCTTGCTCTCGTCCAGGTAGTCGTAGAGCAGCTTGGCCTTTTCGATGTTGCGCTTCTCCATCGCGGGCACGCCGCCCTGGGAGAGCACGTAGTCAAAGGTCAGGCCCGCCATGTAGATGCCGTAGGTGGGCGGGGTGTTGTACATGCTGCCTTTTTCTGCCATGGTCTGGTAGTTGAGCATGACGGGGCAGATGTCCAGCGCGTGGCCGAGCAGGTCGTCGCGCACGATGACGATGGTCACGCCCGCGGGGCCGATGTTCTTCTGCGCGCCGGCAAAGGCGATGCCGAACTTGGTGATGTCGTACTCCTGCGACAGGATGCAGGAGGACAGGTCGGCAACCAGCGGCACGCTGCCGGTGTTGGGAAGCGTGGTGTAGCGGGTGCCGTAGATGGTGTTGTTGGCGCAGATGTAGAAGTAGTCGGCGTCGGCGCGGAATTCGGCCTCATCCCAGTCGGGAATCTGCGCGTAGGCCACGTCCTTGGAGGAGGCGACCTCCTTGACGTCGGCGTAGCGCTTGGCCTCCTTCATGGCCAGGTTGGCAAAGTTGCCGGAATTGATGTAGTCGGCCTTGCCGGTCTTGTAGGCGGAAAGCAGGTTCAGCGGCACCTGCGCGAACTGCATCGACGCGCCGCCCTGCAAAAACAGCACCTTGTAGTTGTCGGGGATGTTCATCAGCTTGCGGAGGTCTGCCTCAGCCTTTGCTATGATCTCCTCGTACATCTTAGATCGGTGACTCATCTCCATGACTGACATGCCGGTATCGCCGTAACAGACGAGTTCCTTCTGTGCCTTCTCCAGCACGGGCAGAGGCAGCATCGAGGGGCCAGCCGAGAAATTGTAAACGCGGTTCATAACAACATCCTCCTAGATCACGACGGTTATTTGCGGTTGGGTCAGGGTTTTGTCCGCATCGTGATGGGAACTATTATACACGCTTGGAGTTGGTTTGACAAGAATTTGTCAGCACTTTAGCGGGATAAATTGCTTATTTAACATGCAGACAAAGAAAATCCTGCATATTTCGCGTGTATACGGTGCGAAATATGCAGGAAAGTGCAATGCAGGCGGAGCGGTTTTGCAAAATACGGTCAAGGTTCCGCCTGCGTTGTGCAAAGACCATGTAAAGCGTCAGCGCGACTGCTCCCCGCCCGCGCCGTAGCGCTGCGCGTGCTGCAGTATCTTTTCAAAGGTCTCGTCGCTCAGGTCGTGCTCCATTTTGCAGGCGTCGGCGCTGGCGGTCTCCTCGCTGACGCCCAGCGCGACCAGAAAGCGCGTCAGCAGGCGGTGCCGGGTGGCGATGCGCTGGGCGATCTCAAGCCCCGGCGGATTGAGGGTGATGTAGCCGTCGCCGTCCACCTCGATGTAGCCGTTCTCGCGCAGCCGCTTCATGGCTACGCTGACGCTGGGCTTGGAGTACCCCAGCTCGTTGACGATGTCGATGGAACGCACCTGGCCTCTTCGCTCGGTCAGCTCCAGTATGGTCTCCAGATAGTTCTCCGCTGATTCGTGGATCTGCACGGTGCTCACCTCCTTTGCAGCGGTGTTGTGTTAAGATTACCACACGCGCCGCTTTTTTGCAACAAATTGGCAAAATAAGGCTTGACAGCAGAGGTTAGTCATGCTAAACTATTTCAAGCAAACGGGGTTAGTGAAAACTAACCCAATTTTACGGCCCATGGTTAGAATGTGCTAACCGAATGGAGGGAGCGTTATGATGCCGCTGACGATGGCAAAGACAGGGGAAAACGTGGTGATCCGACGCATCACGGGCAAAGACGAGGTGCGCCAGCATCTGGCGGAGCTGGGCTTTGTGGTGGATGAGACGGTCACGGTGGTGACGGAGCTTGGGGGCAACCTCATCCTCCGGGTCAAGGACAGCCGCGTGGCGCTGGACAAGACCATGGCCTGCCGCATCATGATCTGACAAGGGAAAAGGAGGAGAAAAGCTGTGAGGACGCTCAAGGACGCAAAGGTCGGGGATACCGTGGTGGTTCTGCGGCTGCACGGGGAGGGGCCCGTCAAGCGCCGCATCATGGACATGGGCATCACCAAGGGCGTGGAGATCCACGTGCGCAAGGTCGCCCCGCTGGGGGATCCGATGGAGCTGAACGTGCGCGGCTACGAGCTGAGCGTGCGCAAGGCCGACGCGGAGATGATCGAGATCGGCTAGCCCTGCGGCCGGCGCGGACGCCGGTCTTTTTCAGGCCGCGGGGTTAGAAACAACTAACGCAACGACGTGCAGAGAGGAAGGCACCAAATGGAAGTCAAGATCGCACTGGCGGGCAATCCGAATTGCGGCAAGACGACGCTGTTCAACGACCTGACGGGCAGCGCGCAGTACGTGGGCAACTGGCCCGGCGTCACGGTGGAAAAGAAGGAGGGGCGGCTCAAGGGCCACAAGGAGGTCATCATCCAGGACCTGCCGGGCATCTACTCGCTGTCGCCCTACACGCTGGAGGAAGTGGTGGCGCGCAGCTACCTGGTGGGCGAAAAGCCCGACGCGATCCTCAACATCGTGGATGGCACCAACATCGAGCGCAACCTGTACCTGACCACGCAGCTGATCGAGTTGGGCATCCCGGTGGTGATGGCCGTCAACATGATCGACCTGGTGCGCAAGAACGGCGACCAGATCGACCTTGCAAAGCTTGGCGAGGCCATGGGCTGCCAGGTGGTGGAGATGAGCGCGCTCAAGGGCGAGGGCTCCATGAAGGCCGCCGAGGCGGCGCTGACCGCGGCGCAGGCGCACAAGGCCGGCGAGCTGCCCCACGTGTTCACGGGCTCCGTGGAGCACGCGGTGGCGCACATCGAGGAATCCATCGCGGGCAAGGTGGACGCGCAGACGCTGCGCTGGCACGCCATCAAGCTGTTTGAGCGCGACGAAAAGGAGCTGGAGGCGCTCAAGCTCGACGAAGCGCTGCTCGCGCACATCGAGGAGCACATCGTCGACTGCGAAAAGGAGCTCGACGACGACGCCGAGTCCATCATCACCAACCAGCGCTACGCCTACATCAGCCGCGTGGTGGAGCGCGCCGTCAAAAAGAAGGCGGAAAAGCACGCGCTGTCCGCCTCGGACAAGATCGACCGCGTCGTGACCAACCGCGTGTTCGCGCTGCCCATCTTCGTGGCGGTGATGGCGCTGGTGTACTGGATCTCCATCAGCACCGTGGGCGCCTGGGTCACGGACTGGACCAACGACGTGCTGTTTGGCGAGCTGATCTGCGGCAACCTCGGCGCGTGGATGGAGTCCGTCGGCTGCGCCGAGTGGCTCACGGGCCTGGTCGTGGACGGCATCGTGGGCGGCGTGGGCGCCGTCATCGGCTTTGTGCCGCAGATGCTGATCCTGTTCCTGCTGCTGTCCATCCTGGAGGACGTGGGCTACATGGCGCGCGTCGCGTTCATCATGGACCGCATCTTCCGCCGCTTCGGACTGTCGGGCAAGTCCTTCATCCCCATGCTGATCGGCTCGGGCTGCGGCGTCCCCGGCGTGATGGCCTCGCGCACCATTGAAAACGACCGCGACCGCAAGATGACCATCATGACCACCTGCTTCATCCCCTGCGGCGCCAAGATGCCCATCATCGGGCTGCTGGCCGGCGCGCTGTTCGGCGGCAGCGGCTGGGTGGCGGTGTCGGCCTACTTCGTGGGCGTGGCCGCCATCGTGATCTCGGGCATCATCCTCAAAAAGACCAGGCTGTTTGCCGGCGACCCCGCGCCCTTTGTCATGGAGCTGCCCGCCTACCACGTGCCCAGCGCCACCAACGTGCTGCGCTCGACCTGGGAGCGCGGCTGGTCCTTCATCAAGCGCGCCGGCACCGTGATCCTGCTCTCGTCCATCGTGCTGTGGTTCCTGCAGGGCTTCGGCTTTGCGGACGGCGCCTTCGGCATGGTGGAGGACAACAACACCTCGCTGCTGGCCGCCATCGGCAGCTTCATCGCGCCGCTGTTCGCGCCGCTGGGCTTTGGCAACTGGAAGGCCGCGGTGGCGACCATCACCGGCCTGATCGCCAAGGAGAACGTGGTGTCCACCTTCGGCGTGCTCTACGGCTTTGCCGAGGTGTCCGAGGAGGGCGCGGAGATCTGGTCGCTGCTGGCCGCTGACTACACCCGGCTGACCGCCTACACCTTCATGATCTTCAACCTCCTGTGCGCCCCCTGCTTTGCCGCCATCGGCGCCATCAAGCGCGAGATGAACAACGCCAAGTGGACGTGGATCGCCATCGGCTACATGACGCTGTTCGCCTACGTCGCCTCGCTGATCGTCTACCAGGCGGGCATGCTGGTGACGGGCCACTTCGGCGTGGGCACGGTGGTCGCGATCCTGGCGCTGGCCGGCGTGCTCTACCTGCTCTTCCGCAAGAACAAATACGAGGATTCTCACCGCGGCACCGTGCGCTCGGTGTCCGCCAAGTAACGCGCCCCTGAGGGAAAGGAGAAGGTTTCCATGCTCAGCTTTCTGCTGGAAAATCCTGCCACTACGCTCATCACGCTGGCCCTGGCGCTGATTGTGGGCCTTGTGACGGCGGGGCTCGTGCGCAGCAGGCGCGCGGGCGGAGACTGCGGCTGCGGCTGCGAGGGGTGCCCCAACGCGGGCGCCTGCCATCACAGATGAGCGCGGCGTCGGAGCTGTCCGGAGCGCACGTCAAGTACCTGACCGTCATCTATGAAGCGAGCTGTGCGGAGCGCCCCGTCAGCTGCGTGGAGGTGGCGCGCAGGCTGGGCGTCTCCCGGCCGTCGGTCTCGCGCATGCTGGACGTGCTCAACGAAAAGGGCATGACCACCAAGGCGCGCTACGGCAAGATCGAGCTGACGGAGGAGGGCCTGTGCGTGGCCAAGCACGTGATGGAGCGCACCGGACACATCGCGCAGATTCTTCGCGCAGAGCTGCACCTGAGCTACGGCGAATCCATGGCCGCAGCCAACGCCGTCGCCGCAGCCCTGCCCGGCCGGGTGCTGCCGGAATGAGCCAGACCCCCGCACGCGTTTGACGCTTGCGGGGGTTTGGAGTATAATAGGATGCAAACGGGGCTCTGCGCCCGAAACACAAGGAGATGGAGACCGATATGAAGATCGTTTTGCTGGAATCGCTGGGCATCCCGCGCCAGCTGCTGGACCGCTATGCCGCACGGCTGGCCGCCGCGGGGCACGAGTTCGACGCCTATGAGCGCAACACCGACCCGCAGGTGCAGATCGAGCGCGCCAAGGACGCCGACGTGATCCTGATCGCCAACATGCCGCTTACGGGCGAGGTCATCCGCGCCTGCAAGCAGCTCAAGTTCATCGACGTGGCGTTTACCGGCGTGGATCATGTGGATCTGGACGCCGCAAGAGAGATGGGCGTCAAGGTGTCCAACGCGTCGGGCTACTCCACGCAGTCGGTGGCGGAGCTGGCGCTGGGCATGATGCTGTCGCTGCTGCGCAACGTGCCGCAGGTGGAGGAGCGCTGCCGCCAGGGCAAGACCAAGGACGGGCTCGTCGGCACCGAGCTGCGCGGCAAGACCGTGGGCATCGTGGGCGCGGGCGCCATCGGGCAGAACACCGCGCGGCTGTGCAGGGCGTTTGGCTGCCGCGTGATCGCCTATAACCACCGGCCCAAGCAGGTGGAGGAGGGGCTGCTGGAGTTCGTGGACCTGGACACGCTCACCCGCGAGGCCGACATCATCTCCCTCAACTGCCCCCTGACCGCCGAAACGCGCGGCATGTTTGACGCAAAGCGGATTGCGATGATGAAAAAGACCGCCATCCTCATCAACGTGGCGCGCGGCCCCGTGGTGGATTCGCAGGCGCTGGCCGACGCGCTGAACGAGGGCCGCATCGCGGGCGCGGGCATCGACGTGTTCGAAACCGAGCCGCCGCTCGCCACCGACCATCCGCTGCTGCACACCCCCAACACCATCGTCACGCCGCACGTGGCCTTCGCCTCCAGGGAGTCCATGGCCCTGCGCGCCGAAATCGTGTTTGACAGCCTGGACAAGTTCATGGCCGGAAATCAGATCAACGTGATCCTGTAATTCTTCTTAAAAAATATCGCCCCGCGCGCCGGAATGGTCTGGCACGCGGGGCGGTTTTTGCGGATGTGCGCCCAATAAAAAACGGCCGTTTTTCGGCCGCCCAACGAATTTATTATATCATAGTTGAGTGAGGCCTGTCCACTGTTTTTTGGCGGTTTTCACAAAAATCTCCGAATTGAATGAAACAAAATCAATAAGTTTATGCAGTTTGCCGGGTTGTAAAACGCGAAATGATGTGGTATATTATAATCAACAAAGGGAAAGAAGAAAGGATCCAAGGAACAGCCGATTCGATAGCAAAAGTGCAGTACAGAAAACCAAAATCGTAGCGCTCAAAACTGAAAAACGGAGGATCAGACCCATGTACTAGTTTGATTCATCCCCAGGCAGGATTCCAGAGACAGGAAACCAGACCCGTAAAAACAGTTCCGGGAATTACAGGGAAAACGGATGTACGATGAAGATCAAACGGCTGGATCCAAAGGACAAATCGAAGCTCCCTTTGATGGACAAAGCGTTCCAAAGCCTTGAAACCCATTCCAAACGATAAGCATCTCGCGTAAGAGAAAAAGCAGAAGGCAATAGCAAGCAAACGAAGGAAGGCAAGGAAAGAGAACGAAGCGTCCAAATAAAATGAAAGAGAGGTAAACAAATTGATGTTAGATAACAAGACCGAGCAGAAGTGACCCTTGACCGAAGAGGCTGACGAGAAAGGCGGAAACGGTCAAGGGTCACTTTAGTTTTGGAGGCGCAGGGGCGCTTTTTTTGTTTTTTGGGGG
>JAXEXP010000085.1:0-12725 GCA_034113365.1 Candidatus Spyradocola sp.
CGAGCCCCTGCGCGCCCACCGCGACGCCTATGCGCCCACGCCCTGCTATTCGCAGATGGTGCGCGCGCCGCGCATCGGCGGGGTGATCTGCTCGGCCACCACCATCGCCATGCTGCTGGCAAGCAAGGGCGAAACCGTGCTGCCCGAGGAGATCGCGCTGCACAATTACGACAGCGCCTATCAGGGCTGCGGCAACTGGTGCTTTTCCACCGCCATTGCCGCCGCGTACGGCTACGAGGCCTATGTGCGCTACGCCACGCTGGACGACGTGCTGGAGGAGCTGGAAAATGGCAACGCCGTGGGCGCGTCGGTGAGCTATTCCAACGACCCTAACCACGAGCGCCTGCCCTATGTGGAGAACGCACCCTGCAATACGCCCGGCCACCTGCTGGTGCTCTGCGGCTTTGAGACCGACGCGCAGGGGAAGCAGTTCGCCATCGTGCACGACCCCGCCGCCAAGGAAAACGCCGCCGTGGAGCGCCGCTATCCGCTGGAGCAGTTCCTCAAGGCGTGGAGCAACCGGCTCATCTACGTCGTGCACGGCCCGCGCCGCGAGGGCCCGCGCTTCATCCCGGAGCGCGTGAACGCGTCGCTCGCGCCTGCGGAAGGGGAAGACAACTTCCGGCTGCTGGTTCAGGGCCAGCCCGTGCGGCTGTCCGACGGGCGCTTTGACGCCGCCGTGGGCTGGATCACTGCGCGCAGGGGCGGATCGGATGCGGAATGCGGCTTTGCCTACGGCGAGGTCACGCCCGAGGGCCTGCTGCACCTGCCCGGCTACGATGGCCAGCCGCTGTATGCCGTGGGCAATCGCGGCACGACCTGCACCGTCAATCTGCAATAAAAAAGGACCGCGGCGGAAGCTAAGCCCTCCATCGCGGTCCATTTTTATGATCGGTTACAGCACCACGGCCAGGAACCTTGCGGGCTCCGTGCCCACCGCCTGCAGGCCGTGCGGGTAGCCGGAGTTGAAGTAGAGGCTGTCGCCGGGGTTGAGGATGAGCTCGGTACCGTTGACCACAAAGCGCAGCGTGCCCTCGATCACATAGTCGAACTCCTGCCCCTCGTGGGTGTTGACGACCAACGGTGTGCCCGCGGGCACGGGGCCTGCGGTGACGATGAAGGGCTCAGCGACCTTGCCGCCGAAGTTGTAGGCCAGGGACTGGTACTGGTATTCCTTGCGGCGCTCCACGCCCACGCCCTGCCCGTCGCGGGTGAGGCAGTAGACGTGCAGCTTGGGCTCGCTGCCGGTCAGCAGCGCGGAGGGCTCCACGCGGCAGGCGCTCGCCATGGCCAGCAGCACGCTGATGGGAATATCGATCGCACCGCTCTCATAGGCGGCGTATTTGGCGGCGGGTACGTAGAGCTGGGCGGCCATTTCCTCCTGCGTGAACTCGCAGATCTCGCGCAGCTCCTTCATGCGGGCGGCGATGCCCACGATCTCATTGGCCATAAACGTGCAACCTCCTTGACTGTCGCAGTGCAGATTACTTTTTCTGTTTTTAGTATACAATGCACACTTTATTTTTGCAATGAGTTTATGCTATACTAAATAAAAAGAACGTCACGGAGGGTTGCGCATGATCCGTCACATCGTAATGTTTCGCTTAAAGGACGCCCGGCCGCACAAGGTCGAGGCCGCCGCGCAGATGCTGCGCTCCATGAAGGGCAAGATCGAGGGGCTGCTGGAACTGGAGGTCGGCACGGACTTTCTGGGCTCAGAGCGCTCCTATCACCTTTCGCTGACCTGCACCTTTGACAACGAGGAGCACTTCAAGGCCTATGTCGACCACCCGGTGCACAAGCCCGTAAAGGCCTACATGCACGCCGTTCGGGAGACCTCCGTCTCCTGCGACTACTACATCTGATCATTCCCGGAGGAAGTTATCCATGGCAAATGAGATCACGCTGGCCTATATGCAGGAAATGGTGCGCCGCAGGGAGGGCCGTCTGGGCGAAAAGCAGCAGATCCTCCGCCTGATGAGCGCCGTCGGCCGCCTTGCGGACTCGCTGGAGGACGAAAGGGAGATCAGCGCCGCGCTGGGCGACGTGCTGTACAACACGCTGGCCCTGGCCAACACCTACGGCATCGACATGGAGGACTGCGTGCCCGATTCCGTCCCCATGCCGCAGCAGGACAGAAAGCCGGCACGCGGTCTCGATTTCCGCCCGCTCTGATTCCACTTGCGCGTTTTTCACCAAATACATAGATCATGGAGGTACCGTCTCATGCTCAAACTCAAGGTTAAGAAACTCGACCGCGAAGCTTTCCGTCCCTACGGCGACTATGTGGAGCTGCTGCGCCCCGATTCCTTCTACGGCGACGCGCCCACCGTGTTCACGCCTGACATGCTGCAGCTGCCTCTGGCACAGCACGACCTCGCGTCTTTCTCCATCTGCCGCGTCGCGCCCCGCGCCAACGTCGTGGAGATCTCCGAGTACCACTCCGCTGCCTGGGAGGGCAACATCCCGCTGGACGGCGACATCGTGGTGCACGTCGCGCCCGCCAACCGCGGCCAGATCGAGGCCGACAAGTTCGAGGCCTTCCTCATCCCCAAGGGCACCATGGTCACCTTCAAGCCCGGTGTGTGGCACTTCGCGCCCTACGCGGTGGGTGGCCCCGTCTCCACCCTCGTGATCCTGCCCGAGCGCACCTACGCCAACGACTGCGTGGTCGTAAAGCACACCGAGGAGCAGAAGCTCGAGATCGAGATGTAATTGCAGAACACACACAGATTCAGGGAGGTTCACCGTCATGCAGAAGGGCATTTTGGGCACCAACATCGTCACGCAGATCGGCTTTGTGGTCAACGACGTAGAAAAGACCGCACAGGCCTTTGCGGACTTCCTGGGCGTTGACAACCCCGGCTGGAGCCTTACGGACACCATCGACAAGACGCAGGGCGAGTACAACGGCAAGCCCTGCCCCGCGCGCGCAAAGCTGGCGTTCTTCCACGTGGGCGACACGCTGGACATCGAGCTGATCGAGCCTGACGAGCAGCCCAGCGTCTGGCGCGACGTGCTCAACGAGAAGGGCGAGGGCGTGCATCATATCGCGTTCGTCATCAAGGGCATGAAGGAAAAGCTCATCGCGCTGGACGGCGAGGGCATGAAGCTGATGCAGAAGGGCGAATACACCGGCGGCCGCTACGCGTACGTCGACGCAGTGGATCAGCTCAAGACCATCGTCGAGCTGCTGGAAAACGACTGATCCCAACCAAATGGGGGCGTCCGCGGGTCGGATGCCCCTTTGCTGCATTCGGAGAGGAGTGTTTCCGTTGAAAAAGGCCTACGTCGCGCAATGCGTGTTCGCGGCGCTGCTGGTGGTGCTGGGCATCGCGCTGAGCATCGAGGTGTTCGGGGAAATGAACCTCGCGTTCATCCGCGTACTCGGCGCGCTGTTTTCCGCCGCGCTTCTGGGCAACCTTGCCTGTGCGCTGACCCGCCTGATCGTGGAGAAAAAGGCATGAGTGAAGCACGCATCTTCGGCTTCCCGCCCGTGGTGGGCGGGCGCCCGCGCATCCTGATCCTCGGCTCTATGCCATCGGTCAGGTCGCTGGAGGAAACGCAGTATTACGCCCATCCGCGCAACGCCTTCTGGCGCATACAGGCCGCACTGTTCGAGGAGGAGTTCACGACGGACTATGAAACGCGCCTGCTGCGCCTCAAGCGGCACGGCATCGCGCTGTGGGACAGCGTGGCCTCCTGCGTGCGCCCCGGCAGTCTGGATACCGCCATCACGCAGGCTGTGCCCAACGACATCCCCGGTCTGCTGCATGAAAATCCCTCCATCGGGCATATTTTCTTCAACGGGCGCGCGTCGCAGCAGGTGTTCCTGCGCCACCATAAAGCGGTTGCGCAGCGCATCCCCACCACGCTGCTGCCCTCGACCAGCCCCGCGGCGGCAGCGCTCACCTTTGAGCAGAAGCTGGACGCGTGGCGCGCGATCCTCGCCGCGCTGGAACCTCAGGAAAGGAGCTGAATCCTCATGGCGGACATGATCTCCATCATCGAAAAGAAGAAAAACGGCCTTGCGCTGTCGCAGCAGGACATCGCATCCTGGGTGCGCGGCGTGTACGAGGGCGCCGTGCCCGACTACCAGTCCGCTGCGCTGCTGATGGCCATCCGCCTGCGCGGCATGAATGCGGAGGAGACCACCGCGCTGACGCTGGAGATGGCGCACACCGGCGGCGCGGCGGATCTGTCCGCCATCCCCGGCGTTAAGGTGGACAAGCACTCCACCGGCGGCGTGGGCGATCTGACCTCGCTGGTGGCGGTGCCGCTGGCGGCGGCGTGCGGCGTGCCCGTGGCCAAGATGAGCGGCCGCGCGCTGGGCCACACGGGCGGCACGCTGGACAAGCTCTGGTCGGTGCCGGGCATGCGGACGGACCTGACGCTGGAGCAGTTCATCTCTCAGGTGCAGCGCATCGGCTGCGCCATCGTCGGGCAGACGGGCGAGCTCGCACCGGTGGACAAGGTGCTCTACGCGCTGCGCGACGTCACCGCCACGGTGGACAGCCTGCCGCTGATCGTCTCCAGCATACTCTCCAAGAAAATCGCCGCGGGATGCGACGCCATCCTGCTGGACGTCAAGACCGGCTCGGGCGCGCTGATGCCCACGCTGCAGGACTCCGTGCTGCTCGCGCGGGAAATGGTGCGCATCGGCAAGCTCGCGGGGCGGCGCATGATGGCGCTGGTGACGGACATGGATCAGCCGCTGGGCCACAACATCGGCAACGCGCTGGAGGTCATTGAGGCGGCGGAGATCCTCAAGGGGCACGACCGCGGCCGGGCGAGCCTGCTTTGTCTGGAGGTCGCTTCGCGCATGGTGATGCTCTGCCTCGGCTCCGACCGTGAGGAGGCATACGAGCAGGTGCGCGGCGCGCTGGACAGCGGCGCAGGGCTGGAAAAGCTGGGCCAGATGCTTGCGGCGCAGGGCGGCGACCCCGCCGTGCTGCACGACTACGCGCTACTGCCCACAGCGGCGCAGAAAATCCCCGTGATCGCAGAGCAGGACGGCTTTATCGCCGCTCTGCAGGCGCAGACGCTGGGCCTTGCCGCGAACGCGCTGGGCGCGGGCAGGACGAGCAAGGAGGAGCAGGTGGACTACGCCGTGGGCATCGTGCTGTACAAGCAGGTCGGCGACCGCGTGTCGCGCGGAGAGCCCATTGCGACGCTGCACGTCAACGACACTGCGCGCCTTGCGCAGGCCGAGCGCATGGTGCGCTCCGCCGTCGCCATAACGCCCGATGCGCCCGAGCTGCCGCCTCTGATCCATGAAGTTATCGAATAATTTACTGTGATTCCCGTCAAAATCCGCCGCCCTGCCCATTGACATCGCGTTTCATTTGGGCTATAATCCAGTTAATCGCATGAGGCGACGAGGACAGAGTAGTCCGCATACAGGCAGCTCAAAAGAGAGGACGCGCCGTGGCTGAAAGCGCGCCGTGAAGGCTCCTGCGGATGAAAACCAGCCTCCGATCATGCCGGGGCAAGGCACGTTATCGCCCGTTCAAGCGGCCGCGTCTGTTGGGAGGCGGCAATTTGGGTGGAACCGCGGAGAACAACTCCGTCCCTTTTACAGCACTGTGCTGTGGGGGACGGAGTTTTTATATTGCATGCAAGCTTTAAGGAGGTACGAAATATGAAGATCACGCTCAGAGGCGAGGTCCGGGAGTACGAGGCGCCCATGACGGCGCTGGAGCTCGCCGCCTCGCTGTCGCAGGCACTGAAGAAAGAGGCGCTGGCCGCCCGCATCGACGGCGAGGTCAAGGACCTGATGACCGTCCTGGACAAGGACTGCGAGGTGGAGTTCCTCACCTTTGCGGACGACGACGGCAAGCGCGTCTACCGCCACACCGCCTCTCACATCCTGGCGCAGGCCGTTAAGGCCATCCGGCCCAATGTGAAGCTGGCCATAGGTCCTGCCATCGACACCGGCTTCTACTACGACTTCGACTCCGACGAGGCTTTCTCCACCGAGGACTTCAAGGCCATCGAGAAGGAGATGGACAAGATCGTCAAGGCCAACTACAAGCTGGAGCGCTTTGAGCTGCCCCGCGAGGAGGCCATCAAGCTCATGGAGGAGAAGGGCGAGCCCTACAAGGTCGAGCTCATCCGCGACCTGCCCGAGGACGCCGTCATCTCCTTCTACAAGCAGGGCGACTTCACCGACCTGTGCGCCGGCCCGCACCTGCCCTCCACCGGCTATGTCAAGGCCTTCAAGATCATGTCCGTCGCGGGCGCGTACTGGCGCGGCTCCGAGAAGAACAAGATGCTGCAGCGCCTCTACGCCACCGCCTACACCAAGAAAGCCGATCTGGACGCGTACATCACGCAGCTGGAGGAGGCCAAGAAGCGCGACCACCGCAAGCTGGGCCGCGAGCTCGACCTGTTCGACATCCGCGACGAGGGCCCCGGCTTCCCGTTCTTCTACCCCAAGGGCATGATCCTGCGCAACCTGCTGGAGGACTACTGGCGCAAGATCCACCGCGAGCACGGCTATGAGGAGATCAAGACCCCCATGATGCTCAACCGCGGCCTGTGGGAGCGCTCCGGCCACTGGGATCACTACCGCGAGAACATGTACACCACCAAGATCGACGATACGGACTTCGCGATCAAGCCCATGAACTGCCCGGGCGGCATGCTGGTCTACAAGCGCCGCGCGTGGTCGTACCGCGACCTGCCCTGCCGCTGCGGCGAGCTGGGTCTGGTGCACCGCCACGAGAAGTCCGGCACGCTGCACGGCCTGATGCGCGTGCGCTGCTTCACCCAGGACGATGCGCACATCTTCATGCGTCCCGACCAGATCCGCGACGAGATCAAGGGCGTCTACCAGCTGATCGACGAGGTCTACAAGGTATTCGGCTTTAAGTACACCGTTGAGCTGTCCACCCGCCCCGAAAACTCCATCGGCACGGACGAGATGTGGGCGCTGGCCACCGAAGGCCTGCAGGGCGCGCTGGATGATCTGGGCGTCGCCTACACCATCAACGAGGGTGACGGCGCGTTCTACGGCCCCAAGATCGACTTCCACCTGATGGACTGCATCGGCCGTACCTGGCAGTGCGGTACCATCCAGCTGGACATGAACCTGCCCGAGCGCTTTGACCTGACGTATGTGGGCGAGGATGGCGAGAAGCATCGTCCCGTCATGATTCACCGCGTGGTGTTCGGCTCCATCGAGCGCTTCATCGGCATCATCACCGAGCACTTTGCCGGTGCCTTCCCGCTGTGGCTGGCCCCCGTGCAGGCGCGCATCATGACCATTACCAACCGTTCGGACGAGGCGGCCAAGGAAGTGCAGCGCAAGCTGGAAAAGGCCGGCATCCGCACCGAGATCGACCTGCGCAACGAGAAAATCAACCTCAAGATCCGCGAGTCGCAGATGCAGAAGATCCCTTACATGATCGTGCTGGGCGACAAAGAGGTCGAGCAGGGCGTGGTGGCCGTCCGCTCCCGCAAGGAGGGCTCCATCGGCACCATGTCGGTTGAGGACCTCATCGCCAAGATGCAGGAAGAGGTCGACACCAAGGCGCTCTAAACCGACGGAAAGGAAACAGGAACAATGCAGAAATACAGAGTAGGTATCGTAGGCGCAACAGGTATGGTGGGGCAGCGCTTCATCACGCTGCTGGAGAACCATCCGTGGTTTGAGATCAGCGTACTGGCAGCGAGCGCGCGCAGCGCAGGCAAGACCTATGCCGAGGCCGTCGGATCCCGCTGGGCGATGAAGACCCCCATCCCGGAGAAGGTCGCCGAAATGAAGGTGTTCGACGCCGCAGACGTCGAGACCGTCGCTAAGCAGTGCGACTTCACCTTCTGCGCCGTTGACATGCCCAAGGCGGAGATCAAGGCGCTGGAGGAGGCCTACGCCAAGACCGAGACGCCCGTCGTCTCCAACAATTCCGCCAACCGCGGCGTTAACGACGTGCCCATGCTCATCCCGGAGATCAACCCCGAGCACGCGCACGCCATAGAGCGCCAGCGCGAGCGTCTGGGCACCAAGGTCGGCTTCATCGCCGTCAAGCCCAACTGCTCCATCCAGTCCTACGTCCCCGCGCTCACGCCGCTGTACTCCTGCGGCATCGAGTCCGTGATGGTGTCCACCTACCAGGCCATCTCCGGCGCAGGCAAGACCTTTGAGACCATGCCCGAGATCATCGACAACGTGATCCCCTTCATCTCCGGCGAGGAGGAGAAGAGCGAGCAGGAGCCGCTCAAGATCTGGGGCAAGCTCGAGGACGGCTACATCGTCAACGCCACCTCTCCCAAGATCTCCGCGCACTGCGTCCGCGTGCCCGTCTCCGACGGCCACCTGGCCACCGTGTTTGTCAAGTTCAAGAACAAGCCCTCCAAGGAGCAGATCCTTGCGTCGTGGGCGACCTTCAAGGGCGAGCCGCAGAAGCTGGAGCTTCCCTCCGCGCCCAAGCAGTTCCTCAAGTACATGACCGAGGACAACCGCCCCCAGACCAAGCTGGACCGCGACTTTGAGAACGGCATGGGCATCTGCATCGGCCGCCTGCGCGACGATCCCATCTTCGACTACCGCTTTGTGTGTATCTCGCACAACACGCTGCGCGGCGCGGCGGGCGGCGGCGTGGAGTCCGCAGAGCTGCTGTGCGCGCAGGGCTGGATCCCGCACAAGAAGTAAGCCTCAAATAAACTAAGAGGAGTGGAACCAATGGCAAAGGCAAAGGACAAGGCAACCAGTATTCTTCAGGAGTTCAAGGCGTTCATCTCCCGCGGCAATGTCATCGACATGGCAGTCGGCGTCATCATCGGCTCCGCCTTTACCGCTATCGTCAATTCCCTGGTCAACGACGTGGTGATGCCCGTCATCTCCGTCATCACCGGCGGCGTGGACTTCACCGACTGGAAGTGGGTCATCACCCCCGGCACCGAGGAGATCGCCGAGTGCGCCGTGCGCTATGGCCAGTTCATCCAGAACATCATCAACTTCCTGCTGATCGCCATTGTGGTGTTTGTGATGGTCAAGCTCATCAACAGCCTGCACCGCAAGAAGAAGGAAGAAAAGCCCGCCGAGCCGCCGGCACCTCCCGCTCCGCCGGAGGACGTCGTGCTGCTGCGCGAGATCCGCGATCTGCTCAAGAAGTAAAGCCAACGAAAAAGAGCCGCTGCTGCGGCTCTTTTTTTGTGCGGCAGGGCTTGCCGCCTTTACTTTACACGCCGGATGCGCTACAATAAAGGGAACGAATATGCTCATGGGAGGCGGACGGATGAATCTGGATCAATACCTGGACGCGCTGCGCGGCAACCCGGCGTTCATGTCCTGCGTGACGCACTGGGAGACGCTGCCGGCGCAGCCCGCGCGCTATATGGACATCCCCGGCGGACTGTCCGCGCCCATCGTCAGCGCGCTGCACAAGCGCGGCATCTATCAGCTCTACACCCACCAGCGCAAGGCCGTGGACGCGGCGCTCGAGGGCAAAAACGTCACCATTGTCACGCCCACCGCGTCGGGCAAGACGATGTGCTACAACCTGCCCGTGATCGAGAGCATACTGCGCGACCGCAATGCCCGCGCGCTGTACCTGTTCCCCACAAAGGCGCTCTCCGCCGACCAGAACGCCGAGCTCAACGAGTTCATCTCCGACATGGGCGAGGACGTCAAGGCCTTCACCTACGACGGCGATACGCCCGTCAACGCGCGCAACGCGGTGCGCATGGCGGGGCATGTGGTCATCACCAACCCGGATATGCTGCACTCTGGCATCCTGCCGCACCACACCAACTGGGTCAAGCTGTTTGAAAACCTGAAGTTCGTGGTCATCGACGAGATCCACGCCTATCGCGGCGTGTTTGGCTCCAATCTGGCCAATGTGATCCGCCGTCTGAAGCGCATCTGCGCGTTCTACGGCGCGCATCCGCAGTTCATCTGCTGCTCGGCCACCATCGCAAACCCCGGCGAGCTGGCCGCAAGGCTGACGGGCGAAAATTCTCTGCTCATCGACGAGAGCGGCGCGCCTATGGGCACGCGCCACGTCATCTTCTACAACCCGCCCGTGGTCAACGAGCAGCTGGGCATCCGCGCAGGCGCCGTGAATCACGCCCGCAGGATCGCCACCTCGCTGCTGCAGAACGACATCTATTCCATCACCTTTGCCAGAAGCCGCCTCAACGTCGAGGTGCTCACCACCTACTTAAAGCGCGTGGTGCGCGACGTGCTGGGCAACGACGACGCCGTGCGCGGCTATCGCGGCGGCTACCTGCCCACGCTGCGCCGGGACATCGAAAAGGGCCTGCGCAACGGCACCGTCAAGGCCGTCGTCTCCACCAACGCGTTGGAGCTGGGCATCGACATCGGCCAGTTGGAGGCCTGCGTGCTGTGCGGCTATCCCGGCACCGTGGCCAGCACCTGGCAGCAGGCGGGGCGCGCCGGGCGCAGGAAATCCACCAGCGCGACGTTCTTTGTAGCGTCCTCAGCGCCGCAGGATCAGTACATCGTCACCCATCCGGAGTATTTCTTTGAGCAGTCACCCGAGCACGCGCTCATCAATCCGGACAACATCTACATCCTGCTCAACCACCTCAAGTGCGCCGCCTATGAGCTGCCCTTCACCGAGGACGAGCTGTTCGGCGGCAACGAGGGCACGCAGGACATGCTGACTTATTTGGAGGAGGAGCACATCCTGCACAAGGTGGGCGGCAAGTACCACTGGATGGCGGAGGAATTCCCCTCCAGCGACATCTCTCTGCGCACCGCGCTGGACGAGAACTTCCTCATCATCGACATCACCGACCCCAGCCACCACGAGGTCATTGGCGAGATGGATCGCTTCACCGCGCCCATGCTGCTGCACGACCGCGCCATCTACATCCACAACGCCACGCAGTATCAGGTGGAAAAGCTGGACTTTGAGCAGAAGCGCGCCTACATCAAGCACGTGGACGTGGATTATTACACCGACGCCGACCTCTCCGTGTCGCTGCGCGTGCTGGACGAGTTCAAGAGCCGCGGCTGCTGCTCCTTTGGCGAGGTGCTGGTCTCGTCGCTGGTCACGATGTTCAAAAAGATGAAGTTTGACACGCACGAGAACCTCGGCTACGGCGAGGTCAACCTGCCCGAGCTGGAGATGCACACCACCGCGACGTGGATGGCGCTGCCCGACGAGCTGTTCGAGGGGCTGGAGCAGGAGGACGCACAGGGCGCGATGGCGGGCGTCGCCTATGCGCTAAGCATGCTCGCGCCGCTGTACCTGATGTGCGCGACCTACGACATCCACGTCCGCTACCACGTAAAAGATACCTTCACCGGCCGTCCGACGCTCTTCCTCTACGACAGCGTCACCGGCGGCATCGGCCTTGCGGACAAGGCGTTTGACATGATGCCCGTGCTGCTGCAGCGCGCGCTCGAGACCATCGAGAGCTGCCCGTGCGCAAACGGCTGCCCGTCCTGCATCGGCACGCCGTCTGCAAACGGCAAGCGCGATGCGGTCGTGCTGATCAGGAGGCTGCTGGATGAGCAATTTGCGGGAACGACTTAAAAAGATCTCCGCGGAAAAGAAGGCGGAGGCCGCCCCTTCTGTGCAGCAGCGTCCCAAGTGCGCCTTCCGCACGCGCATCGTGGATGCGCCGTCCATGCGCTTTGAGGGCAGCATCCTCGCGCTGCTGGGCGGGGAGGACTTTGCGGACCGCACGCTGCGCCCGGAGGACTGGATCTTCCTAGACACCGAGACCACGGGCCTGTCGCGCGGCGTGGGCACCGTCGCATTTGAAGTGGGCGTGGGCGAGATCATAGGCCGGCAGATGAAGATCACCCAGCTGTGGATGCGCGACTACGATCAGGAAGAGGACATGCTGGAGCGCCTGTGCGCGCTGTGCGAGGGCAAAAAGGCCATCGTCAGCTTCAACGGGCGCAGCTACGACCTGCCGCTGCTGGAGAGCCGCTGCACGCTCAACCGTATCCACGCGCCGTTTGGCCGGATGGCGCATCTGGATCTGCTGCACCCGGCCCGCAGGCTGTACAAGCTGCGGCTCAAGCAGTGCAGCCTGACGCATCTGGAGGAGACGGTGCTGGATCTGCACCGCGAGGGCGACATTCCGGGCAGCGAGATCCCCGCGCTGTGGGCGCAGTACCTCAAGACCCGCGATGAAGCGCTGCTGACGGACGTGTTCGACCACAATCTGCAGGACGTGCAGAGCATGGCCTACCTTCTGCGCCGCATCTACGACGCGCACAGCGAGCCGGAGGGGCAGCTGCACATGGAGGATCTGTTCTCCGTGGGGCGCGTGTACGACCGCGCCGGGCGCTATGACGTGGCGGAGAAATGCTATACGCAGGTCGCAGAGGGCGTCTGCCGCGCACCGGCGGGCAAGGCGTTGGCGCGCATCTATCGCAGAGGCGGCCGCACGGACGAGGCCATCGCGCTCATGGAAAACATGATCGCAGCGGGCAGCGGCGGCATCTTTCCTTATGTGGAGCTGGCTAAGCTCTACGAGCACAGGCTGGGCGCGCCCGAGCGCGCGCTGTACTATACCGACCTTGCGCTGGGCCGCACGATGGATCCGGAAGAGATCCGGGAACTGACGCACAGGCGCACCCGTTTGGCGCAAAAATGCAGAAGAAAGGCGTAGATTTCAATGGCAAAGGGAAATTTTCAGGCAAAGATCGGCTATGTGATGCACATGTTCCGCCTGGAGGACAAGGCGTTTGCACTGTATGAAAAGGGCTATGCAAAGGGCTGCACGCTACCCGATCCGCT
>JAXEXP010000086.1:0-13044 GCA_034113365.1 Candidatus Spyradocola sp.
GATGGCACCCTCGACGGGTGCCGGGGACCTCCTGCCGTCGCCCCGCACGTACCCGGGCGGATGGCGCTGCGAGGCGACGGTTCCGCTTTAGGCCTCGATGGCGTGCTCGAGGCGGACGAGCCAGTTCTGGTTGAGTATGGCGGCGGTGAAGCCGTCCACCTTCCAGCCGACGGTGGCCAGCTGATCGAGGGGATCGGCGGTGCCGGCGGAGCCCAGGGGCTTTACGATGGTGCGCACGGGAGAGGCGCCCACGATGCCCAGGTCCACCACGCCGTAGGCGTCCTCGCCGAAGATCAGCGCCGCGCCCACGTCGATGCTGCCCGAGCCCGCTTCGGTGTAGACGGGCGTCTCGGAGCTCTCGATGAAGATGACGCCGAAGAGCTTACCGATCTCGCCGTTTTCGATCTGCTCGGCCTGCTGGTACTTGGCCTTGTCCTCCCACAGCGGGTCGCCCATCAGCGAGAACTTGGCGTCCGAGCCGATGATGGCCTTGTAGTAGCCCTTGCCGCCGCGGTTGAACTTGGGCGCGCCCGCCTTCTCCAGCATGCGCACGGCGCGGCGGATGTCGTCCAGCGTCAGCACGTCGGTGGAGGTCAGCGAACTGCGGGCGGACTTGCCGCCCATGTAGAGCACGTTGGTGCCCGCGCAGATCACGTCGCGCACGATGTGGTCGACGCTCAGCGCGCCCTGCTTGGCCATCAGGTGCACCAGCTGGTTGGTCTGGGTGTTGACGCCGGTCAGGTCCAGCACGTCGGTGGTGGCGACGTAGCCGCCGTAGGGCTTGACCTCGGCGGTGACTTTTTCCATGGTCAGCGCCTGGCCGTCGGGGATGACGCCCTCGCTAAGCGGCGTGGTCACCGCGGAGAAGGGCTGGTAGCGCCAGAACTCCACCACCTTGCCGTTGCCCTTGGGCAGGCTGCGGCGCTGGCCGCCCTGGTAGAACACCAGCTGCTTTTCCATCTCCATCAGGAGTTTGCCGTCGTAGTAGTTCTGCACCGTGGTGTGCAGGTTCTGGTTGGTGGACTTGTTGAGCGTGGTCATGCTCCTGTTACCTCCTTAGTTTGTCGTTGGGATGCGCCCGTCAGTTGGGCTCGTAGCGGTTGCCGGTGGTCGAGACGTACTGCGAGATGCGCTCGATCTCCTCGGGGGTGAGCGCGCCGTCCCACAGGCCCAGGCCCAGGTTGGCGCTGTGCTCCTGCGCGGGCTGGTCGAAGGGGCGCAGGAAGAACCTGCGGTACACCTCGCCCACGGCCGCGCCCTCCTCGATCATGCGCATGGCCTCGGGGTTGCTGCGCAGCGCCTCGATGGTGAAGCGCTCGTCGCCGATGGCGTCGATGGCGGCGACCACCTGGCGCGCGCGGCCCATCACCTGGGCGCGGCGGTCCACCGCCTCCTGCATCAGGCGCAGGGCCTCGGTCTCGCTCAGCCCGCTCTGCTCAAGAAAGCGGCGCAGCAGGGGCAGCGTCTCCGTCGCCGGGGACGTCTGGTTGCGGCTGGTTTCCATTCTGATTTCCTCCTTCCGAATTGCGGATGGCCTTTACGATGGCCTCCTTGTTGCTCAGATCCATCAGTTCAAACGCCGTGCCCGCGGGCAGCACGCCCATCTGCACCAGCTGCAGCAGCAGCTGATTCTGGTAGACGCTCTCGTAGCGCGGCATGCGCTGCAGGCGCACCTGCAGGTCGTACTCCCAGGAGCCGGGCGCGTCCTGCGGCTCCAGCACGGCATAGCCCTCGTCGGTGCGGTAGCTGGCATCGCGCGAACCAAAGGCTGCGAGGTTCGCGACGATCTGCCGCACCATCTTGAGGAACGCCTGGTTGATGGTGGCCTGGTGCAGGTTGGTGCGCTTGGAGCCGGCCGCCTGCAGCATGGAGATGGCCGTGCCCGAGGCGGCGTTGACGGGCATCTCGCCGCGGCTTGCGGCGTTCTGGCCGCTCTCGGACTTGAGCATGTCGATCTTAGCCGACAGCATCTGCATGGCGGTGGGCGACAGCGGCGCGCAGTCCTGCCATCTTACGGCGCTCTCGTCGATGCGGTCGGCGAGCACGACCTCCTGCTCCTCGTCGGCCAGCGCGGCCACGTCCAGGCCTGCGGCGCGGTTGACCATCAGGCGGGGGCGGGCGGATCTTGCGATGTTGCGCATCACCAGCGTGTCCAGCTTGTCGATGTAGCTCTGCAGCGGCGCGAGGTAGTCGAACGCGCCGAAGCCCCAGGGCGTGCCGGGCAGGCGGTCGTAGTACCAGAATACGAACGGGTACTCCCCGTGGGGGTACAGCCCCTCGGGATGGCTGCGCGCCGAGTCGTACAGCACGCGCCCGCCCGCGATCTTCATCTGGTGCACGGCGCAGGCGCCGTCCTTCCACGTCTTGTAGTAGGCGGTGATCAGCGCGATGCGCTCGCCGTCGGGCGGCGTGAGGTACGACGGGCTCTCGCCGTTCATGCGCTGCGCCTGCCGGGGGTAGTGCGCGCGGAAGTAGTCGGGGGTGTGGTAGCTCACCTTGAACACCGCGCGGCCGTCCTGCATGTCCTCCACCGCAGGGTCGGCGACGATGCAGCGCGGGTCGTAGGCCGTCACGCGCGCCTCGCCCGCCTCCATGCCCGTCTCGCACACGCCCATGCCGAACCGGGCGCGGTTTTCGCACAGCCGGATGTAGGTGTGCTCAAAGTCCATGCGCTCCAGCACGGCGCGGTGCAGGCGGGTCATGCGGTCGGCGCGCTGCTCATCCTCCTTTCTGCGCGCCAGAA
This sequence comes from Candidatus Spyradocola sp., assembly GCA_034113365.1. Taxonomy (GTDB): domain Bacteria; phylum Bacillota; class Clostridia; order Christensenellales; family UBA1750; genus Spyradocola. The sequence continues at coordinate 2,744 of JAXEXP010000086.1, forward strand.
ACACCGCCTCGGGCATCAGCTCCACCGCGTCGGCCAGCTCCTGCCGGTAGGTCGCGTAGAGCACGGGCGTGCCCGTCCGGGGGGCTGCGCGGCCGCTCTCCCTGCCCAGCGCCTGCTCCAGGTACAGCCGCTGGTTGCGCGCGTACTTTTCGCGCAGCGGTCGGCTGTCCCGCCAGAAGTCGCCGAGCAGCGAAAGCAGCTGCGTCTTTCTCTCCTCCGTGTTCAATGTCATCCCTCCTTTCTGTCGTCAGGGCGCGCGCCTTTCCCGCGCCCTGCAAAACAAGCATATCGCATCGTTATGCGAACAGTGTGCTGCGATTATTCGCGCATCCGCGCGTATAACGTAGAGATTTTCCCGATTTTTGCATAAAAAAGGACGAAGCGGTCTGCTTCATCCTTTTGCGGGAATGTTCGGTTGTTGTGGACGTTTACGGCCACTGGCGGATGGTGCGCACCACGCGGCCGAGGATGCGGCAGGCGTCGCCGCGCAGCACCACGGGGGAATAGGCGCTGTTGAAGGGCTGAAGGATCACGTTTTTGCCCGAAAACACGATGCGCTTGAGCGTGGCCTCATCGTCCTCGAGCAGCACCACGCCCAGCTGGCCGCTGCGGATGGTGTCCTGGCTGTGGATCAGCGCCAGATCGCCCTCCTGGATCTGCGGGGCCATGCTGTCGCCGGTGACGCGCAGGAAGAAGTATTCGTCCGGGGCGGCGACGTCGGCGGGCTCGTAGCCCTCGTACTCCTGCTGGGCCAGCCGGTCAAAGCCGCCCTTGACCGTGCCCAGTATGGGGATGCGGGGGCAGGCTCCCCCGGCGGCGCGGCCCATCAGCCGGTCGGCTGTGCAGCCAAACAGATCCGCCAGCGCGCACAGCGTGCCGTAGTCCGGCTCGCGCAGGCCCGCCTCGTAGTTGGAATAGGCCTGGCGCGTGATGCCCAGGCGCTGTGCAACCTCCTGTTGCGTCATGCCGCGCTGCGCCCGCAGCGTTTTGAGCAGCTTCAACATCTCATGCTCCCTCCTCTCCGCCTCTATTATGCAACATTTCGGCGCATTTCACAATAGCTTTGGGAAGGTTCATAATAATTTTCCACAAAGTGTTGACATAACCGAACTGGTGTTCTATACTGTATCTGCAACAAAGAGTGGCAAAGAAGTCCGCTCAAGGGAAACGCGACAGAAAGGAGCGCAGGGAAAATTATGGAACGGAAGAGCGAGGTCAGGCGTCCGAAGGGGCGCACGCGCGCGATGATCTACCACTACATCAACGACTGCGTGGCGCAAAAGGGGTATCCGCCCACGCTGCGCGAGATTGCGGAAGCGGTGGGGGTGCGCTCGACGGGCACGGTGGCGCGCCATCTCAGGAGCCTGGAGGCGCAGTGCCTCATCTCGCGGCGCGGGCGGCTGGCGCGCGCCATCAGCACCCACGAGCCGGGCCTGTAGCGGGCGGCGCAGAATTAACAGGAGGTGAAGGATCGCCATGATGCTGCCCCGCTCCGTACACAACCGCGTCTGCTACGCGTTGATGCACACCGCTGCGCTGCGCAGGGGCAGCCTGCAGGCCGACGCGCGCTGGCTGGAGTGCATCGAATCCACGCTCGCCGCCGCATCGCCGGAGCGGCGCGAGTTTTTCGAGCTGTTCTTTGTGCAGGGACTGGAGCCGGACGAGGTGCTCTTCCGCCTGTACATCGAGCGCTCCACGCTCTACAGCTGGCGCGACTATTTTCTGTGGAACGTCGCGCTGCGCGCCGCAGAGGCCGGGCTGATCCACGTCCGCGAGTGAAAACATGACCCCGCAGTCCCTCCCCGAACGGGGAGAGGCTGCGGGGTCTGTGGCGTCCTCAACGGACGCCGGGGTTCTCCGGGGTCACGCCGCGCAGGGGGACGCCCCCTCCATTTTGCGCCGCGTAAGCGACGAAATCCGCCTTTTTCTCGCCCAAACCATACCGAATCGCAGTCTATTCCTGCAAATTGTGTGGGTTGCATCAGATTGACCCAGGGGGAAGCGCGCACCGGCGGCGGTTGCGCGCCAGGGCCGCTTCAGGATGCCCGGAAGCACTACGCCCCGGCCGCGCCGCACTCGCCTCACCCGGCTCCGCACTGCACACCCGTGCGGCCGCGGGACTAATTCTGCGCGCGGCAATCGGCGGGCAGCAGGAGCCGAAGGACCACAGTCCTCCCCCTTGTCGGCTGACTCCGCGTTTCCCCAGGGGGAAGCGCGCGTCGGCAGCGGTTGCGCGCTAGGGCCGCCCCAGGATGCCCGGAGGCACTACGCCCCGGCCGCGCCGCACTCGCCTCACCCGGCCCCGCACTGCACACCCGTGCGGCGCCCCCGCGGCCGCCCCGGGCGGCCGCGGGAACTAATTCTGCGCGCGGCAGTCGGGATAGACCTGCGTGGGGTAGGACAGGTGGATGTGGCTGATGCGCAGCCTGCCCTGCTCGCGCACGGCCATGCCGCTCATGCGCACGGGCAGCAGATGCCGCTCGCCGCGGGCGGCCTCCATCAGCATTTTGGTGGAGACGGCGCTCAGCTCGTAGAGCAGCTCGCGGGAATCGCCGCCGCGCAGCACCATGTCCTTGACGTCCATCACGGCGCGGCTGAGGAAGGTCTCCTCCCCGATGTTCCAGTCCACGTAACCGGTGATCAGAAAGTCGGCGCTGTGGCCGTAATCGTGCGCCACGAGGCTGTCGAAGTCCAGCTTCAGCTCGCCCCAGGCCGTCCAGTCGTAGCCCAGCTGGCGCAGTATGCGCGCCGCGCCCACGCACTGTTCGGCCGGATTGGTGCCGTAGTAGACGGGCTCGCGCTCCACAAACACATCTGCGATGAACGCCTCCGCCGCGCCGAAGTCGCGCTCGGTATAGGCGTGCTGGAACCTCTCCAGCAGCTCAATCAGCTCCTCCATCGGTCAAATCCCCGCTTTCCAGCAATAGTTGCCTGTATTTTTCCATGGCCGAGTTCATGGGCAGCGCGGCAAGGCGCGCTCTGTCCGCCCAGACGCCCGCGCACGGCCCTGTCAGCGCGGCTCTGACCCCGCGCATCTGCCAGATCTTATGCGTAAACACGTGCCGCACCTCGAGTGGCTCGCAGGGCAGCTCCCGCACGCCGTCCAGATCATGCGGAAACTCCCACAGCCCCGCCAGCAGCCCCGTCTCCGGCCGCTGCCGCACCAGCGCGCGCCCGTTTTCCACGATGAGATAGACGGTGAACGCCTCCACGGGCCGGGCGGGCTGGGCCTCGGCGATGGGATAGTCCTCCGCCTCGCCCGCGGCAAAGGCCTCGCAGCCGGCGCGCACCGGGCACAGCCTGCAGCGCGGGCTGCGCGGCGTGCACACCGTCGCGCCCAGCTCCATCAGCGCCTGATTGTACAGCCCCGGATCGGCGTCCTCCGGCATGGCCTCCAGCACGTCTGCGGCACATCTGCGGCGCACGGAGGGCAGCTTGATGCTCTCGCCCGTGCGCGTCATGCGCGCCCAGACGCGCAGCACGTTGCCGTCCACGGCGGGCACGCGCTGACGGAACGCAATGGACGCCACCGCGCCCGACGTGTACTCGCCAAAGCCGGACAGCTTCTTCAGCTCCGCCGCCGTGCGCGGAAAGCCGCCGCGTTCCAATATCTGGTTCGCGGCCTTTTTCATGTTGCGGACGCGGCTGTAATAGCCGAGGCCCTCCCACAGCTTCAGCAGCGGCTCGTCGGGCGCGGCGGCGAGCGCCGCAACGTCAGGCAGCGCGGCCAGGAAGCGCTCGTAATAGGGGATCACGGCCTCCACGCGCGTCTGCTGGAGCATGATCTCCGACACCCAGACGCGGTAGGGGTCGCGGTCCCTGCGCCAGGGCAGGTCGCGGTGGCTGTCCGCGTACCAGGTCAGCAGGCCGCCGGTCACCATATCGTGGCCACCGCCTGCGCGGAGATGCCCTCGCCGCGCCCCTCAAAGCCCAGCCTTTCGGTGGTGGTGGCCTTGACGTTGATGCGCGCGCCGGGCAGCGCGGCCTGCAGGCTCTCCACCATGCGCGGCATGTAGTCCTTGAGCTTGGGCCTCTGGCAGACGATGGTCACGTCGGCGTGCACGATGCGGTAGCCGGAAAGGCGGCGCACCACGTCGCGCAGCAGCAGCATGGAGTCGATGCCCTCGTACTGCGGGTCGTTGTCGGGGAACAGGCGGCCGATGTCGCCCAGGCCCGCCGCGCCCAGCAGCGCGTCCATCAGCGCGTGCACGGCCACGTCCGCGTCACTGTGGCCGTCCAGCCCCAGCTCATAGGGGATCTCCACGCCGCACAGCACCAGGCGCCTGCCCAGCACCAGCCGGTGCACGTCATAGCCAAAGCCCGTCGCGGGCAGTCTTTCCATATTCTCTCTCTCCCTGAGCAGCGCCTGCGCCAGCGCCATGTCCTGCGGGGTGGTGAGCTTGAGGTTGCACTCGGCGCTCTCCACCAGATGCACCTGCGCGCCCGCGTGCTCCATCACGGAGGCATCGTCGGTGACGAGTATGCCGTCGGCCTCGGCCTGCGCGTAAGCACGGCGCAGATCGTCCACGAAGAAGCACTGCGGGGTCTGCACCGCGCGCAGGCTGTCGCGGTCGACGGTGCCGCAGACGACGCCGTCCCGCGCCGTTTTGATGGTGTCGGTGACGCGGCTGCACGCCACGGCGCTGCCGAACTTCTCCACCGCCCCGATGCAGTCCCGGATCAGCTTTGGGCAGGTGAAGGGCCGCGCGCCGTCCTGCACCAGCACGATGCGGGCGTCCGCGGGCAGCGCGGAAAGCCCGTTTTGCACCGAGCGCTGGCGCACGTCGCCGCCGGGGACGACGTCCACGATGCCGGGCAGGCCGTCAAGCGCCCGCCGCACGTCCCCGATCTCCTCGCGCGCCGCCACGACCACCGCGCCGTCCACGCCGGTGCAGCCAACGAAGGCCTCTGCCGTGCGCCGCAGCACGGGCTTGCCGCACAGGGGCAGCAGCACCTTGTTGACTGCCGCGCCCATGCGCGCGCCGCGCCCCGCCGCCACGATCACGGCGTATACGCCCGCCATGTCAGGGCAGGACGCGGTAGAGCTCCGCCGCGTCCGCCTTGCCCACGTTGTCCTGCACCGAGAGCACCTCGTAGCGCGTCAGCTTCTCGCCGAAGCGGATCTCGATGACGTCGCCCGCCTTGACCTCGTAGGAGGCGCGGGCCACCTTGCCGTTGACGGTGACGCGCCCCGCGTCCGCCGCCTCGTTTGCGACGGTGCGCCGCTTGATGATGCGCGACACCTTCAGATACTTATCCAGCCTCATGGCAAAATCTCCTTATTTATAAATGTATTTCCCCGCAGACGCTGTGCGATGCGTGTTTCGGTGCGTCCGGGGTGAGGGTTGTGCGGGACGGACACCTCATCAGTCGCTGCGGTGTCAGTTTTCCCTCAAGGGGAAGGCTTGGAATGTTCGCCGATGTTGTCCTTCTCCCCGGTGGGGTTCAGGCTCTGCGGATGGCGGGGCCGGGATGGCCCGCTCTTTGCAGCACGTCCTCCAGGCGGTCGGGGCAGGCGTCGAGCACGAGCTCTGCCGGGGCGTCGGACTGCGCGGCGGCGATGATGGCGCGCACGCCGTTTTCCGTCATGGCCAGCGCGAACCTGGCGCCGGCCTGCGACAGCTCGTCGGCGTCCACCAGCATCGCGATGTGCGCGCCCTTCAGGCCGTCGTGGATCAGGCGCATGTCGCCAAAGCCCGTCAGCGTGTCCTTCAGCTCCGCACGCAGCGCGTCGGCGTCCATCTTTTCCGCCGCCTCGGGCGCGGGGAAGTGAAACAGACCGATGGTCTGTTCTCCGTAGCGGCGGGTGAGACTGCCGCGCAGCGCGTCGAATGCGCACCGCAGCACGCCCGCGGCGTCCTGACCGGCGGCGTCCACGCGCACCACGGCGCAGCGCTCGTCCGCGCAGAGCAGCGCTTCGGCAGCGTCCAGCACGGCGCGGCTGCCGCCGCGCAGCACCGCGGCGCCGCAGTCCTCCATCTTCTCCAGCGCGCGCCGGGCGTCGCCGGTGCAGACGTCCACCGCGGCAAATTCCAGCTCCTGCACGGCGCTGCCGCCCTCCCAGGTCAGGCGCAGTTCGGCCCTCTCCTGCGCGCAGGGCAGCGCGATGCGGGTCAGGCCCTCAGCCTCGCTCAATTCGATCGAAGCGCCGTCCAGCTCGGCATGGACGTGTTTTGCGCTGCCCAGCAGCTCGATGACGGCGTACTGCGCGCCGCCCTCTGCCGCAAGCGCTACGGCGCGGGCGTTGAGGCCGGGCGCGCCTGCCTCCAGCTGATCCAGCAGCGGCAGCATCCACTCCACCGCCATGCGCAGCGGGCGGGCGGAGATGGCGGTGCGCTCGGTGCGGGCAAGCTCCGCGGCCTGCGCGGCGTCCAGGGAGCCGTTTGCGCGGGCCTCCAGCGCGTCCAGCACGCGCTCCCAGCGGCTGCGCTCGGGCTCGGTCACGCCCTCCAGCGCCCCCTTTGCGGGCAGGAGGTTGGCATAGGCCGTGCGGGCGCGCTCGGCCTCGATCAGGGGCCGCCACAGGTCGCGCAGGCCCTGCGCCGTCTCGGGCACCTGGCCAAAGCGCGCGAGGATCTCGCCGCGCAGCGTCACCATGTCGCCCGAGGCGATCAGCCCGCACAGGCGGCTGTACGCGCCGTCGGACACGGCAAACAGCGCGGTCAGCGCGTCGAACATATCGCTGCCGGCGTAGACGGCCTCGGTCAGGAACGCGTCCAGCTGGCTGCCGCCGCCCTCGCGCACGAAGGCGCGCAGGTAGCGCAGCATGGCGTCGTCGCGCTTTTCGCGCAGCACGTCGCTCAGCGCCACGCTCTCCAGCAGCAGGTCGCGGCGCACGCACTCGTCCTGTGCGCCGTCCGTCTCGGCGCGCAGGCGCTCGGCAAGGCCGGGCCGGTCCGCATGCCACAGGCGGGAGAGGTTCTCACAATACCGGTTGAGCGGCAGCTCCTCGGCCTTTTTTGCGGGCGGCTCCTCCCTGGGCGCGGGGGCGGCGGGCTTTTCCGGCGCGGGTGCGGGCCTGGCTGCCCGGGGCGTGGGGCGCGGCGCGTTCCACTTGACGCGGCCGGCCGCGGTCTTGCCGGTGGGCAGGTGCTTGACGGAGAAGGTGACGGCGGTATCCGCCACGTCCGGACGGGTGCACAGGAAGTCCAGCAGCGTCTTTTGCATGATGTCGGTCTCGCGGAAGTAGTAGCGCTCGCCGTTCTCCTGCTGCAGGCGGCCAAAGTGCTTGTCCGCGTTGTAGAACATCACATAGCCCGAGAGCTCCTCCTCCTCGAGGGTGGAGCCGTCGGTAAATTCCACGCGCGCCAGCGGGTTGACGTCCTCCTCGGGGTCCACCGGGATGACGGCGGTGAAGTCGGGCTTTTCCACGCTGTCGGGCGTCTGCAGCGCGGACAGCTCGCGGATGCGGGTGTAGCGCACGCGCTTGCCGTCGCTGACGGCGGTGAAGGCCACCTTGATGCCGCAGGTGTTGGCGGACTGGATGATCTCCTTCCACAGCGCGTCGCTGCTGATGTCCTCGCGCTTGAACAGGAACTTGACGTCGCCCTCGCGGGCCTTGCCAAAGCCGCCCTGCTTGTCAAAATGGATGATCTCGCCAAAGCCGTGGCGCTCGGCGGGCTGCGGGGCGCTCTTGGCGGCCTTTTCGGGCTTGCGGTACTTATCGGGCGTGCTGCGGCCGGTGATGGAGGTGGCCTTGCGCAGCGCGCCCTTGACGTGCAGCGTGCACTGGACGGGGATGGCCCGGCCAAACCACGCGGCCAGCTGGTCGGCCAGCTGCTGGTCGAGCACGTCGCCTACGGCAAAGACGGCATGCTGCTCGCCTATGACGATGCTGCCCACGCCTGCCGCGGCGTCAAAGCGCTCCACCCAGCCCTCCTCCTGCGTGACGGTCTCCGTCTCCTCCACAGCGGGCTGCGCCGCCTCGGGCGCGGGCTGCTGCGCGGGCGCCTGCGCCTCCTGCCAATCGGGCTGCACCAGGGACGTGGGCAAAAACGTGGCCACGCCCGCAAACGCGACGGGGCGCTCATAGCCCCGGTCGCTCATCAAAAAGCCGTCCTCATAAAACGCCGTGATCCTGCCGCGCAGCTCGCGGCCGCCGATCAGCGTCACATCCACCGCGTCGCCCACGCGCACCTTATTGCGCAGCGTCATCTCCACAATGCCCATAAACATCCTCCTTACAAACCGTACTGCCGTCCCGCCCGCAAAACCGGGCCGTTATCGCCTTTTATTATAACATACCCGAAGCATTTGTTAAACCGCTTTTTTACAAAGCGCAAAGGGCCGGCCTGCGCAAGGGGCTGCTGCGCAGGCCGGCCCGCAGCCTGTCAAAAAACAGGCATGTGCTCCCCGGGGATGCATGAAGGGGCCGCAGCCCCTTCATCTTCCATCCGCAGGCGGGGGCGTGTACCTCGCCGAGGAGCGATTTTCTGTAAGATAGGAAGGATAAAGAGGGATGGCTTCTCTTTTCCATCCGTTCCCAGACCATTTGCAGATGGAAAATCGCTTCCGATACAGAAGAATTCGTGTGCGGCGTAGCCGTGCGCGAATTTTTTTGCCATTTGCAAAAGATGAGGATTCATCTTTTGCGAGCCTGTCGACTTTGTCGACAGGCAAAGGGCCGGCCTGCGCAAGGGGTTGCTGCGCAGGCCGGCCCGTCTGGTCGGTCGAAAAAAGCGTGCGGGTGGGGCGGTTTACATGGCCTGACCCAGCGTGTTGTTGTAGGCGGCGCCCACGTTGTTGAGGTCCGTGAACATCTTGTGGCAGGCGACGAAGGGGCCCACGCAGATCAGCGAGCCCACCAGACCCCACAGCAGGTAGGTCGAGCCGGAGCAGATGGTCTTGACGCCGTAGCGCGCGCCGTTGCTGTAAACGCGGTCGCACACCTGATAGAGCCACACCCAGCCCCAGATGCCGCAGGTCAGGCAGCTGAGCAGCAGCACCAGCCAGTAGTTCATGGTCACCTTGCCGTCGCCCTTGCACATGGTGTTGACGTCCTTTTCGAGCTTCTTCATGAAGAAGAGCGTGTAGATGCCGCAGGTGAGAATGGTGAAGAGCAGGTAGAGCCACATGTTGCGGTTGGTTTTGACCTTGTCCATAGGGTGTTCCTCCTCGATTCCGGCGCCTTGAGCGGGCGCGCGTGCTTGATGCTCTCAGAATACCGCCGCACGCGGGCTTTGTCAACAACATATTCGCTTATCCGTCATATTTGGACATCTTCCGCAGCATGTCGTACGCCTTGGCGTCCGCGGGGCACAGCCGCTGCCCGCCGATGGCGTCAAACGCCAGCCAGACCGCGCCCGTGTGCTCGGTCAGCACCGGCGTCTGCCCGTGCGTGCGCGCCAGCAGGAAGCAAAAGTCGATGGTGCGCTCGGGGTAGGCGTAGCGCATGCGCAGCAGCTCGCGCTCGCAGGTGACGCGCATGCCCAGCTCCTCCCCGATCTCGCGCTCCAGGCACGCCGCAAAGCTCTCGCCCGCCTCGCGCTTGCCGCCGGGGAACTCCCACAGGCCCTGCTGCGCGCCGTAGCCCCTTTGGCAAAGCAGCACGCGCCCCGCGTCGTCCACGAGCACGCCCGCGGCCACCTCGATGATCCTTTCGCTCATGCTCTCTCCTCCCTGACGCGCCTGGCGAGTGCGCGCGCGGTCTCCAGCGCATCCGCATCCTCTGCGGCGGGCACCTCGTCGGTGTGCAGCGCCATGGCGCAGCCGACACATCGTGCGTGCATGGCGCGCAGCAGGTGTTGGGCGGTCTCCAGCGCAGGGTCGGGGCGGCCGTTCCCGCCGCCCGCCAGCAGCACCGCGCCCAGCCGCTGCCCCGTCAGCAGCGCATGACCCAGAAACCGCTTGTTGGCATAAACGCACTGCAACCGGCTGAGCAGCGACAGCAGCGGCCCGGTGAGCGCAGAATAATACACGGGCGAGGCGATGACGACGCAGTCCGCGGCTTGTATCTTTTCATAGATGCCCTGCATGGCGTCGGGGATGGCGCAGCCTGGCGCTTTCCAGCAGGCGCGGCAGTCCGTGCACGGCGAGACGCCCGCGCGGTACGCCCAGACGACCTCATTTGTGCCGCCAAGCTCCTCCAGAAACGCGCCGAGCAGCGCGGCCGTGTCCCCGTGCTCGTGAGGGGAACCGCAAAATACCAGTGTGTGCACAAAACTGCCCCCTTTCGGCGATGGCGCACAGCGAAACGGTCGTGCACCCACCCCCGCACCCGTGCCCGCCCCCCGCCCGGGCCCCGGGGGGTGCGGCGGGACCCCCCCCGGGGGTTCGGGGCGCGCCAAAAACGCGGCGGGCGG
>JAXEXP010000087.1:0-25402 GCA_034113365.1 Candidatus Spyradocola sp.
AACCCTGCGGCCCACCTACCGGCTGTCCATCGGCGTGCCGGGCAAGTCCAATGCCTTCGAGATCTCCCGCAAGCTGGGCCTGCCGGAGGAGATCATCGACAGCGCCAAGGAGAAGCTCAGCGGCGACCAGGTGCGCTTCGAGGACGTGATCGCCAACGCCGAATACCACCGCCAGATCGCCGAGAAGGAGCGCAAGCTGGCCGAGGAGGCCCATCTGGAGACCCAGAGGCTGCGCGACGAGGCCGAGAAGCTGCGCAGCGACCTTGCCGCCCACCGGGAGCGCGACCTGCGCAAGGCCAAGGACGAGGCCCGGCGCATCCTCCAGCGCGCCCAGCGGGAATCCGAGCAGCTGATCGCCGACCTGAAAAAGAAGAACAGCGGCGAATTGAAGGAGCACGAGCTGCACGCCATGCGCGCAAAGCTCCAGTCCGCCATCGACGAGAACGCCGAGAAGATCGAGGTTCCCGCAGGCGTGGGCGAGGTTCCCAAGACCGTGCAGGTGGGCGACACCGTGGAGCTTACAAACCTCGGCACGAAGGCAACAATCCTGACCCTGCCCGATTCCAAGGGCGAGTGCACGGTGCAGGCCGGTGCGCTGAAGCTGAAGGCAAAGCTGAAGGACATGCGCACCGCCCAGCCCGACAAGCCGAAGAAGCAGCCCAAATCCGGCAACCGAATCCATGTGGCTCCACGCCCGGTAGAGACCGAGTGCGACGTGCGCGGCTGCAACCTGGAGGAGGCGCTGATGGCGGTGGATCTGTTCCTGGACGGCGCGGTGCTCAACCGCCTGCGCAGCGTGAGCATCATCCACGGCAAGGGCACGGGCATCCTGCGCGCGGGCATCCACAAGCACCTCAGGACCCACGCCGCCGTGAAGGAGTTCCGCCTGGGCCGCTACGGCGAGGGCGAGGACGGCGTGACCATCGTGACGCTGAAGTGACTTCCGCCCCATTGTTCAAGGAATGTTCACAGGCGGTTCACGCCTGCATGGTAAATTGAAATGAAAGCTGAAAGGAGATGCGACCATGCCGATGCTGAAAATTCTGCTGGTGGACGACGACCCCAACATCCGCCAGCTGGTGAACCTCTACCTGCAAAAGGAAGGCTTCGAGGTGATGATGGCCGACCGGGGCGACGAGGCGCTGAAGATGTTCAAGGCCTCCCCGCCGAACCTGATCCTGCTGGACATCATGCTGCCCGGCATGGACGGCTGGCAGGTCTGCCGCGAGGTGCGCAAGATCTCCAACATCCCCATCATCATGCTCACCGCCAAGGATGAGACCTTCGACAAGGTGCTGGGCCTGGAGCTGGGCGCGGACGACTACATGACCAAGCCCTTCGACCCCAAGGAGCTCATCGCCCGCATCAAGGCCGTGATGCGCCGCACGCAGACCGCCGTGGAGCCCGAGCGCGAGCTGGCCTTCCCCAACCTGGTCATCAACATGAGCACCTACCTGGTCACCTACAACGGCAAGGATATCGAGATGCCGCCCAAGGAGTTCGAGCTGCTCTACTTCCTCGCGTCGCACCCCAACAAGGTGTTCACGCGCGACCAGCTGCTCGAGCAGGTGTGGGGCTTTGACTACTTCGGCGACTCCCGCACCGTGGACGTGCACATCAAGCGCATCCGCGAAAAGCTGGTGGACTGCGAACAGTACGGCTGGCACATCAAGACCATCTGGAGCGTCGGGTATAAGTTTGAGGTGAAGTAACTTGTTTCATAAGCTGCTGCTGCGCATGTCCGTCAATTTCATGGCGGTGCTGATGATCGTGATGATGGTGCTGGGCGCGCTGATCTCGCGCTTTATGTGGGTCAACGAGCTCAACAGCGGCGTGGAGAGCATGAAGGCGGACGCGCAGGCCATCGCGCAGAACTATGAGTACCTCAACAGCTGGCAGATCAGCTCCAAGGTGTTCATCGAGCGCATCAACGACGCGGCGCAGGATTCCTCCGTGTGGCTGCTCGACCGCAACGGCCTGCAGCTGAACATCACCGGCCTGGATGAGAACACCCCCAACCTCACCGACGACGACATGCGCGCCTACATGCAGACCGTGCTGCAGAGCGCCGAGCCCGTGGTGTTCCATGCGGGGTTTGACAGCTACTTTGGCAAGAACCCCGTCATCACCGTGGCCATGCCGCTGAGCCTGCGCGGCGAGGCCGTGGGCGCGGTGTTCGTCCACAAAAAGCTGGAGCTCATCAACACGGGCTTTCTGCCGCTGTTCCACGAGCTGTGGCTGGCAGCCATGATCGCAAGCGCGCTGGGCCTGGTGCTGACGGCCTACACCGCCGTGCGCATCACCCGGCCGCTGACCGAGCTTGCCAATGCAGCCAAAAGGCTTGCGCAGGGCGATATGTCCGTCAAGGTGCGCGTCTATGCCGACGATGAGATCGGCGAGGTGAGCCGCGCCTTCAACAGCATGGTGGACGCGCTGCAGACCATGGAGGAGCAGCGCAAGGGCTTTGTCGCCAACGTCTCCCACGAGCTGCGCTCGCCCATCACCTCCATCGCGGGCTACCTGCAGGGCATGCTGGATGGCACCATTCCTCAGGAGGAGCACCAGAAGTACATGCAGGTGGTCTACGACGAAACGCAGCGCCTCACGCGCCTCATCCGCGACCTGCTGGACCTGAGCCGCATCGAGTCGGGCAACGTGCCCATGAACCCCGTGGACTTCAACATCAACGAGCTGATGCGCCGCGTGCTCATCAAGTACGAGGGCCGGCTGGATGAGAAGAACATGGAGGTCGAGGCCGAGTTCGCCGACGAGCCCTGCATGGTGCACGCCGACATGGACCGCATCGAGCAGGTGGTGTCCAACCTGGTGGACAACGCCATCAAGTTCTGCGGGCAGTACGGCAAGCTGACGCTGGAGACGCGCTGGGAGGGCGCGGAGTGCGTCGTCACCGTCGCCGACGACGGCGCGGGCATCGACGAAAAGGACCTGCCGCACGTGTTCGACCGCTTCTACACCGTGGACAAGGCGCACACCGCGGGCAAGGGCACGGGCCTGGGCCTGTCCATCGTCAAGCAGATCCTGCTCCAGCACGGGCACGACATCACCGTCGAGTCCGTCAAGGGCGAGGGCACGCGCTTTGCCTTCCAGCTGGACCGCGCCAAGGAAAGCCAGAAAAAAAATGGAAATGCTTCATGAATGTTCAAACAGCGTTCACAGATTTGCAATCTGTGCGGTCTATACTGTAAGTAAATCAAGAGGCAGCAAGGAGGCGTCTTGGAATGAGCAACTTCAATGATTATAACAATTATGACAACCGCGGCAGCCGCAGGGGCGGCAATGCCGTTGTGCTGATCTCCGTCGCGCTGGTCATGCTGATGCTGGGCGCTTTGATCGGCGTTGTGATCTATCAGGGCGTGGATAAGCAGGAGCAGGCCGTGCTGGGCAGCGAGGTGACCACGCAGCAGCCCACCGCCACGCCTGATGCCACCCCCGAGCCCACGCCGCAGGCGACGCCCGAGAGCACGGTGCAGGCGCAGCTGCCCGCAGGTACGGCCGTGACCACGCTCTCCGCCTTCTCCGACCAGATCGCGGACGTGGTGGCCGCCGCGCAGAACAGCGTCGTGGGCATTCACAATTACCAGATGGTGACCATCAATAACAACAACAGTTACGGCGGCTGGCCCTTCTACTACTATTACTACGGCGGCGGCCAGAACGGTCAGAACGACCAGCAGCCCGAGCAGGTGGAGCAGCTGGCGGGCTCCGGCTCCGGCGTCATCTATTCCTCCGACGGCTATGTGATCACCAACTACCACGTGGTGGAGGGCGCGTCCCGCGTCACCGTGCTGCTGGGTGAGGAGGAAGTGGACGCCAAGGTCATCGGCTATGACTCCGTGCAGGACATCGCGCTGCTCAAGGTGGACCGCACCGGCCTGCCCGCAGCCAAGGTGGGCGATTCCGCTGCGGTGCGCACTGGTGAGTTCGTCATCGCCATCGGCTCGCCCCTGGGCGACGAGCTTGCGGGCACCACGACGTTCGGCATGGTCAGCTACGCCAACCGCACGCTGGACATCGACGGCGCGCTGGTGACCATGATCCAGACCGACGCGGCCATCAATTCCGGCAACTCCGGCGGCGCGCTGCTCAACGTCGACGGCGAGGTCATCGGCATCAACTCCAGAAAGACCTCCGGTTCCACCACTTCGGGCGCGACCATCGAGGGCATCGGCTTTGCCATCCCCATCAATGAGGTGCGCGCCACCGTCGACGAGCTGATCGCCACGGGCAAGATCACCCGCCCCGGCCTGGGCATCACCGGCCAGGAGGTCACCGGCTACTACAACATGGTGCCCAGCGGCATCATGGTCGCCACCATCACCGAGGGTTCTCCCGCGGACAAGGCCGGCATGCAGGTGCAGGACATCATCACCGCCATCGACGGCAAGGAGATCTCCACCCTCAGCGAGCTGCGCGCGGCGCTCTACGCGCATAAGATCGGCGATACCATCACCGTCACGGTGTTCCGCGAGAGCAAGAGCATCGATCTGACCGTGACGCTCGCAGAGCTCGTGCAGGACTAAAATTTAAATCCCATGCGGGAGGCCTGATAACAGGTCTCCCGTTTATTTTTAACAGAAATGCGTTGTTTCCGGCTTTTGCACTGTGCTATACTGCCAATAAAGGCGTAAACTGCTATTTGTTTTTTCAACTGGAGGAATTGAATCATGACCTATGCGGTGCTGCTTTGGCCGCATGCCAATGTGCGCTACTTTGAATCCATCAAGACCCTCGCCGCGGCGGAGCTGCGCGTGATGCTGCGCGCTGTGTGCGGGGAGACGGAGGTCGCGCCCTGCCGCATGGGCGGGCTGGAGCTGCTCACCTTTGAGGCCGGCGAGCCCGACGCGCGCATGCGCAGCTTGCTTGCGATGATGTCCAGCGCCTACGCGGTGTTCGAGGTGCGCGGCGAGGCGCTGATCCCGCTGATGCCCGGCGGCGACCTGCGCTTTGGCGGCGACCTGTCCGGCGTGCTCAAGTACAAGGGCAAGACCAACGAGATGTTCACCGGCCTGCTGCTCAACCTGGCGGTGTTTTCCTCGGATTTTGCGCAGAAGTTCGACAAGCCCCTGTCCGTGCTCGACCCCATGTGTGGCCGCGGCACCACGCTGTTTGAGGGCCTGCGCCGCAACTGGGACATGAGCGGCGTGGAGATCGACAAGACCGACGTGGGGGAGCTGACGCGCTTTGTCAAGAAGTACGCCGAGTACAACCACTTAAAGCACAAAATGGAGTCCGCGTCCATGACCGTGGAGGGTAAAAATGCGGGCGCCAGGACCCGCTTTACACTCGCCGAGAACAACGCGGCCTTCAAGGCGGACCCGCGCACCCTCACCGTGACGCTGGGCGATACGCTGCTGACCGACCGCTTCTACAAGGGCCGCTGCTTCCACGCGCTGGCCTGCGACCTGCCCTACGGCGTGCAGCACGAGAGCCGCGACGGCCAGAGCCGCGTCAGCCTCGACAAGCTGATGGCCCGCGCGCTGCAGGCGTGGAAAAAGACGCTCTTCCCCGGCGCGGCGGTGGCGCTGTCCTTCAACGCCAACACCCTGCCGCTGACCGACGCCCGCGAGATGCTCGCAACAGCCGGCTTCGAGCCGCTGACCGGCGGTCCCTACGACGGGCTGAGTCACTGGGTGGAGCAGGCCATCACCCGCGACGTTGCCGTGGCGCGCTTCCCCGGATAAATCAAAGCCGAACGCATCTTTTCATTGAAACAGCCTTTCATTCAAAAGCCCATTCATGCCGCGGTTGACGCATAAAACCGCATTCTTACGGCATAGAATATAGAGCGCCCCCGTCTTTCCGGGAGCAAAATGCACTTCTGTTTTGCCCATCTGTTGAAAGGAGAATCATCCGTGACATTTCAGGAACTGGAAGCCATGAAGCTGCAGGAGCTGCGCGCGATGGCCAAGGAGCTGGGCGTGGATTCGCCCACCACCTTCCCCAAGCGCGAGCTCGTGCTCAAGATCATGGAGAAAAACGGCGTGCTGGTGGACGAGAGCGAGCTGCCCGCGCCCCCCAAGCGCCGCGGCGGCCGCCCCAAAAAGGAGCCGGGCGACGCGACCGGCTTTGTGGAGTACGTCGCCCCACAGCCGGCGCAGGAGCCTGCTGCGCCCGCCTTCCGCCCGCGCTCAGGGCTGCAGCCCATTGCGGATGAGCAGCTCGACCCCGAGGTCACCCAGCTGCTCAGCGACGGCGACTGCGAGGACTGCGAGGGCATACTGGAGATCACCGCGGAGGGCTTCGGCTTTCTGCGCGCGCAGAACTACCTGCCCGGCCCGCACGACATCTACGTGGCCAATACCCAGATCCGCCGCTTTGAGCTCAAGACGGGCGACAAGGTGAGGGGCAAGGCGCGCACGCACAACGAGGGCAAGAAGTTCCGCGCACTGCTCTACATCACCAGCATCAACGACCGTCCGCCCGAGGAGGCGCTCGACCGCCGCTGCTTCGACGACATGACGCCCATCTTCCCCAACCAGCGCTACACGATGGAGCGCGAGGGCGGCGAGCAGGACCTCGCGCTGCGCATCATCGACCTGATCGCGCCGGTGGGCAAGGGCCAGCGCGCGCTCATCGTCGCCCCGCCCAAGGCCGGCAAGACCATTTTAATGAAAAAGCTGGCCAACTCCATCTCGCAGAACTACCCCGAGGCCAAGCTCATGGTGCTGCTCATCGACGAGCGCCCCGAGGAAGTGACGGACATGCAGCGCTCCATCAGCGGCGAGGTGATCTATTCCACGTTCGACGAGCTGCCCGAGCACCACACCCGCGTGGCCGAGATGGTGTTTGAGCACGCGCAGCGCCTGGTGGAGCAGGGCCGCGACGTCGTCATCCTGATGGACTCCATCACGCGCCTTGCCCGGGCCTATAACCTGGTCATCCCGCCCACCGGCCGCACGCTCTCCGGCGGCCTCGACCCGGGAGCGCTGCACAAGCCCAAGCGCTTCTTCGGCGCGGCGCGCAACATCGAGCAGGGCGGCTCGCTGACCATCATCGCCACCGCATTGATCGAGACGGGCAGCCGCATGGACGACATCATCTACGAGGAGTTCAAGGGCACGGGCAACATGGAGATCCACCTGGACCGCAAACTGTCCGAAAAGCGCATCTTCCCGGCCATCGACCTCAACAAATCCTCCACCCGCCGCGAGGACCTGCTGCTGACCAAGGAGGAGCTGGACTGCGCCTTCAGCATCCGCAAGCTGCTCTCCTCGGCCAATACCTCCGACGCCACCGACCAGCTGCTCTCCCTGATGAGCAAGACCGCCACCAATCGCGACTTCATCACCCGCATGCGCGACTGGATGAGCCTCTACGAAAAGCAGGGCTACACCTTCGGCAGCCAGGCCGGCTCGCGCTACGACAAGGGCTGACGCAAAGCAACGCCCCCGAAGCGTTTTTCAGCGCTTCGGGGGCGAATGTGTAAAATCATACTCTCAGACTATCGAAAAACCTATGCGGACAGCAGCGGTATACAACCCATGGCTTCCCCTTGAGGGGAAGCTGTCGCCCGCAGGCGACTGATGAGGTGTCCGTCCAGCACCAGCTCCGCCCTAGACGCACTCAAGTCACGCCGTGCGACCGTCCGGCAGTGCTTTTTTGACAAGCTGCAAGGTTATTTCTCCTTGTCCTTCTTCTTTTCCTTTTCCTCTGACGGCGGGTTCTGGATGTCGATCATCTTTTCGGCGATCATCTTGTTGACGTTGGCGTGCACGGCCACGCGCAGCGTCGCGTAGGCAAAGCTGGGGACGCTGTCGTCGCCGGGCAGATCCACGTTGTCCAGCGTGATGATCAGCGACTGCTCCTGCATGCTGCAAAAGTCGTCGTACACCGTCTGCATGTCGTGCACCTCCAGCTGCGAGGCGATCAGGTCGCGGATCTCGGAGATGGACAGCACCTGCTTGAGCAGGCAGATGATGATCAGGTGGCACAGATGCGTGCGGTTGTAGCGCTTCTTGACGGGCGGCGGCAGGATGCGCAGCTTGACGTAGTTGTTGATCATCGCAGGGGTGAGCCGCCTGTCCTTCGCGTCGCGCAGGAAGATGCGCAGATAGTCGTCGATGACCGCCACCACCTGATCCATGTACAGCTCGATGGAGGGCAGCTCCTCATAGCGCGGAATGTGATAGTGCCGGACCTGTTGCGTCCACTGCTGAAGCGATTCCTGCGGCGTGCTCATGCGCATGACTCCTTTCCCCATATTGGGTCAGGAATCAGTATAGCACAGTTTCTGAAATCAGGCAAGCGGAAACGAAAAGAAGTTGACAAAGTGGATGCGATATGATAACCTAATATCGAAAACTAGATTTTGCGGAACCATAACCTCGGGAGGGATTCAATATGTCGTTTGCCATCGTGACCGATTCGTCCTGCAATCTGCCCAATTCCGTCATCGACCAATACGATCTTCATATCGTCTCGCTGGAGTTCCTGGTGGAGGGCAAGCCCTACCGCAGCTACGTCAAGGGCGAGGAGAATGATCTCAAGCGCTTCTACACCATGATGCGCAATAAGGACAACATCACCACTTCCGCCGCCACCGCGCAGGCGTGGATCGACGTCATCGAGCCGCTGCTCAAGGACGGCCAGGACGTGCTGACCATCGCGTTCTCCTCGGCGCTGTCCATCACCGCGCAGGAGGCCGCCAAGGCCTGCGAGACGCTGCAGAAGCAGTACCCCGAGCGCAAGGTGCTGTGCGTGGACTCGCTGTGCGCCTCCCTGGGCGAGGGCCTGTTTGTCACCTACGCCTGCCTCAGCCGCGAGGCCGGCAACGACATCACCACCACCTGGGAGTGGCTGGAGGACAACAAGCTGCGCCTCTGCCACTGGTTCACCGTGGACGATCTGTTCTTCTTAAAGCGCGGCGGCCGCGTCTCTGCCGCCACCGCAGTGCTGGGCACCATGCTGGGCATCAAGCCCGTACTGCACGTCGACGACCAGGGCCGCCTCATCAACGTGGCCAAGGCGCGCGGACGCAAGGGCTCGCTCGACGCGCTGGTCGACCGCATGGCCCAGTCCGCCATCAACCCCGAGAAGCAGACCATCTACATCTCCCACGGCGACTGCGAGAAGGACGCCCAGTACGTCGCCCAGCAGTGCCGCGAGCGCCTGCACGTCAAGGACGTGCTCATCCACTACATCGACCCCGTCATCGGCGCGCACTCCGGCCCCGGCACTGTCGCACTGTTCTTCTTCGGCGAGCAGCGCTGACAGAAAATATACAGAGTAAGAGAACCCGCAATGACGATTTCCAGGATCGTGATCACCGGCGGCCCCTGCGCGGGCAAAACCACCGCGATGAGCTGGGTGCAGAACGCGTTCACCCAGATGGGCTACCGCGTGCTGTTCGTGCCCGAGACCGCCACCGAGCTCATCACGGGCGGCGTCGCGCCGTGGACGTGCGGCAGCAACGCGGATTTCCAGAAGTGCCAGCTTCGGCTGCAGATCGAGAAGGAGAAGGTGTTCGAGCAGGCCGCTGCCACCATGCCCGCCGATAAGGTGCTCATCGTCTGCGACCGCGGCGTGCTGGACAACCGCGCCTACATGACTGCGGAGGAGTTTGAACAGGCCGTGGCCGGCACAGGCTCCAGCGAGGTCAGCCTCCGCGACCAGTACGACGCCGTGTTCCACCTGGTCACCGCCGCAAAGGGCGCCGAGGCGTTCTACACCACCGCCAACAACACCGCCCGCACCGAGACCGTTGAGCAGGCGGCTGCGCTGGACGACCGGCTGATCTCGGCCTGGACGGGACACCCCCACCTGCGCGTCATCGACAACTCCACTTCCTTCGAGGAGAAGATGCGCAGGCTCGTCAAGGAGATCGCGACGTTCCTGGGCGAGCCCGAGCCGTATGAGATCGAGCGCAAGTTCCTGATCGAGTACCCGGACGTGAGCTGGCTGGAGAACAACCCCGCCTGTCAGCGCATCGAGATCATCCAGACCTACCTCAACAGCGCCAACGGCGACGAGGTGCGCGTCCGCCAGCGCGGCGCCGACGGTAGCTACAGTTTCTTCCAGACCACCAAGCGCCGCGTGTCCGACCTAAAGCGCGTCGAAATCGAGCGCCGCCTCTCGCAGCAGGAATACCTGCGTCTGCTGATGGACGCCGACACCTCCAAGCGCCAGATCCGTAAGACGCGCTACTGCCTCACCTATGAGAACCAGTATTTCGAGATCGACCTCTATCCCTTCTGGAACGACAAGGCCATCGCGGAGATCGAGCTGAGCGACGAGCAGGCCCCCATCGCATTCCCCGAGCAGATCCGCGTCATCCGCGAGGTCACCGACGACGACGCCTACAAAAACGCGGCGCTCGCCAGCCGATAACGCGCGCATTCGATTATCGTGGTTCTCTTCGGGGCCGACACCTCCCCGCTACGCACCGTGCTTCCCTTTCGGGAAAGCCCGGTGTTCCGGTCGGCTTATTTGTAAGAAACAGTCCACTGGACCATTTATTGCAAAACGCTCGACCTACAGGATTTTGCCCCTCCGGGTGAACCTCAAGGGGAGCCGTAAAGCCGCCCCCATTGTTACCGCAAACACCCAGAATATCAAAGACCACCGGCATCCCGGTGGTTTCTGTCTGTAGAAAAGTCATGCGGACAGCAACGGCGCAAATCCTTTGGCTTCCCCTTGAGGGAAAGCTGTCGCCCGCAGGCGACTGATGAGGTGAACGTCGAGCAGCAACCCACCTCGGAAGCACCGCATCAAAGCGAAAAGACCATCGGCATACCCCGGTGATTTTTTCGCTGTCATTCCGTCTTGTAGAAAAGTTACGCGGACAGCAACGGTGCAAATCCTTTGGCTTCCCCTTGAGGGGAAGCTGTCGCCCGCAGGCGACTGATGAGGTGAACGTCGAGCAGCAGCCCACCCCTGAAGCACCGCATCAAAGCGAAACGACCATCGGCATACCCCGGTGGTCTTTTCGCTGTCATTCTGTCTGTTTTCGTGCGAATCCCGCTGCGCAGGCCATCACCGCGCACAGCCCCACCGCCAGCGCCATGCCCGGCAGATAAGCCGGATCGCTGCACAGTAACTGCACCGTATTGAACAGCGCAGTGGCGATGTTCGTACCGTCAAACCACGCCAGCGCCGTCCGCTCCGCGCGCCCCAGTACCCCGCGCCGCACCAGATGCCGCTCCACAGCGACGCGCCCCAGCAGCAGCGCCGCGAACAGCAGCAGATACACCCACGCGCTCTCTGCCCAGACCAGCTCGCTGCAGCCCCAGCTGATCAGCAGCATGAGGATCTCGCTGACGATGCCGCCCAACACCAGCCAGCCCTGCCGCAGCGTACGCTTCTCCGCCCTGCAGACCCGCCAGCTGATGAGGCGCACCGCGAGCACGATGAGCAGCGGCGTCCAGAGCATCAGCACCTCGATCCCGATGCCCGTCGCCATCATCACCCATGGCAGGATGGGGAGACACAAAATGCACGCCTCGATGTTCAGAAAGCTCAGATGCTCCACGCGCAGCCACTTCCTGCGGATGCACCAGACCTCCAGCAGTGCCCACCCCACGCCAATGGCGATGAAGATCAGGCATGCCACCGGCCAGCTCACCGGCATCTTCCAACCATAAATACATCCGGTCACCAGCTGCGCAAACCCGGTGAGGATCAGCAGCGACACAAGGCACGGCGCCTCCTGCGCCAGCCGCGTCAGCAGCCGTTTGACGTTCATCTGCCTGCCCCCTTTACTTTTCGTTAACAACAGTATATCATATCCAGTGAGACCCTCAATTCCTTCTTTACATATTCATGAATCGAGCACATCCACTGCAAAATGATCAACAAAACCACCTGCACGAATACTCAAAAGGGGAGAGGACAGCATGGAAACCATCGAGGTCAACGGCAAAGCATGGACGATCCTGCGCCTGCTCGGCCACGGCAAGGGCGGCTATTCCTACCTGGCGCAGCGCGACGACGCCACCGCAGTGCTCAAGCAGATCCACCACGAGCCCTGCGATTACTACACCTTTGGCAACAAGATCGAGGCGGAGCGGCGCGATTACGAGCGGCTGCGGCAGGCCGGCATCCGTATCCCGGAGATGCTGGAGATCGACATGGAGCAGGAGCGCATCCTAAAGCAGTTCATCTGCGGCGAGACCATCTGCGAAAGGGTCAAGCGCGGCGCTCAGATCGCCTCGTACCTGGCCCAGGTGCGCGAAATGGCCGCGCAGGCCGCCGCTGCCGGGCTGAATATCGACTATTTCCCCACCAATTTCGTGGTGCAGGACGGCGTGCTGTACTACATCGACTACGAATGCAATCCGTACAGCGACGAGTGGAACTTCGAAAACTGGGGCGTCAAATACTGGTCGCGCACGCCGGAATTCGAGGCCTACCTCGCCTCGCAGGCGTAAACCACGAATTCAGCCGCCGTACTGCGCGTAGGGGAGGGGTTCCGCGTGCAGCCTGCTTACGATGAACGGATTGAGCTTGAAGGGAACCAGACTGCTCACAGAAATCAGCGCAGCCTGCTCCAGCCGAAGAACGCAAAAACCGTCGCATTCCCGAATCTCATAATGATATAAAACGCTGGAGCCGTATTCCGAGATCTCCACCACATCCCGCTCCGCATCAAACGCACAGCGCAGCTCATCCGCATCGTTCCCGGCTTTCAGCAGGCGGATGATCTCCTCCCTCGAAAGCTCCACCCTGTAAACGAACCTGCGCATCATGGCGTCGCAGTTGACCACCCCCCCGCCCGCCTTGCGATGATCCCTGCACAGGGGAATCAAAATCCCCAAAACAAGGGGAACCATGATCACAAAAAAGAGGACAGCCATCACCACAAATTCCATAGTGCACCTCCCTTTTGAGCGCAGGATACCATGAATACAAAATGACCGCAGCTTTCATCGAAGCTGCGGTCATTTTTTTGGCGGAGAAGCCGGGATTTGAACCCGGGCGCCGGTATCCCGACCTACTCCCTTAGCAGGGGAGCCCCTTCGGCCTCTTGGGTACTTCTCCATATTGAGTTTCAACAGGGATGGCGGAGAGAGAGGGATTCGAACCCCCGGTGCCTTGCGACATCACTGGTTTTCAAGACCAGCTCCATAAACCACTCGAACATCTCTCCGCGTGTAGGAATTTGGTCTGTCCCCATCGCCGCACGACCTGCGACTAATTCAGTATAGCAGGAAGCACCCGGAAAGTCAATAGGTCAAAATGGAGGTGCGATGTTTTTTTGTCGCGTTTCAGGACTTTGTTCCCAACAGGGGCTGGTTTGGGTCGGAATGGGTGGGCCTTGAGAATTTCGCGCTGTTCTTCGGCACGCCCGATGCGTGGATCGTGATCCGGAACACACTGGTGATGGCGGTGGGCAAGATCGTATTCTCCACGCTGGCGTCCATTGCGTTTGCACTGCTGCTCAATGAAGTCCGATCCGGCGGGATCAAGCGCGTGGTGCAGACGTTTGTGTGTCTGCCGCATTTCGTCTCCTGGGTGATCTATGCGTCCATCATCCGCTTTCTGCTCAGCGGCGACGGCATGCTGAACCGGCTGCTGCTCTCCCTGGGGATGGAGGAGCCGATCCTCTTCCTCTCCAAAGAAAACCTGTTCCAGCCCGTGATGATCCTGACGGAAGTGATGAAGGAATTCGGCTACGGCTCGATCATCTACCTGGCGGCGATCGCCAATGTCAATCCCAACTTTTATGAAGCCGCCACGCTGGACGGTGCGAACCGCTGGCAGAAGATGTACTACATCACGCTGCCCTGCATCATGCCCACGATCATTCTGATGGCGACGCTGTCGGTGGGCAACGTGCTCAACGCGGGCTTTGATCAGGTGTTCAACCTGTACAGCCCCGCGGTGTATTCCACCGCGGACATCATCGATACCTACGTCTACCGCATCGGCCTGCTCAATATCAATTACGGCCTGGGCTCCGCCATCGGTCTGTTCAAGTCCGTGATCAGCATGCTGCTGATCGTCGTCTCCTACAGCCTTGCGGCGAATTCTGCGACTACCGCATTTTCTGAAAGGAGGGGAATGAGAAATGACGGCGAACCCGGCCGTGGAAACCCACCGCAGGCGTGCAAAAATATCGTGGTTTCAGGCGCTGATCTGCCTGTTTCTGATCGCAATGGCGCTCGTCTGCGTCTACCCGATGTGGTATACGCTGATCATCTCCATCAGCGACAAAGCCAAGGTCATGGCGGGCGAGGTCTACATCCTTCCCAAGGGCTTCAATCTCATCGCCTACCGCAAGCTGCTGTCAGACACGACCTTCTTTGACGCGTTCTTCGTGTCGGTCAAGCGCGCGGTGCTGGGCTGCGCGCTGAACATGGCGCTGATGCTGCTGACCGTCTACCCGCTTGCAATGCCGGAAAACAGGTTCCCAAGGAAAAAACTATGTCTGGTTTCTGGTGTTCAACATGCTGTTCTACGGCGGCATGATCCCGGCGTTCATCAACATCAAAAACCTCGGGATGTACAACACCATCTGGTCGCTGGTGCTGCCGGGCGCGCTGCCCATCTACAACACCTTCCTGCTGATGAATTTCTTTAAGAACGTCCCCTACGACATGAACGAGTCCGCCACCGTGGACGGCGCGAGCGCGCTGCGCATACTGTTTCAGATCTATGTGCCCGTCTCGCTGCCCGCATTGGCGACCGTACTGCTCTTTTGCTTCGTCGGGCACTGGAACTCCTGGTTTGACGGTCTGATCTATATCAATCAGCCGCAAAACCAGCCCCTGCAGACGCTGATCTACCAGCTCAATGTCCGCATCAACGCCCAGTCGATGACCTCGGAGGAGATCCGCGAACTGTCCGTGCTCTCCAGCGAGACGGTCAACGCCGCCAAGATCATCATCGCGCTGATCCCCATCATGGCGATCTATCCGTTCATTCAAAGGTATTTTGTGACGGGACTGACGCTGGGCGCAGTCAAGGAATAGCGAAAAAGAGGAGGAAGAACCATGCACAAGCGCAAGCATGCCTGCATTGAGCGAGTGGGCGGCGTGCCCACGCTGCTGATCGACGGCCAGCCCTACGGCCCCATGACCTACCAGTGGGCAAGAAGCGGCAAGACCCAGACCCCCGAGTGCGCCGCGCGTCTGAAAAGCCTCGGCGAATCGGGCGTCAAGCTGTATTTCCTCCGCATCAACCTCGACGACCCGCGCAGGCTGGACGCGTTCTTAGAGGAGCTGCGCGACGACGTCCGCCTGCTGCGCGAATGCGTCCCCGGCGCGATGGCGCTGATCTGGCTCGTCATCCGCGCCTACGAGGGCTTCTCCTCAAAGTACCCAGGCGACGTGCTGACGTTCAACGACGGCACGACGGGCGGCTGGCGCGCGCCGCAGAGCATGGGCCTGAAGGACCCCGACACGCCGCGCCACACCTTCGCGTCGGAATACTGGAAACGGGAAGTGAGCGGCCTGCTGCGCACCATCGTGCGCGAGGTGAGCGGCAGCGACCTTGCGGATACGATCATCGGCTACTTCTTCTTCCCGCACTCGTATGAGTTCAGCTATTACGGCGACTACGACCAGAGCTAGCGCTGCCTGGATTACAGCCCCGCCATGCAGACTGCCTTCCGGTGGTATCTTGCGGAAAAATATCACGGGGACGTCTCGCTGCTTCAAAAGGCGTGGAACGATGACCGCGTGACCTTCCAAAACGCGCAGCTCCCGGGCATGGAACAGAAGATCACGACGGACTACGGCTATTTCTGGGATCCCCGCCGCAGCGCTCAGGTGATGGACTACGCGGAGTGCCACAACGAGGTCGTGGCGGAGAAGCTGGAGACCTTCGCCAGAATCTGCAAGGAGGAGAGCGGCCATCATGCGCTCGTGGGCTCTTTCTGGGGCTATTTCCAGAATCAGGACCTGCTCTGGGGCGGCCAAACCCGCGTCAAGCGCCTGATGGACTGCCCCCATCTGGACTTCTGGGCGGCGCCCTACACCTACGAGAATAAGCAGGCGGGCGACTACGCCTCCATGCGCTACCTGGTCAAGTCCCTGCAGAAGCACGGCAAGCTCTACTTTGCCGAGGCGGACACCTTCATCCACGACTCCCCGCCCAGTGCCCACGTCCACCACGGCTTCCCGATGAACACCGTCAGCCAGTCCGAGAGCCTGCTCAAGCGCGACTTCGTCTATCCGCTGTGCGAGGGCACGCAGGCCTGGTGGATCGACTGGTCCTCCGGCGATTCGCAGTACCGCGACGGCGAATTCGCGCCCCTGATGCGCGCCATGCAGCGGATCGGCTCCAGCGCCCTGCGCATGCCGTGCGGCAGCGCCTCGCAGATCGCCGCGCTGGTGGATCAGGAGAGCCTGCTGACCGTGCCCGCCCAGCCCCACAACGAGGGCGACATCTTCGGCAAGCACGATTTCCGGCCGGCGCAGACCGCCGAGGAGATCCACGCGCGCTTCCCGTTTGCGCTGATGCACGCCGCCATCGACCGGTTCCGCATCCACGAGCTGCCGCGGATCGGCGCGCCCGTGGAGTTCTTCGAGACCGACGACGTGCTGGACGGCTCGCATCACAAGCTCTACATCTTCCTCAACCAGTACGCGGCGGACGAATCCGAGCGCAGCCGCATCGCGCGCAACCTCAATTAGAACGGCAACGTTCTCGTGTTCATGTACGGCACGGGCCTGATCCGCCCCGACGGCGCGCGCAGCATCGGCCCGGAGAACGTGTCCGACCTGACCGGCATTCGGATGGGCGTCCAGATGCGGGAGCAGCGGGCGCGCATGCGCGTCGAGCCGGGCGCGTCGGTTCTCCTCCCCGGCCTGCAGGACGGCGCGGAGATCGGCGACTTTGACCGGCTGATCGACTGCGGCTTTGCCTACCGCACCAACGGCTGCGTGCCCTTCCGCGCCGACCCCAACCGCATCCACCCGGTGCTGTACGCGCAGGACGAGGACGCCGTCGTGCTGGGGCGCTATGTCGAGGGCGGTCAGGCGGGCTTTGCGATGAAGCGGTTCGCGGACTGGACGTCGGTCTACATCGGCTCGCCCACCGTTCAGGCCCACGTGCTGCGGGCGCTGGCGCGGCTGGCCGGGGCGCACCTCTACATCGAGGACGGAGACATCATCGTCTACGCAAACCAGAGCTTCGTGGGCGTCCACTCCAAAGAAGCGGGCGTCCATACCGTAAAATTGCCCGCCGCGGCCAACGTCGTGGAGGCGTTCGACGGAACCGAGGTCGCCCGCAGCGCGCAGCAGTTCGAGGTCTATGTCCCCGCGCAGACCACCAGGCTCTACTGCCTGCACCTTGAGCTGCTGCTCCGCTGACGGCGCAGCGGCCACAACATGGTTGAAAAGACGGCCGGGGTTTGCTATACTTATGGAAACCCATCCCACAACCTGACAGTTAGGAGGCCTTTCCATGAACCCCTACGCCGACTTTCACCATACACCCGACTACCGCACGCCCGAGGTGCTGAGCATCTCGCGCCTGCCCGCCCATACGCGCTGGGGCGCGTTCTCCTCGGTGCGCGAGGCGCTGCGCGGCAGCGTGTACGATTCCTCCAATGTCCTGATGCTGAACGGCACCTACCGCTTCAGGCTCTACCCCCGCCCCGAGGACGCCGAGCCCTTCTGGCAGGAGGACTTTGACGACAGTTCCTTTGACGAGATCGACGTGCCGGGCAACTGGGAGGTGCAGGGCTTCGATAAGCCCGTCTACACCAACACCGTCTACCCCTGGCTCGACCGCACGCAGGATTGCTATATCCGCCCCAAGGCAGGCGGCCCGCTCGAGCCCAACGCGCCCGTCATCCCCGACGACAACCCCACCGGCTGCTACGTCCGCACCTTCAACCTGCCCGTGCGCTTTGAGGGCCGCCGGCTCGTGCTGCGCTTTGAGGGCGCGGAGACCGCCTATTACGTCTGGCTCAACGGCCAGTGCGTCGGCTTTGCCAAGGACAGCAAGCTGCCCAGCGAGTTCGACGTCACGGCCTATGCCCGCCCCGGCCTCAACCGCCTGTGCGTGCAGGTGATGCACTTTGCAGACTCCAGCTACCTGGAGGATCAGGACTACTGGTACCTTTCGGGCATCTACCGCAACGTGATGCTCATCTCCAAGCCCTTCCTGTGCATCGAGGATTACAAGATCACCGCCACGCCCGACCTGCACCACCTCACGGGCGAGGTCACCTGCGACGTCACCGTCAGCCGCAAGCCCGGCTTTGCGGACTGCGGCGTGCGCATGACCATCTACGATCAGAACGGCGAAAAGGTGGGCGCGGGCCGCGGAAACGTCCAGCCCCGCGCCGACTACCGGACCGATAAAGTCCCCACCGCCAATACCGGCCGCATTCGCGCGCACATCGACCGTGTAGACCTCTGGACGACTGAGACGCCCACGCTCTACCGCGCCGTCATCGAGCTGACCGACAAAGCGGGCAAGGTGCTGGACACCGAGGGCTGCTCCATCGGTTTTAAGACCGTCGAGGTCCAAAACGGCGTGGTGCTGCTCAACGGCCAGCGCCTCATCGTGCGCGGCGTCAACCGACACGAGCACTGCTGGGAGGGCGGCCGCACCGTCTCCCGCGCGCACATGCTGGAGGAGATCCGCCAGATGAAGCGCATGAACGTCAACTCCGTGCGCACCTGCCACTACCCCGACAGCCCCGACTGGTACGAGCTGTGCGACGAGTACGGTATCCTGCTGGTGTGCGAGTGTGACATCGAGACGCACGGCGTCATGGGCCAGCTCACGCACGACCCCGCCTGGGCGGCCGCGTTCGTCGACCGCGCGATGCGCATGGTGTGCAACTACAAGAACCACGTCTCCATCTACTCCTGGTCGCTGGGCAACGAGAGCGGCACCGGCGCCAACCACGCCGCGATGTACGGCTTCATCAAGGAGTACGACCACACCCGCCTGTGCCAGTACGAGGCGGGCATGCCCGGAAAGAACATCTCCGACATCCGCGGCAACATGTACGCCACCTGCGAGAGTATCCTCGAGATGCTCGCCGACCCCTGCGACGACCGCCCCATCATACTGGTGGAGTACCTCTACCAGATCAGCAACTCGGGCGGCGGCATGTGGAAGTTCAACGAGCTGCTCGAGCGCTTCCCGCGCTTCCAGGGCGGCTACGTTTGGGACTGGCAGGACAAGTCGCTGGTGGGCCGCACCGCGGACGGCGCGCGCTTCTTCGCCTACGGCGGCGACTTCGGCGAGGAGGTGCACGACGACAACTGCCCGTACTTCATGACCAACAACGGCGTCGTCATGCCCGACCTCACCTGGAAGCCCGTCGCCTATGAGCTCAAGGAGGGCTACTGCCCCGTGCGCATCTTCCCGCGCCCGCGCCGCTCCGCCTGGGACAACGTCCCGCCCTATGAGACCGCCGTGGTCATCAACCGCGACCCTGTCCACGACCTGTCCGCCTACCGCTTCGTGGGGCAGGTGGTGGAAAACGGCGTCGTTGTGAAGGAAAAGGAGCTGGACTTCCCCGCGCTGCGCCCCCTCGAGCGCGCCGAGGTGGACGTCGAGCTGCCCTACGCCAAAAAGCCCGGCTGCCGCTACGACCTCAACATCGAGATCCACCGCCGCGCGAGCACCTTCTTCGCCGACGCCGACGCGATCGTGGGCCTTGTGCAGCTGCCGCAGGAGCCCGGCGCGGCCGCGCTGCCCGAGCAGCAGCCCGCCCAGCCCACGGACAACCTGCACCTGACCTTCGACGAGCACACCGGCCACCTGACCGGCATCGAAAAGAACGGCGTTTCCTACCTCAGCGGCCCCGTCGCCGCCTGCTTCGACCGCCCCATCAGTGGCCTGGACTGCATCCCCGGCTGGGGCTGGGAGCCCGTGTTTGCCCCCGCCCGCGCGCTGGAGGAGAAGCTGCTGTCCTTTACCCGTCTGGACACCGAAAACGGCCCCATCTGGACGGCGAAATACGCCTATACCTCCGACGACACCATACTCGTCGACCTTACCTACGCGCTGTGCGGCAACGCCTTGCGCGTCGACGCCCACTTCGACGTCGACCGCGGCTTCCGCGCGCTGCCCCGCGTCGGCCTGGAGCTGCAGCTGCCCGCGGGCTTCGAGCAGCTGACCTACCTGGGCCACGGCCCCAATGAGAGCTACTGCGACCGCCTGCTCAGCGCCCCCTTCGGCCTGTACGAGAGCACCGTTGCCGCCGAGCACTTCGCGTTCAACCCGCCCAGCGAGAACGGCGGCCACGAGGGCGCGCGCCTCATTAAACTGGCCAACGCCGACGGCGCGACGCTCACCATCCGCCCGCAGCAGGACGTCCACTTCGACGCCCGCCACAACCCCATCGCCGACTACACAGCCGCCCACGAGCACGAGCTGCCCGCCCGCCCCGAAGTCTGGCTGCACATCGACGCCGCCCACGCCCCCATCGGCGGCGACATGGCCTGGTCCACTGGCATCGACCGCCGCGAGATGCCCGCCGCCGGCGCCTACCACCTCCGCTTCGACATCGAGCTGAACTAAACAAAAAAACGTCCCGCCCTTCCGCTATCCGGCTGGAAAAGGCGGGACGTTTGGCAGTCCAATATCCAACAGAGACACTCAACGCTGTCCGTCTCTGGGCTTTCCCTTGAGGGGAAGCTGTCGCCCGCAGGCGACTGATGAGGTGTCCGTCCCAATCAACCCATCCCCGGAAGCATCGAATGTCCCTGCCCTGAAAAGACAACGCCTCGCCTTTCCAATCGTATCATCGGAAGGGCGGGGCGTTTCCGTTTTGACATGTTTCTGTGCGTAAAGCCGGAGCACATTCCCGTGCGCCAGGATCAGCGTTGCGCGTCTGCCCAGCCCCGGAACCGGCTGCAGGGGAAGCGGAAAATCCTCACCGGGGCACCACGCGCAGCGCCGTCAGCCCGCTGCGCATCACCAGACACCGCAGCACGGGAACATACATGAAGGGGCACTTGAGGTTCTTCATCAGCAGCTTGACGCGCAGCTTTCCCGTAGCCCGGCGGTACGCCCGCGCCGGATTCTCTTTCCGCAGACTGCCCGCCAGCGCCTCCGCGCTCAGCATCGCCGAGGAGATGCCCTCCAGCGAGCTGGGGCTGATGAACCCCGCCGCCTCGCCCACCAGATATACCCCCTGCCGCCCCGTCTCGAAGCTGCCCGGCCCCGTCGGCCGCAGCACCATGCACGCCTCCGTGCGCACCGGCTTTTCCAGATCAAACCCGAACCGCTTAAGCCGCTTTTTGTGCGCCTCGAACGCCGCCCGGCACCCCTTCGCGGGAAATGCCCCGCCGAAGATCAGCATCCCGTCCTTGTGGATGGACCACGAGCAGCAGTCGGTCGCCAGGGGATCGAATATGCACGAGTAGAACGGGTTGACCGCCGCCGCGCCCGCCCCGAACCACTGCTGAATGGCCACATACCGCCGCGTGCGCAGCGCGGGGTAGAGGCAGCGCCGCACCACCGACGCCGCCCCGTCCGCGCCCACCAGCACCGGCGCGCAGGCTGACCATTGCCGTCCGCCCTCGAGAATGTGCGCGCAGTACCCGCCGTCCCGCCGTTCCACCCGCGCGCACCGCCCGCACACCACCTGCACATTGTCTCCCAGCAGGCCGATCAGCCAGCTGTCGAACGCGTCGCGGTTGACGTTCAGATACGTCCGCGGATACCACCGCACCAGCCCCGTCGCCACATCAATGGTCTTGACGGAGAAGATCTGCGGGTCCACCAGCACCGCCTTGGGCAGCGTCAGGTCGAACCGCGCCAGCGCCTTCTGCGCGTCGGGCGCCAGCAGTCCGCCGCAGGGCTTGCCGCCCGGAACCCGCCCGTCGATGAGCAATATCTTCCAATCCTTTGGCAGCAGCCGCGCCAGCGTGCTTCCTGCAGGACCCGCGCCCACGATGATCGCATCGTATTTCTTCATATAAAAAGCTCCCCGTGCGTTGATTCTTCGCAGAAAAAACGCGCGGGAAGCCCCTTTTGTTTCCAATATATGTGTGCCTTATTTGCCCGAGATGAAGGAGATGGCGAACACGCCCGGGCCGGTGTGCGTGCCCACGATGCAGCCCACCGTCAGCTCCAGCGCGTCCGCGGGCACCTCGGGGAAGGCCTCGCGCAGCATGCGCACGCCCTCGGGGTTGAACGCGCTGCCAAAGTGCACCGGGTAGCTCAGGTCGATCTGCTCGTGCGCATCCACCAGCTCGCGCACCAGCCGCGCCGCCGCCTTGGTGCCGCGCGCCTTGCCCACCGCGGTGAGTACGCCGTCCTTTAGGCAGATGACGGGCTTGAGATTGAGCGCCGCGCCCACAAACCCCGCCACCTTGGACAGCCTGCCGCCCATCACCAGGTAGTGCAGCGTCTCCACCGGCGCGTACACGCGCACGCGGCCGGACAGCTCCTCCAGCTCGCGCTTGATCTGAGCAGCGTTCTTTCCCTCGTCGCGCCGCTGACAGGCGATGCGCACCATCAGCGCCAGCGCTAGCGCCGTCGCCTTGTCGTCCACCACATGGATGTCCGCACGGCCCGACATCTCCGCCGCCACGCACGCGGAGTTGTAGGAGCCGGACAGGCCGGAGGAGATAGGCAGCACCAGCAGCTCCTCGCCCGGGAACTTCTCATAGACCTCGATAAAGTCGTTGACTGTGGTCTGGCTGGTCTTGGGCAGCTCCTTGCAGCCCGGCAGCAGCTCGTTGTAGAACTGCTCGTCGGTGATGTCCACCTTGTCCAGGAACTCCCGGCCGTCGATGGTGATCTTCATGGGGATGACCAGATCCACGCCCAGCTGCGAACACAGCTCAGGCGTCAGGTCGGACGTGCTGTCGGTGATAATTCTCATAGTGGCGTGAACCCCTTTTCATTTTTTGTTTGCAAAGAACCGGCTGACGCTCTCCAGTCCGCGCATGAACACCCGCGCGTCCTCTTCGCTCAGCTCGCTGAGCACCTGCCGCACCATTTCCTCGTGAAACGCGCGGTGCGTCTCGTTTGCCAGCCTGCCGCGCTCTGTCAGCTTGATGCGCTTTACGCGGCGGTCCTTCTCATCGCGCGTGCGCAGCAGATAGCCCTTCTGCTCCAGCAGCGTCACGGCGGTGGTCAGCGTGCCCGGCGTCACGCCCAGCCGCTGCGCCACGCGCGTGGCCCGGCTGTCGCCCTCCCCGGCGCACAGCGCCGCCACCTCGATGACGTGCAGCTCCTTGAGCGACAGATCGTCAAAACTTCCCGTGGACAGACACCGCTCCTCGGCGCGCAGCAGCTCGTGAAAGGCCTGCACCAGAAAGCGGTTGAGTGTGTGTTCCGTATCGTCCATGTGCGGCCCTCTCTTTCTACCTGCGTCGAATAGAAATTATAGCCCATCCGCATCCCGTTGTCCACGGTTATTTTGAACTTCAAAGAATTTTAACGCGCCTTTACACCGTACTGCGGCTGTGGTACACTGTATTTATGGAAAAAATCTCCCAAAGGAGTGTAAAACATGAGCAACGGCATCGCACTGACCGACGTGCGCATCACGGACGGCTTTTTCTCGCGGTACGCATCCCTCGTGCGCACCGAGGTCATCCCCTACCAGTGGGCGGCGCTCAACGACAACATCCCCGGCGCGGAAAAGAGCGGCTGCATCCGCAACTTCCGCATCGCGGCGGGGGAGGAGCAGGGCGAATTCACCGGCATGGTGTTCCAGGACAGCGACCTGGGCAAGTGGCTGGAGGCGGTGGCTTACAGCCTGAGCACCGCGCCCGACGCAGACCTTGAGCGCACCGCCGACGAGGTCATCGCGCTGATGGCGCGCGCCCAGCGTCCGGACGGCTATCTGGACACCTATTTCATCGTCAAGGAGCCGCGCAATCGTTGGAAGAACATCCGCGACTGCCACGAGCTCTACTGCGCCGGCCACCTGCTGGAGGCCGCAGTGGCCTACTATCGCGCCACGGGCAAGCGTCAGTTCCTCGACGTGATGTGCCGCTACATGGACTACATCCTGACGGTGTTCGGCACCGAGCCCGGCAGGATCCCCGGCTATCCCGGCCACGAGGAGCTGGAGCTGGCGCTGTGCAAGCTCTACGACGTCACCGGTGAAAAGAAATACCTCGACCTGGCCAAATACTTCATCGACCAGCGCGGTCAGCAGCCGCTGTTCTTCATCGAGGAGCTCAAGACCCGCGGCGACACCTTCCACTGGGACAACAACGACGGCTACGACCTGCGCTACTTCCAGGCGCATCAGCCCGTGCGCGACCAGCAGGACGCGGTGGGCCACGCGGTGCGCGCGGTCTATCTGTACACCGGCATGGCCGATGTCGCGCTGCGCACGGACGACGAGGAGCTGAAGGCCGCCTGCCGCCGCCTGTTCCGCTCCATCGCGGACAAGCGCATGTACATCACCGGCGCCATCGGCTCCACGCACGAGGGCGAGGCCTTCACCTTCGACTACGACCTGCCCAACGACACCGCCTACGCCGAGACCTGCGCCTCCATCGGGCTAATCTTCTTCATGAAGCGCATGCTGCAGATGGATCACGACGCCATCTATGCCGACGTGATGGAGCGCGCGCTGTACAACACGGTGCTGGCGGGCATGGGCCTGGACGGCAAGGCGTTCTTCTACGTCAACCCGCTGGAGGTGCTGCCCGAGGCCTGCCGCGAGGATCCCGGCAAGCATCACGTCAAGCCCGAGCGGCAGAAGTGGTTCGCCTGCGCCTGCTGCCCGCCCAACGTCGCCCGTCTGCTCTCCGACCTGGGCGAATACATCTACCAGCAGGACGGCCATGGCGTCACGGTCAACCTGTTCATCGGCTCGCGCGTCCAGCTGGACGGCATGGTGCTGACGCAGGAAAGCGGCGTGCCCTTTGACGGTCACGTGAAGCTGACCGTCGCCTGTGAAACCGAAAAATCCGCGGTCCTCCGCGTGCGCAAGCCCTTCTGGGCGGGCGACGTCGCCGCCTCCCTGCCCTACACCGAGGACAAGGGCTATCTCGTATTCGACCGCGTCTGGCGCGACGGCGACGCTCTCACCCTCGACTTTGAGATGCCCATCCGCCGCGTTTACGCCAACCCCCTCGTCCGCCAGGATCTGGGCAAGGTCGCCCTGATGCGCGGCCCCCTAGTCTACTGCCTCGAGCAGGCCGACAACGGCCCCAACCTCCACCTGCTCACCCTACCGCAGGACGCCCCCATCTCCTGCACCACCCTCACCGGTGCGCCCCTCACCGGCCTGCCCGCCCTCACCGCCCCCGGCACCCGCCTCGTCCCCTCCGGCGCCGCCCTCTATACCACCCGCCCCGCCTTCACCACCGCCCCCGCCCCCCTCACCTTTATCCCATACTTCGCCTGGGCCAACCGCGGTCTTGGCGAAATGACGGTTTGGGTACGGGAGTGACGGGAGAGGGGTACGCGCTTTTCTTCTCTGAGAGAAGAAAAGCTGCGCAAAAGAAGAGCATATATGGTACCTGCTAAGTGGTGACTGCAGTGTTCTAGCCCT